>JBKECE010000302.1:0-13629 GCA_047974325.1 Dysgonomonas sp. | reverse complement strand
ACACCGATTCTCTTGTTGGACGACATCTTTGACAAACTGGATGCCGTGAGGGTAGAGCAGATCATAAAATTGGTTTCAGGCAAGGAATTCGGGCAGATCTTCATAACCGATACCAATCGTGAACATCTGGTGGAACTTTTGTCGGGAATAAGTGATGATCATAAGATCTTCAATGTGGGCAATGGTGTAGTGCAGGAAATTCATACAGAAGGTGGTCTATGAGAAAGAAAAATACACAGCGTATTGGTGAAGCATTGAGACAATATTTTAATGAAAATCCATTTTTTAGAAGAAAAATAGCCGAAAGCAGAGTTATCTCAGGTTGGTCTTTTCTGTTTGGCAATACTGTAAAAAACTATACATCAGATATCTATCTGAAAAATAATATATTGCATATTCAGTTGGCTTCATCGGTTTTGCGTTCAGAATTGATGATGGCTAAAGAGCGGATGATAGCCGCATTGAATGAATATGCCGGAATGAAGGTTGTAGACGACATAATATTTAAATAAAAGATGGAAACAGAAGAAGAGCATTTTAACAGATCGTTACCCGTACAAATCAGATTTAATGATATTGATGCGATCGGGCATATTAACAATAATATTTATTATAGTTTCTATGATCTGGGAAAAATTCACTATTTGGACTGCCTGAAGGCAGAAAGTGTTAGTTGGACTGAGGGACAAATTGTTTTAGCCCGAATTGAATCAGACTTTCTGCTGCCTATATTCTATAAAGAAAATATAGCTGTGGACACAAAAATAATTCGCCTTGGCAACAAAAGTGGCACTTTTCTGCAACAACTCAGAAATGTGGACACAGACGAGGTGAAGAGTATTTGCAAATCGGTGTTTGTTACGTTCGATGCTTCAGCCGGAAAATCAATCGAAATTCCGTCCGAATGGAAAGCTGCTATATCTCAGTTTGAACAAGCTAGTTTCTGATAAACGATTAATTTCTCAAGTAAAAAAGCCTGAACAAAATTTTGTTCAGGCTTTTTTGTATCGGACAAGCGATTTATTAATCGATATAGTCTACGGTTTCTTCTCCAATCATCTTGCGAAGTGTATTTTTTAACTTCACATATTGGATAAACAAATCGTGTTCTGCAATGTGTTCGTTGTCGTGCATTGGGCTCTTGAAGTAGAAAGATAACCAACTTTGGATTCCACTCATTCCGGCACGTTGAGCAAGGTCTGTGAACAATACAAGGTCAAGACAAAGCGGTGCTGCAAGAATAGAGTCACGGCAAAGGAAATCCACTTTCAATTGCATAGGATAGCCTAACCAACCGAAAATATCAATATTGTCCCAGCCTTCTTTGTTGTCTTTGCGTGGTGGGTAATAGTTGATACGAACTTTGTGATATACGTTTCCGTAAAGTTCAGGATATAGATCAGGTTGAAGAATGTTGTCGATAACAGACAATTTTGATTCTTCTTTTGTTTTGAATGAACCCGGATCGTCAAGCACTTCACCATCACGGTTTCCAAGGATGTTGGTAGAGAACCATCCGTTCAATCCCAACATACGTGTTTTCAACATCGGTGAAAGAACTGTTTTCAACATTGTCTGACCAGTCTTAAAGTCTTTTCCACAGATAGGAGATTTTTTCTGAGCAGCAAAATCCCATATTGCAGGCATATCTACTGTCAGGTTAGGTGCACCATTGATGTATGGAATTCCTTCGGCAATGGCTGCGTATGCATAAAGCATAGAAGGCGAAATTTCTGCATGATTTTCTTTCATTGCTTTTTCTAGAGCTGGCAGTGTTTTGTGTACTTCACCAAGTGGAGTAAACACTTCAGTACTACCACACCAGATAACGAGCATACGGTCACACTTGTTGTCAGCTTTGAACTTCCTGATATCTTCGCGAAGTTGTTCCATCAACTCCCATTTTGTAGGCGCTTGTTTTACCCATGTTCCATGAAGGCGTTTCACGTAGTTTTGGTCAAAAACAGCTTTCATTGGTTTGATGGCAGACAATTCGTCTTTCACTTTGTCAAGATCTTCAACTGTCAACACTTCAGCATGACGTGCAGCTTTGTAAATATCTTCTTCGAAAATATCCCAACCACCAAAAACCAAGTCGTTCAGATCTGCCAATGGCACAGCATCTTTGATTTTCGGGAAACGGTTTTCTTCTCTTTTTCCCAAACGCATTGTTGCTAATTGAGTAATAGAACCAACAGGAACACCTAACCCTTTACGGGTGATGAGAGTACCTGCAATGAATGTTGAAGAAACAGCTCCTCCAACCCCTACAACAAGAACGCCTAGTTTTCCTTTAGCGTCTTTCAATTGCACTTTTTCCATAATACTTTGTTTATAGCTTTAAAATAATTTTTGTTTCGCGGCTGAATGACAATATAAAAATCAGTCGTTCAATAGTTATCAAGATCCAATCACTTTTGTGATTTCCTTTTTATTAATTTATATATTAAAGATTTTTTTCAATTCCATAAAATCTTCAATGATGATATCGGCTGTTGCACCCGGTTCGTCATCGCCCCATCCAAGACCTTTCAGCCAGATGGTTTTGCATCCGTTTTTTGCAGCCGGCACAATATCTTTCGCATGCGAATCACCGATCACCACTACATTTTCGGCAGGCAAATTGAGAGCCTGAACTCCAAGTGCAAAAATTGCCGGATCAGGTTTGCGCACACCCACTACTGCCGATTCAATAATCTGGTCAAAGCATTCTGTCAGTCCAAAATCATCCACTACGGCACTCACATTACCGTAAAAATTGGATACTAAAACCATCGGATATTTTTTATGCAGAATTTCTAAGACTGTTTTCTCCTCTGAGATTAGATTTTGAACAAAGGTATAACATTGATTCGAAATAGCAAGGTAATATTCATCTGTTTTAAGGGCTTCTGTCAAAAAATCTTTATCTATCAGATAGTTTATTTGGAGATTAACCTTTTTTAAAAGAACTTCTTTGAAATTGTCATTTGGTTGAATAACAAGGTGTGTGGCCAGATAGCGTTCGGCGTATACATATGCTTCGCGGAAGGCTTCTCTCGTGACAGGAACTTTGTTGTCTTCGTATGCTTCCCACAACACTTCTGCCCAATGTTTGCCGTTGCTGTCAATGGTGCCTCCATAGTCGAATATTATTCCTTTTATCTGTGTTATATCTAACATTTTATTTTCTTCTTAATATAATTTAAAGATCATATTTTATAATATATTTCAATAATATAACTATGCTATCTATAAATACGAAACTAGCCAATATGATAAGATCTGAGACTTTAATTATACGCTCCTTGCATAATCTTTTCTGAAAACTGTCTGCTCATTTTTTCATGAGAAGAGATCATATATATCAAAATAATATTCAGCACAGTGAGTTCAAAAACAAAATAGACCCAAGGGAATCCGATCAGCATCGACAAGCATAGCACTATTGCTCTGGTATTGAATGACAATATATTAGTCCATTTCATAAGTGGTAAGCTTTTTGCTCTGAAATCCTTTCTGAATTGTTCAGGAGCAGTGTCTCCAAATTTATCTTTGATCAATGCGAGCATCTTTTGAAAATCTGGTGTCCAGTTTTCCTGTCCCCGTGTGTATGATGCATAGAAGAATGCAACGATCTTGTCGAACCATTCTTTTTTGTTCCACGATAAAGACTTGTACTCTTTGGTGAGGTCGGCTGACGAATCCAGCTCACTTCCAGATTTTCCTTTCAGAAAGAGCAAATGGATGTTCCTGTAATAATCTGCAATAGATGCCTGTTTGGAGTGAAAAAATCCTGTTACGACGGCTGTTAACCATATCCACCAGCCCCATTCGTCCATTGTACGGAGGCAGATGGCAATATAGATTGCCGCGAACCACAGATCTCCTGCAAACCCATCGAGGATACGTCCCACCTTTGAAAAGTTTTTGGTCATTCTGGCAAGTTGTCCATCCACACTGTCAAAAGTGTTTGCCCATACCAGAAGGAATATGCCGAGTAGTGTGATCCAGATGTTGTTTTCGAAATAAAAGCAGACTCCGGCTGCAACACCGATAAACATACTGGCAATAGTGATCACGTTAGGTGTAATGCCCAATTTCTGGCAAAGCAGAGCACATCTGTATCCTATCGGACGATAAAAATAAATATCGATTGGTTCTTCTGTATCGGATGATTTGAGGGTTGATTCTAGAGTTGATGAATTTTGTTCCATTTTTATATATTAGAAATCAATTTTTTTATTTGTTTAAACTTGCCACAATTTGCTTATGTATGCACTCCGCTATTTTGGGAGCAGCTTCTTTTCGGCAAGGTGCAAAGCTAGGCCAATCGTTGAAATCAATGATTTTGAAAGTTCCATCGGGAGCGACAACGCAGTCGCCACCATATATTTTCACACCCAATACTTCTCCGGCTTTGTCACAGACTTTTTTTAGTTCTGCTTCCGAAAATTGATATTGATGAGCAGTGCCGTTGATCTTCTCCAATCCGAATTTGCTGTGACTCAGATCGAAAGGGTAGAAGTGATAGAAAAAGTCTGTATCTGCTACACCATAAAATTTGACAAGGTCACCCTCCAGATGTTCGTTTATTACGGCATTAGGGATTCCTCGCCAGGCAAATTCTTTCAATATGGATTTGGCTTCATCTATGCTTCGCACAAAGGTTACATCTTCGCGGTGGATGGCATGGAAGTCGCCTCGTTTAATCCAAAAAGAAGATGCTTTCATTTTTTGCAGTAGCTCCGTTGGGTCTTGATCTGTATCAATGATAAAACTGTCGGGATGTGGTATTTTATTGTCGAGCAACAGACGTGTCATTTTGCCACGTGTACAATTATCAATGCCATAACCTGAATTGATTACTACGGCTCCTTCGTCTTCACAGCGTTTGAGCTTGGCGATGGAACTTTTGTCGCGAACCATGTTGAAGATATATTTCTCGTCAAGATCGCATACTACGAATTCTCCTTCGGTATAATCATGTACTTCATAGCCCATTTCTTTGAGGCATTCCGAAGTTAAGCTAAAGATCATCCCATCGTTTCCGATATGATTCGGAGAATATTTCATCTGGCGTTTGATACCTGCCAGTTTGTTTTTTGACATCTTTATTAATTTGAGTAATTATTTGAATCTATATTGTATCTGTTTTTAAAAATAATTCTGCTTTTGCGATATCTTCAGCATGATCCACATCCACAATTTTTGGAAAAGGATAAGCCTTGAGCCGTAATCCGTCTGCAACGAGTTGCCGTTGGAAGTTGCGCATACGCGACTGTCCGCCAGAGAGACATTTCTCGAGTGTATCTATTGCTTTAGGGCTGAGTCCATATATTCCGCCCGAGATATATGTGCAGGAATCGGACTGATCCAGAAATCCGGTGATATTCATCTCTTCATCGACTTCCACATAGAGAGGCTTTTCATCATCAATGTAGTCTGTTACAGCCATCATGCCATCTGCAGAAGTGTTGTCTATGAAAGCGTCGATATAATTTTTGAAGTCATCTTCGCGAAAAATGGTATCGACTGTTGTCAGGCAGAATTTTCCTCCACGCAAAAAGTCTCTTAGTTCATAAAAACTATGCATGGAACTTGGTGTGGATTTAATGATGACATTAAGAGGTATGTCCAACTTTATTTGCTTCACAAATTGCTGAACCTGTGTCATTTCCTGATTGATGATTATACTGATAGAAGATGCCCTGTTGCGAACGAAAATATCGATCAGACGGCGAATCATTTCCACACCGTCCAGCCTGACCAATGGTTTGGGCAGGGTGACACCCTCCTGTGCCAGACGAGAGCCCTCGCCTGCCGCGATAATAGCGTAATTCATTTTCTTATCTCAAGAATTTATTTAATCGTTATTGTCTTCTTTTGCAAGATTCAACACTTCATTATCTCCACCCTTTTCAAAGTATAATTTTCTCAGCGGATTAGCATGTGCTTCATCGTATTCTTTTCTGTTGCGATAGGTATCTATCGCCATATAAATAGCTTGACGGAACGATACTTCCGATGCTTCATTCTTTCCTGCCAGATCATAAGCTGTTCCGTGTGCCGGAGATGTGCGGATGATTGGCAGACCTGCAGTGAAATTGACACCATCTTCCATCGCCAACGTTTTGAAAGGGGCTAAACCCTGATCGTGATACATGGCCAGAATGCCGTCAAATTCGGCAAAACGTCCCGATCCGAAAAATCCGTCAGCGGCGAATGGTCCGAAAGCCAAGATTCCTTTTTCTTCAACGTATTTGAGTGCAGGAATGATGGTATCGTTCTCTTCCGATCCGAGTAATCCGTTTTCGCCTGCATGCGGATTGAGTGACAATACTGCAATGCGGGGTTTTTCAATGTTGAAGTCGCGGACAAGCGTCTGATTGAAAATGCTGATCGTTTCCACAATCTTTTCTTTCGATATCCGCGATGGAACTTCCGACAATGGAATATGTCCAGTGACCAGTGCAACACGCAAATTGTCCTTGGCAAGGATCATCAAAGATTTTTCGTCATCGGCAGCAAATTTCTTTTCCAGATATTCCGTATGTCCGGGAAAATGAAAATCGTCTTGCTGAATGTTGTCTTTATTGATTGGAGCCGTTACCAGAACATCGATCAAGCCTTCGGCCAGATCTTTTGTCGCGCGCTCCAAGGAAACAAACGAAGATTCGCCTGCCGTTTTAGTAGATTTGCCCAGATCCACTTTGATGTCATCTGCAACGCAATTGATGATGTTGACTTTATTGATGTCGGCATCTTTTGCGCTTTGAATCTGGTTGAAGGTTACCGGCGGCAAATCCAATGCCTTGCGATGGTATGCTGCCACTTTTGCCGATCCATATATCACCGGAATACAAAGTTCCGTGATCCTTATATCTCCAAAAGTTTTGAGGATAACTTCATATCCTATTCCGTTTATATCACCGTGAGTGATCCCTACTTTTATCATATTTTTATATATACATTCTATTTGCGACAAGAATTATACCAAAAGGTTTAATACTGTCAGCTTATTTCTTTACTTTTTTCGGTCGACAACATCCCACAAGCGGCGAATATATCTTCACCACGTGACGACCTGATGGTGCATGTGAGCTTTTTACTTGTCAGATAATCCCTGAAAAATTCCATGCGTTCGGTGGTCGAGGTTGTCAGCTCCACATCAGGTATTGCATGAAAACGGATCAGATTGACACGACAATCCAGACCATTGAGAATCTTCACCAGCTCTTTTGCGTGAGTCATGCTGTCGTTAAGGTTGTTGAACATGATGTATTCGAACGACAAACGCCGTTGTTTAGACCAATCATATTCTTTGAGCAATGATAGTATGCCTGCCAGAGGATAAGCCTTCTCGGCGGGCATTATGGACAACCGTTCTCCCGCTATCGGATTGTGCAGGCTGATTGCCAAATGTGCATTGCTGTCGTTCAGGAACAGTTTTAGTTTGGGCGTCATTCCTGTTGTGGAAACCGTGATGCGTTTCGGACTCCATGCAAATCCATAGTCGGAAGTGATCACTTCCAATACTTTTTTGAGTTCGTTATAGTTGTCGAGTGGTTCACCCATTCCCATGAATACGACGTTTGTCAGGTCGGCGGCTTCAGCAACCGAACACATCTGATTGATGATCTCATTTGCCGAAAGATTTCCCTGAAAGCCTTGCTTGCCGGTCATGCAAAAGAGGCAATTGAGTTTGCATCCGACCTGCGATGACACACACAGTGTGGCTCTGTCACTTTCGGGTATCATCACCGATTCTATGTATTTTCCCGAATCTGTTTTGAACAGGTATTTTACTGTTCCATCTACCGATTTTTGAAACTCAACGGGAGACGATCTGCCGACATCGTATTTTTCGGACAATGCATTTCTGTTGGTCAGCGAAATATTGGTCATTTCGTCTATTGATGAAACTTGCTTCTTGTAGAGCCAATCGGCGATTTGTTTGGCTGAAAATTTTGGCAAACCACACTCTTCGACAATCTCTTTCAGTTCGTCTAGCGTTAGTCCTAACAAGTGCCTTTTTTCTGCCATTCTATCAGTCAAAAGATGCTTGTCTTCATCAAACAAGCATCTCTATATTTTTTATTGTTATTTATAAACGTTTTTGAATTTCTTCGTGTGCTTTTTCAAATCCGGGTTTGTTGAGCAATGCAAACATATTCTTTTTGTAGGCTTCCACTCCGGGTTGATCAAATGGATTCACTCCAAGTATATAACCGCTTATTCCACATGCTTTCTCAAAGAAATAGATCAGTTGTCCGAGATAATATTCACTCAATTCCGGAATTTCTATTTTGATGTTGGGAACACCACCGTCAACATGAGCCAACTGAGTACCCAATTCCGCCATTTTGTTTACGAAATCGACTCTTTTTCCTATCAGGAAGTTGAGTCCGTCAAGGTCTTCTTGGTCAGCCGGAACGGTCACTGTGTTTTTCGGATTTGCGACAGAAAGCACTGTTTCAAAAATGGAACGTTCACCTTCTTGAATCCATTGTCCCATTGAATGCAAATCGGTAGTGAAATCTACCGCAGCGTTGAAGATTCCTTTATTTTCTTTTCCTTCGCTTTCACCGTAGAGTTGTTTCCACCATTCGGCAAAGAAATGCAGCTTAGGGTTGAAATTGGCCAGAATTTCTATTTTCTTTCCCTTGGCATATAGTTGATTACGCGTTACGGCATATATTTCTGACAAGTTTTGTTCGAACGGAATGTCAGGTGTTGTATTTTTTTCCATATAAACAGCACCTTCTACCAATTTCACGATGTCTATTCCAGCCACGGCTATCGGAAGCAATCCTACGGGAGTAAGTACCGAAAAGCGTCCGCCAACATTGTCTGGAATCACATACATTTTATAACCTTCTTGTTTTGCCAGTGTGTGCAAAGCTCCGCGTGCAGCATCGGTGATGGCTACAATACGTGATTTTGCTTCAGCCTTTCCCACTTGATTTTCCAGTTCTCTTTTCAGTAAACGGAATGCAAGTGCAGGTTCGGTGGTTGTACCTGATTTAGATATATTGATGATCCCGAACGATTTATCGCCCAGATATGAAATTAGTTCCGAAATATAATCTTCGCCAATGTTCTGTCCTGCATAAACAATAACAGGATTTTTACGGTCTTTTTGCAACCAGTCGAAAGAATTGGATAGAGCTTCAATGACTGCTCTGGCTCCCAGATAAGAACCTCCAATGCCCACCACTACAATTACTTCACATTTGTTTCGCAATGCATTTGCTGTGTCCTGAATGTCTTTCAGATGATCAGCTGTCAGTGAAGAGGGAAGGTGCAACCAACCGATGAAGTCGTTGCCTTTTCCATCACCTTTGTGCAGCATCTCATTACTTTTTTTTGCCAGGGCTGCATTTTTTTCGATATCTTGCTTGCTAACAAAAGAAAGAACTTTGTCTATGTTTAATCCAATTGTTTTTTCCATTCTTAATGTATATTATAATAGTTAGTTAGATTCGTTCTCATTTCAAAATATCTTCGCGCAGCATTTTTATCTCGGAGCGAGGCGAAGATTTCTCATATAAAATGCGATGCACGGTATCCAAGATCGGCATTTCGACGTTCAACTGTTTATTTAACTCTGATATGCATTTGGTGGCATAATAACCCTCGGCAATCATTTCCATCTCCAATTGGGCAGCTTTCACCGAATATCCTTTACCGATCATTGATCCGAATGTCCTGTTGCGGCTGAAACTTGAATAGGCTGTCACTAACAAATCGCCCAGATATGCCGATGTGCAAATGTGGCGCTCGCAGTTGGGCGCAGCTGTGGCAACAAAACGCTCCATTTCTATCACAGCGTTTGATATCAGCACAGCTTGAAAATTGTCACCATATTTCAGACCATGACATATGCCTGATGCGATAGCATATACATTTTTCAGCACTGCAGCCAATTCTATACCATTGACATCTACTGATGAAGAGGTTTTCAGAAAACGATTGGTGAACACTTCTCCAACAGCTTGTGCTCTTTCCGGATTGATGGATCCAATGGTCAGGTAAGATTGTTTTTCCCACGCGATCTCTTCGGCATGGCAAGGTCCGGCTATAACAGCTATGTTATTTAATGGCACATCGTAGAATTCTGATAAATAGTCTGTTATGAGCATGTTCTCGTCAGGGACGATACCTTTGATTGCCGAAATGATGAATTTATCTTTGATAGGCACTTCGAGTTTCGCCAGATGAGCCTTCAAAAAAGGCGAGGGGACAGCAAAAATGAGTGTGTCCGAATTGCTGGCCAATTCATTGATATCTGATGTGAATGATATTCTGGAAGTGTCAAAGGTGGCTGTAGATAAATAGAACGGGTTGTGTCCCAGCTTCTTGAATTCTTCTATCTGTTCTGGCCGGCGCATATACCAGTTCAACTCCGGTTCGTGCAGCAAAACTATCTTAGCCAGTGCAGTTGCCCATGTTCCACCTCCCAATACTGCTATTTTCCCTAGAAAACTCATGTTGTAAGATTCTAAATAATAAGATGTTACGCTTCTATTTTACTTATCCAAATTTCTATTTCGGTTACAGCTGGCAGATCTAGATTCAGCTTATGCTTCTTATTAATGTCTCCCATATCTTGCCTGATTTTCTGTGGATTAACGTTTTTCAGGTCATCAATAGTCATGTAACCTGCTTTTTGGATTATGGCTACCAAATCTTCGGCTATGCCCAAAGCCATATATGCTGAGGCTGCATCTTTCTTTGCCACCTTTTCCGGTCTCATCTGAGGGAACAAAAGAACTTCTTGTATCGAAGGCTGACCTGTGAGTAACATAGCCAGACGATCCATACCAATTCCCATTCCGGCTGTAGGAGGCATTCCGTATTCGAGGGCACGAAGAAAATCCTGATCAATGAACATTGCTTCATCGTCTCCTTTTTCGGATAGCTTCAGCTGATCTTCGAAACGTTGGCGTTGGTCGATTGGATCGTTCAACTCAGAATAGGCATTTGCCAATTCTTTGCCGTTTACCATGAGCTCGAAGCGTTCTGTCAGTTCGGGATCATTTCTGTGACGTTTGCAAAGCGGAGACATTTCTATCGGATAGTCGGTTATGAATGTAGGCTGAATGTATTTGCCTTCACATTTCTCACCGAATATTTCATCAATCAGTTTTCCTTTACCCATCGTTTCGTCCTGTTCTACACCGACCTGACGACAGACATCCCGAAGCTGATCCTCATTCATCCCGGTGATATCGATACCTGTATGATCTTTGATTGCCTGAATCATGGTGACTCTGGGATAAGGAGCTTTAAAATTTAGTATGTGGTCGCCCATTTTCACTTCGGTAGTTCCCAATACATCTAAAGCAGCTCTTTCAAGCATCTGCTCTGTAAATTCCATCATCCAGTTGTAGTCTTTATAAGCTACATAAATTTCCATTACGGTAAATTCTGGATTATGCGTTCTGTCCATACCCTCATTGCGGAAGTTACGCGAAAACTCGTAGACTCCTTCAAAACCTCCTACAAGTAGCCTCTTGAGGTATAATTCATTGGCAATACGCAGATACATATCAATATCCAAAGAATTGTGGTGCGTGATGAAAGGGCGAGCCGAAGCGCCTCCAGGAATGCTTTGAAGCACTGGAGTGTCAACTTCCATATAACCTCTTTCGTTAAAGAAGTTACGCATGGAGTTGAATATCTGGGTGCGTTTTATGAATATATCTTTAACACCGTCGTTCACTATCAGATCCACATAGCGCTGACGATAACGTTGCTCAGGATCGGTAAAACCATCGTACGTAACGCCGTCTTTTACTTTTACTACGGGCAAGGGACGAAGCGATTTTGACAAGACCGTGAGTGTTTCAGCATGCACCGATATTTCGCCCATTTGGGTGCGGAACACATATCCGGTGACCCCAACAAAGTCTCCTATATCGAGTAATTTTTTGAATACATTGTTATACAAATCTTTGTTTTCATCAGGACAGAGATCATCTCTGGATATGTAGACTTGTATGCGTCCTTCCGAGTCTTGGAGTTCCATGAAAGAGGCTTTGCCCATGATTCTCCGGCCCATGATTCGACCGGCTATGGAAACTTGGCGGGGAGGTTGTGCATGGTCGTCGAAAGTGTTTTTTATTTCTGTAGAATATGCGTTTACGCTATATAATGCCGCAGGGTAGGGGTCTATTCCCGCTTGTCGCATTTCGTCTAAGCTTTTTCTTCGGATTATTTCCTGTTCACTTAATTCTAATATACTCATCTTTATGATACTTTTCTTCTTTTATTTCCTATAGCGTCAAGGCTAATTGTACAAAATTAGTAGATTTTGTGTGATTAACTCCTAAAATTGATATGTTTTATTAATGCTTATTTTCTTATTATCTGCTTTTCAAGGTTTTTTGCAGCTTGCACAGAATTTGGATCTTGTGGATTCTCCACGTATTTTGACAAGTCAGGAACTACGAGTCTAGTCCCAATCGGCACATTGTTCGGATTTGATATTCGATTTCTGTTTTCCTTGTATAGATATACCCAGTATTCCTTTTTTCCGTAATATTTAGCAGATATTGTTCTTAATGATTCACCTTGTTTCAAAGTGACTGTCGCAATGTTTTTTTGTGAAGGATTGTTATTCGCTTCCGGTTGATCCGCTTTCGTTTCCTTCGGAGTTATAGATGAACCTTTTTTTTTAGATTCAAATTTTTCGTGGGCTTTATTCAGATAGACTTGCAGTTCTGATTCTTGGGTTGTTTGCGGATTGTTTTTTTTTGTGTTTTCAGGAGAGAGCCCATTCCCGGAATTTCCTGCTCCTTTGTTTCCTACGATTTTTTGGTTCGGTTGCTGTAAATTGCTGGCAGTCGGGGTTTGAATCTTTGCTTCTGTGCCTTTCACAGAATCTTTTGGTGGAACTTGTGATGTATTATTCTCAATAGAGTTTTTCAACAACTGCAATTGCCGGGCTGTTTCTTTGGCTGCCGAATCAAGGCTGCCCGAATCGGGAAAATCAGAAAAATTTGCATTTGCTTTTTTTGCCGCGGGCATTGTATCTGAATCTACCAGATTTCCTGAATTGTAGTAAGGTATTCTTTTAGATTTGTTGATTCTCTCAATTAGCTTTGAAAATCCTAAGATGCTGATGATTAACAGTACAATTCCCAGAAGAATGTAGGGAATTATTCTGAACAGTTTCCGTTTTTTATCTTCTTCTTCATATATTGCATCATAATCAGGGTAGGAAAAGTCCTCCTGATCATTCATACTGTCATTGTCCTTCTCAATATCAGATAGAACGGTTTCCGGTGTTGATGATTCAGAATTTTGCTTTTCCTCTTCGATTTCAGGAGATATCTCTGACAGGATAGTTACAGATTGTTCAGGCTTGCTTGATGTGTATTCGAATGTTGGCACATCGTCCGGCACAATCATCCTTTCTTCTGAGATATATTTATTTTCAGGGGTGACAGCTTTTATATGAGGTACAACGATCTCCTCCTCTTCATAATCCACATCTGTTTTGGGCGCATCGCCATCATCCGTGTTAGCCACTTCGTTTCCGGTTTGGATAGGATCGGAAGATAATTCACTTTCTTCATCAATGTGCAGAAAAGGTAGTGGTGGAGGTGTATTGGCTGAAAGGCTATCGTCGATATTATTATT
>JBKECE010000299.1:0-1579 GCA_047974325.1 Dysgonomonas sp. | reverse complement strand
CTGGCATATAGTTCCTTACGCCATCTACACCTTCCTCTTGAATTGAAACCATGGGTTGTGTCGATACATCTAATTCGTTGCCGTCAAATACAATTTTAGTTGTATTATATTCTGCTGATTTTATAATATTTGCGCCAAAAACAACAGTTGAGCTAATTAACAAACCTACTAATAAGCCGCTTATAAATTTTTTCATGTTTTACCTCCTATACACAATGTAATATTACACTTATTATATCGTGTATATGACTAAAATACAATTACAAACTAAATAAAACATTTGCAAAATCTTTATCTTTTTCTTCTTCTGGTCTATTATCTGGAATTTGATAAAGTTTTTTCATCTTTCTATAAAAAGCTTTTTCGGACTTAGACATTTCTTTTGATATCTTAATTGTACGGTATTGCATAACTTTTACAAATAAACAATCTTCTGTCAAATTCTCGAGCATGGATTTAAACTGAAACCAATGAAGGTTTTTGAAACTTTCACATTGATATTGCTGTAAAAAAGCCGAATAAATCAAATTACCATCATATTTAAAAGAATAACTACTTTGCGAAAAACCTTTGCTCCCCTCATTTTTAAAATTTTTACCATAGTCATCTAAGGGATAGGTATAAAACTCAATTAACTTTTTCATAGCTTCTTGTAGATTGTTGGGTAAGACGGGATAAAATAATCTTAATTGCTCCATAGCAACTACGCTTTTTTCTTCATCTGAGTTCGACCCATTTTCCTCTGTTAATATTGCAATATTAATCATTGCATGAGCATTAAAATTAATGTCATAGAGGATATTATCAATAGTGACAAACTTAGGTAATCCATCAACTAAAAGATTAAACATGTTACTATGCTACAGTAAAATCTGCAGTTAATCCGTCCGTTGACACTGTTGCGTTACCCCAAACTTTATTGCCCTTAACTGCAAATGTACCGCTATAGGTATATGCGTCCATACTATCGCCCTCAGTATTTGCAATAACTGCGTAGGGTCTAAGTTGAGCGTTGTTTTCAGTTTCCGTAATATCTACTAATAATATCTCAACAACAGCACCTGTTCCAATAACTTCGTTGTCAATAAGTTCTGTTAAAAAATCATGTACATCATTTCCAGTATATTTGTCAAAGCCAAAATCGATAGAAGGGCTGTACCCTGTTACGTCTGTTTGCTCTTGGGACTCGTCAACATATTGTCTACTATATTCTTTTGGGTTTTTTGAAACAGAAAAAGAAGTAAAACCTTGCATTCTTTTATATACTTTTTCTCCTGCTTCTCCACCTTCTTTTGGTAAACCTAAAAAGGCAACCTTGTCACTTCTTAATTGTAATGTTCCATCCATATTTATATCCTCCATTAAAAATTATATAATACTCTACATTGTATTTGATAAGTAGCTCTGTCTTGCGCCTCTAAGACATCAAAAAAATAGCCATTGGTTAGAGCTTCAACCTTTATCCAATTTGGAATAACAGGTTTGCTATATTCTAACCATAAGCTAAATTTTTCGTAAAACTCTGTAACTTCAATATTTTTTGAAATGTCGCGCCCCTCGTATTGCTCAATACTTCTAA
>JBKECE010000246.1:0-59483 GCA_047974325.1 Dysgonomonas sp. | reverse complement strand
ATCCGTATATGGCAGTGCTTGCCGCATCTTTAAGCACTGATACGTCTTTTATTGAAGCCGGATCGATAGATTTATAAAATTCCTCGTCCACAACTTCTCCATTGACCACATAGAGCGGAGAAGTTTCTTTTTTCATTGTGCCGTATCCAAGAACCACTACTTCGTTGAGGCTTTTTTCGTCTGCAACAGGGCTGCTTTTATACGAAATTGAATTTTGCGCAGGCAATGAACTCATCCCTCTTACTCGTATTGAAGGCTGTCTGTATTGGAGAAACCATGCGTTGAACAGTGGGGCTATTTTTCCGCTGGAGGGTGTTGCGGTTGACAGTGTTAGCCGCACTTTGTCCCAGTTCACGGTTGTTGTCTGGCTCACTTTGGCTTTGGCTACGATGTCGATGGGTTTGTCGGCTTGTTTGATGTTGATGTCATAGTATGGAATCCAGCGGGCTGCTGCCGTGTAGTATGATATGGTGAACGAGCAGGTAGTGGCCAGCGGGGCAGATGTGCTCAGACGCAGTACGCCTGATGTTTCATATTTTTTTGTGGATTCGCTACGCAGCCTTACGTTGATTTCTGCCATTGCAATCTCCAGTTTGGTTTGTTTGTTGCGGTTGGTGATCTGGCGCATCTCGATCTCGGTCGATTTGGACTGATAGTATTCCATCACTTTCATCAGGTCGTTCACGCCAATGGTGTCGGCGATGTTGCGGTCGGTTCCTTTTTTCATCAGTTGAGTGAGTTCGCTGTCTATTTTTATCGCGGCTTTCACCTTGTCTAGCTGTTCCGTGAGCATGTCCACCGAGTCGCGCATTGCCTGCATGCGGGTTTCGTTGGGTTTGTTGAGTGGCAGTTCGTCTGTCGAAAACTCGAAAGATGAGATGATGACACCATTGCTCGATTTGATTCGCAGGCTGTTGCGGTCAATATTCGGGCTAAGTCCTTCGATACGGATTTCGTTGTCGCCTTTGTTGAGTGTTGCTGTTGCCGAATGTGTCAATTCTGCTCCACGCAGATAGACAGTGGCTTCGTTCAGTTTCGATTTGATGGTTTTTACATCAGCTTGCTGTGCGTTGAGGCTTTGCAGCAAAAAAAGCGTAAGAAACGCACTCAGGTAGTTTCTTAATTTAATTTTTCGCATACTATTTTTAGTTTTGTTAATGATTATTGTCGTGTTCATATTCATGTTATATTCCGGATTTTAAGAATAAGAGTCTAAATATATAAAAAATCCATAACAGTTATGTCAAGGAAATAGGGATGAAGACGATTTTTTAGTGTCAGATATTTTGTACGATAGCCTGCATTTTTCTAGAGTTGTTAAATATTTATTGTTCTTTGAACTGAAATTGTTACAATATTGTTATATAATCAAATTTAGAGTAAAGGGATTTGTCTTTTTTAGAGTATTCACTATATAATACAGATTTAGGCTAGGGGTAAGTATTCAGATGGTTTTCTGAAGTTTTTTATTACAAAACAACACGCTATATATTGTACTATGGGTATATTTAATTTTTTGAAAAAAAGGGACGATGTTCCCTGTTTTTCAGTGCCCCATGAAGCTGTTCCTGCTTCTTTCGGTATGATAGAAGACCGGATCGAGATATTGAGGTACATAATAGATGCAGACCCTCGTGGTCATTTGAGCCTTTGTCATCGCATCGACTTGCTTGCCATGTGGAATGATGTGGACAAGGTGGAAAGGTTTTGTTTTGAGTTTGTGAAACGCTTTCAGCATATATGGTATGACAATCTGAGCAATGACAACACTTTGTTCACAATGCTCACTCAGGTGAATGATTATCTTTATCTGCATAAAGGCAGTAAAGAAATGTTCAGCAAGCTGGGACATTCTTTTCAAGATCACCTGATGCAACTCTTATCGGGCGAGCACCGTCAGGCTGCATATATTGGTCTGGCAGCACAATCTTTGTCATACATCATTGCGTATGATGCAGAGATGATATTCGGCATAGATGAGTATGCGGGCGAAGATGACGATGTGTTCGATTATGAAGGCTGGTCTCCCGGATTCTATTCTTCGATGGCTTATTCGGGCGGTAATCCGTTTCTAGGAGAAGGAGATTTGCAGCTTCGCAAAAAATTCTGGAACATGTTTTTGGATACATTTGTGGCATTCAGTGACCCGAAGGCAGACCTCGTGATAGAACCTGTTTTAGACTACAGCAAAGATAATTGTGCCTTGCTCAGCAAATAGTTGCAGAAGGCGCGACTTCGTTTCTGCATGCTACATGTTTTTCAGACCAGATTTTCAGTTAGTGAAAGAGCATTGTCGTTTTTTTGTGGGTTTACACCACTAATCTTTTGTGCAGATAGCTTTATTTTGTAATTTTGAATTATGTGTCCGGTTTGAATTTTGCGGAAGATTCCATATAACGATGAAGAAAGTATCTATTATAACAATCAATCTGAATAACAAAGCGGGTTTAGAAAAAACGATAAAGAGCGTAATTGCACAAAGTTTTGATAATTACGAATTTATTGTGATTGACGGAGCTTCGACAGATGGCAGTGTTGATGTGATGGAGTTATATAAAGAAAATATCACATTTAGCAGCAGTGAACCAGACAAAGGACTCTATGAAGCAATGAATAAAGGAATACGGGTTGCTAAAGGTGAATATTATTATTTCTTGAATTCCGGAGATATATTTGCTTCCACCACGGTCTTGGAGAAAGCCTTTAGAGAAGACGTTTCCGAGAGTTTTCTATGTGGAAATTTTTTCTTCGACTACAGCGGAAAACATACAAAGTTTGACATCTACAAAAACAGAGATTGGAGTTTTTCCCTTTACGAAATCTTTGCAGACGGATTGTGTCATCAGGCTTTTTTCATAAAACGAGACATGTTTGACAAATATGGATATTATGATGAGAATCTACGGATAGCATCTGACTTCAAATTGTTCTTTATTGCCATCGGCATACATCAAGAGCTGGTCAGATATGTTGATGTCGACATTGTGATATATGATACTGAGGGCTTTAGTAGCCATGTGGGAGGAAAAGCCATTTTGAAGGAAAAGCAGATCGTTGCCCGGCAAGAACTATCCAAGCAGGTGTATGACAGAATTGACAGTCTTCATTTTCTAGAAAGAAACAGATATATTACAGATTTTGTGGTGTCTAAGAAATGGATACATTATCTATTCAAAGCATTCTTCAAGATATGTATAAAATTGAAGTTAACCAGTGTCGGTTGACTCGTTTTTTTTAATCAGGACTACTGCTTTCTTGGAAGATATTCCTCTTGACGGACACCGGAAAAAAAATGATTACAATGTAATTTCCTGTATTGCGTCAAGGTTCAATAAATACATATATTTATCGGTTTCCACACCTTCTGCAACAGACTCTTCTTTGAATTTGTAGATAGGTTTTGGTAAATTGAATGGCTTTTTGCGAATGTTCAGAGGACGAAAATCTCCATCATAGATGTCATGATTTCGCCATGTTTTGGGAAAAGAAGATACAAGCAGATATTTTGATCCGCTTTTCTTAAAATTATTGATAGCTAGAGCAACATTCTCGTACGATAGATGCTGAAAGCAATCTTTACAAAAGATCATATCTACTTTGGGAATAGCACCTTTTGTCATATCTATAATCTGAAAAGATACTTTGTCTGATGAATATAATTTTTGATTATTCTCGACAATCTCTTCCACGATGTCTGCTCCGATGTAATCACATTTTTTGTCAACAACTTTCATCCAGTTGTAATCACCGCAAGGAATATCCAGCATTGATTTAATCTGAAACTTTTCAATGATCACGGGAAGTTCCCGTCTGACTGTCTTTGTAGCAAACATGGTAGATCCTCCACCCGATACAGATTCGTCTGTGTGCCACATGTTTATTTTGTAGATATCATCAAATATATTGGAAGTGTTTCCCACCTTTGTTTTCATATAAGAAGCGAAAGCCTCTTTGTCGTATATATAACTCGTCCTTAATCTGATAATTTCTTCGGGCATCACCTTGAAATATATGGACTTTAGTATCGAGCGGATTTTTTTCATAATGGACAGACTAATTTTATATTGTGTTAAAGATAAAAGTATGTATGTGACTGTGTTATTTCTACTAAAATAATTTTTGAGCCACAAATGTATGAAATTTTATTCGATTGGTTATTCACCATTTTACTTTTTCTACAACAAAGGTTTGTTTGTCTGACAGAAATGATACTGCATATGAGGTATTTGCGATCTCGTCGTCGAGTTTGAATGTTTTTACGATGGATTGATCTGCTCCTCTTTTCAGTATTCTCTCCGGATTGGCAGACAGAAGCCCGGCTTGGCCGCTCTCGCCGAATTTTGAGTCTGTGAGGTGTTTCTGCAAAAAGTTATAGTATGAACTATCGGTCTTCACAATCATCACGGATGTGTAGTCACCTTTAAAATCAGGCAGACTTGAATTTTTGTAAAGAAATTCACCATCGCGTGGAAAATCTGTGAGCACCGTGTCTCTGAATTCTTCTTTGTAGTAGCCTTCTGATGGAAACAGCTCGTTGCAGGCAATCCAGACCGGGATGCACAATGGTATTATGCACAGCCATCTGAACCATTTGTTCCATTCCCTTTTTTTCACAAATCTGTAGATTAGATATGATAATGCTACCGGAATTGCAAGCGCAAGTAGGAAAAGTAGCACGATGAGCAGCACCAGAAAAAAAGTGTCCATAGTTTTCTATCGTTTTATCGTTCTTGTTTTTTTGAAACTCTAAAGATAGTTTTTTTGTTGAAAAGCACACATAATATCTTGCTTAATGAAAAATCAGAAAACAGCCCTGCCTCATACAAGTTTAATGAAGCAGGGCTGTTTTGTTAGAATCTGATGTCTATCAGTGCATCGGCACATCCATCAACAAGATGCGTGCATCGTCGGTCAGAGCTTCCACATCTATGTGGTCGGTGTCCCATATTCCAAGTCCGTCACGGTTGTCAAGCTCTGTGCCGGAAATGTTGAACCGTCCTTTTATGATCATTGCAAACACTCCGTTTTCAGGAGCTTTTATTTTATATTCGGTTTTCACTCCCTGATCGAACGAGCCTATGTTGAACCATACATTTTGGTGAATCCAGAGTGCATGGTCGGAAGGCGCGGGAGTGATTAGTTCCGACCACCGGTTGCGATGTTCCAGATAGTCCATTCGTTTTTGCTCATAACGTGGGGTTACATTTTTTTTGTCAGGAAAGATCCATATCTGGAACAAGTTTAGTGTCTGATCTTTGTCGGCATTATACTCGCTGTGCATAACACCCGTTCCGGCACTCATGACCTGTATGTCTCCTTCGCGGATGACTCCGCCATTGCCCATATTGTCGCCATGACGTACTCCGCCTTGCAGCGGGATGGTTATGATTTCCATGTTGTCGTGCGGATGCGTTCCAAAGCCTTCACCACCGGCAATGTAGTCGTCGTTGATGACACGCAATGTGCCAAAATGTATGCGTTCGGGATCATAATAGTTTGCAAAACTGAATGTATGGTATGTGTCCAGCCAACCGTGATTGGCGTGACCTCTCGTATTTGCTTTATATAATATTGTTTTCATCTTGTTTCTGATTTTTATTGAATAATGAATGACGTCATGGACAGTGCACCTGCCACCACCGTATTGTTGAATAGTTCCAGACGGTCATCTTTCGATTGCAGAGCCAAAGCATAGAGCATAGGAATGTAATGTTCTTTAGTCGGCACGGCAAGCTGGGTTTCTTTCATCAGAGACTCATACTTGATGAGCGAGCGGTGGTCACCTTCTTCGATCTTTTGGTTGAAGATGCTGTTCAGTTCCCATGCCCAATCGTATCCGTATGACGTGTTGAAATCGCCATCGGGCACTTCCAATATGCGCAAGTTGTGGATCATGTTGCCACTGCCTATTATCAGCACGCCTTTGCGACGGAGAAATGCCAATTCTTTGGCAAAATCATAGTGCCATTGCAGGTCTTTGAAATGGTCAATGCTCAGTTCCACCATCGGAACGTCTGCTTTGGGATAGATATGCTTGAGCACACTCCAACTACCGTGATCGAATCCCCATTGATAGTCGAGCCCGATGCTCACATCTGTGATTGTGTTTGCTACTGTTTCTGCAAGCAAGGGCGAACCTTGGGCGTCGTATTGCTGTGCATAAAGTTCGCGTGGAAATCCTCCGAAATCGTGGATCGTTTTAGGTTGTTCCAATGCCGTAACATAAGTTCCCCGTGTTTCCCAATGTGCCGAGATGCACAATATGGCTTGCGGGTGCGGCAGTGTTTGTCCTATGCTGTGCCACGATTGCGCAAACTGATTGTTTTCTATTGCATTCATCGGAGTGCCGTGTCCGACAAACAGAACGGGCATCGGTGGCGTATCGTTCAGGCTTTGTACTTGTCTGTGGAGATCGTTCAGTGTCATAATTTTTTGTCCTTTCCTAAAAATTTCTGGTTAAAGAAAAAAATACAGCCTTGACCAGAATTGAGCCAAAGCTGTATGAAGCATTTTTTATCAATCTGTAAAAAAAATCAGTTGGCTTTTGCTACAATGGTTATTTGCAATTCTATGTTGTCGTCAATGATTTTGTCTTTCAGGTCGGCAAAGATTGTCTTTGATCCGTATTTCACATTCCATTGCGTACGGTCTATTGTGAACGGAACAGTCACGGCTTTATATACATTGCCTTCTTTTGTCACTTTAGCACGAAAGGAGATGTTCTTGTCCACATCTTTCAGTTTCAGGTTGCCACTTATCGTGTGAGTCACCGAATCGTTAGGTGTGGCAATGGGTTCTATCTTAGTGATGGAAAAACTGCTTTCGGGGTAGGTGGCCACATCAAAGAAGTCGGGACTGCTGAGGTGGTCAACGAGCATTTTGTTCATTGCGGCATCGGTCAGGTCTTGGTCTACAATCGAATGCATATCAATGACGAACGATCCGGATGTGACTTCCGTTCCCTGCAATGTGAGGCTTCCTGACTTCAGAGCCAGTGTTCCGTGATGGCTGCCACCGGTTTTGAATCCTGTCCAATGGATAGATGAGGCGGTGCTGTCCACCACGATCACTTCTCCTGTACCTGCTGCCACTGACTGTGCGTCCGTTCCTTCAATTTTGTTTTTGCCGCGATTGCCACACGACGTTGCAAATAAAAGTATTGTCGCTGTCAATAATAATATTTTTGTTTTCATAATGTTGTTGTTTGTTTGGCTTATTTTTTGTCTTAAATATCTGAAGCAAAGGTAATGGATGAATATCTATAAACAAAATAGAATAATTTATGCTTTTGTATAAAAAAATTTATAGATTTGCGGTGAATATAAATTATTGTTTAACTATTTTTATTTCAAACAAAAAAATACAATGTTTGTTCACAATTTCACTAATGATTATACAGAAGGATGCCACCAATCTGTGTTAGATATGCTTGCAAAAACAAATCTGGTGCAGCAATCCGGATATGGAGATGATGAATACACTTTGAACGCCATTTCGCAGATCAGGCAAAAAATAGGTGATCCTCATGCAGATGTGTATCTCATTGCGGGTGGCACTTTGACCAATCTGGTTGTTCTTGCATCCATTTTGAAACCTTTCGAGTCTGTCATTTCCGCTTCAACAGGGCATATCAACACACACGAAACCGGAGCAATAGAGGCTACCGGTCACAAAGTGGAAGATGTGCAGACGCCCGACGGGAAGCTGCGGGTGAGCGATATTGTGAAAGTTCTGGACAAATCGCCCGAATATCACACCGTGAAGTCGCGTGTAGTCTATATATCCAATTCCACTGAAGTGGGAACAATCTATAATAAGCAAGAATTGACAGATTTGTCTCGCTTTTGCCGTGAAAACGGACTCATCCTTTATATGGACGGCGCACGGCTTCCCTCTGCTTTGATGGCGGACTCGAACGACCTGACATTGCAGGATGTGGCAGTTCTCACCGATGTGTTCTATCTGGGTGCAACCAAGTGTGGAGCATTGCTCGGCGAAGCTGTGGTGATAAGCAATAACGACCTGAAACCCGATTTCAAATATCACCTCAAGCAACGGGGTGCTATGCTCGCAAAAGGCAGGATGCTGGGCATTCAGTTCGACCAACTGCTGCGCAACGACCTCTTATTTTCACTTGCCCGACATTCCAACCGTATGGCCGCTAAGATAACAGACGCCGTGAAACAATTAGGCTATCCTTTTTTGACCGAATCGGACACAAACCAGATTTTTCCGGTATTTCCTCTCAAGATGATCGCTTATCTGGAAAACCTCTATGGCTTCTATGTATGGGAAAAAGTGGATGAAGATCATGCTGCAATTCGCCTAATCACCTCGTGGGCAACACCTGAGACAAGTGTGGATATGTTCATTAACGATTTGAAAGAACTTTCGACAAAAATCTGATACTCCTTTATGGTAAATCTGGAATGGTACAGAACTTTTAAGGCTATATATCAGACGGGAACGCTCACCAAAGCGGCTGTCGAACTGATGATCTCACAACCCAACGTAAGCATACAATTGGCTTCGCTCGAGAGTTATATCGGGCACCCGTTGTTTGTTCGCCTGCCACGCAAAATGATGCCTACGGAGTACGGAAAGCAGCTCTATACGCAAATTGTGGAATCGATAGACAATCTGGAAAGAGTGGAGGTTGAGTTCAAAAAATCGACGTTGAGCAAGATTCCCGATGTGAAGTTGGGCACGCCTGCCGAAGTGTTCAGCTCATACATGGCGGCGAATATGAACCGTACGCAGACTCATTTGCTTGTGCAATACGGATTGGCAGACGATTTGTCGAATAAGCTGATCAATGGCGAGTTGGACATTGCCGTCATCACCCAAAAGAGCCGCCCCGAAGATTTCATAACATACGAGCCACTGATCACCGAATCGTTCCTTATAGTTTGTAATACTGCAACCGACACCACCGAATTTGATGCCTATATAGCAAAAAACGATTTGCCGAAAGCTGAAAAATGGCTCTTGAAACAAATGTGGTGTGGCTATAACAGTAATCTGCCTTTGATTAGGCGTTTCTGGCGCGAAAACTTCAACAAACGCCCGCTCATCAAACTACGGCTTGCCGTGCCGGACAACAATGCTATTCTGGACACAATCTGTCACGGTTCGTTTTTTGCCGTGTCTTCCGACATCATAGCCGGCAAATCGCTAGCCCGCAAAGAGGTGAAAGTGTTGTGGCGTGGAGTCAATCCATCGACCAATGTGCTCTATCTGGCATATAATAAATCTAAAATCCAACCAGCCCTGATAGACGAAATGCGGACTTTTATTAAAGGATGCCTCGAAGGCTTTTAGAATGCAGGAAAGCAGTCTGCGAAAAATAAAAATAAAGAACTCTTTGTGCATGAAGGCAGAAAATGATAATTTTGTGAGTTGCGGTATACGCTTTTGCCAAAAATCACGTTATAACATCTAAGCATAGTTATGTAAACAGGTAAAAAAGACGCGAAAGTTTGCAGACATAAGAGGAAATTATGATAGATTACATAAAAGGAAATATAGAAGAAATCACGCCTGCATCGGTTACATTGGAAAACAATGGGGTGGGCTATTTCCTACACATTTCGTTGAATACATACTCAGCCATAAACGGCAAGCCAAACGGTAAGCTATACGTATACGAAGCTATTCGTGAAGATGCATACCTGCTTTTCGGATTTTTTGACAAGCACGAACGTCAACTGTTTATGCAGCTCATTTCGGTGTCGGGCATCGGAGCAGGTACGGCACGCATGATTTTGTCGTCTATGTCTCCGGTCGAGTTGGCCAATGTCATAGCTTCGAGCAATGCCGATGCATTGAAAAATGTGAAAGGAATAGGGTTGAAAACGGCTCAACGGGTGATTGTGGATTTGAAAGACAAAATAAAACTCTCCGGTGAAGTTTCGCAAATGGTTGTTTCGGGCAACACAGAGTTGAGCGAAGAGTCT
This sequence comes from Dysgonomonas sp., assembly GCA_047974325.1. GTDB lineage: Bacteria > Bacteroidota > Bacteroidia > Bacteroidales > Dysgonomonadaceae > QVMP01. The sequence continues at coordinate 49,527 of JBKECE010000246.1, read as the reverse complement.
GTGGCAGCACTCGTGATGCTGGGCTTTCAGCAAGCTGCATCTCAGAAGGCGGTTTCAAAAATTCTGAAAGATAGCCCCAACAGCACTATAGAGCAGGTGATAAAACAAGCCCTGAAAATGTTGTAAGTTATAACTCACGTACACAGAAGCACAATCTACGGTTGAAGAAAAGATACAAATATTTATCTATTGCGGTGCTGGCAATCAGCGCTATCAGTGTTCTGGCTTTGAATAATAGCCGGAGTGTCTCTGATTGGGCTTTGCCATTGCCAACAGCACAGCCTGAGATGCAAAAGGTGGAACCGAAGAAAGATACGACTACACGTTTCCCTGTCAAAAAAACACAGATAGAAGGTTATGATGATCTGAAAAAAACACATCCTATTGATCTGCGTGATCCGTCTAACATACAAAACGTTGTGGACTATGACTACATCAACAAAGTGTACCTATTCAAAACAAAAGTAGGAGATGGTGATTGGGTTACTACGCTGACCATGACCCCGACGGAGTATAATAACTATTTGATAGACCGTTCGATGGCTTCTTTTTTCAGATCGAAATACAATGCAGAACGTGATACGATAGAGAAAAAAGAAGACTTCTCGCTCAAAGACATAAAAATAGGTCTTGGCCCTGCCGAACGGATTTTTGGCCCGGGAGGTGTACGCATCAAGACGCAAGGTTATATCGAAGCCAAAATGGGGTTCAATAACCAGAGTACGGACAATCCGACACTGTCGCCAAAGAACAGAAGCCGCACATCGTTCGACTTCAATCAGGATATAAACATGAATGTGAAAGCTTCGGTTGGCGACAAGGTCAACTTCGACATGAACTACAATACGGAAGCTACGTTTGATTTTGATTCAAAAAAGATAAAGCTGGCATACGAAGGCAAAGAAGACGAAATCTTGAAACGTCTCGAGGCCGGAAATGTGAGCATGGCAACTACAAACTCACTGGTGAACGGCGGGTCTGCATTGTTCGGTATCCGTGCCGACCTGCAGTTCGGAAAGCTGAAGATCAGCTCTGTGCTGTCGCAACAAGAGTCGCAGAGCAAAACGGTGAACTCTAAAGGTGGCGTACAAACCACATCTTACGAATTCATGGCTGATCAGTATGATGAAAACAGGCACTTCTTCCTCGGATTCTATTTCCGCGACCATTATGATGAGGCATTGAGTACATTGCCTTACATTTCATCGCCTGTCACCATCAACAACATAGAGGTGTGGGTGACAAACAAACGAGGCGACTACACTCAATCGCGAAACATTGTTGCCTTTGCCGATTTGGGAGAAGCTAAAGTGATTCACGACAATCAATGGGTGGCATCCGGCAATGAGTATCCCGCCAATGCTGCCAATACGCTCTATTCTACGATGGTGAACAGCCATTCCAATATAAGGGACATTAGTCAGGTGTCCAGCGAATTGGGGACTTTGAACATGGAAAGCGGCATCGCTTACGAAAAAATAGAAAATGCCCGTCTGTTGTCATCGTCCGATTACACATACAATTCCCAGACCGGATACATTTCTCTGAAAACAGCACTGCAGGCAGATGAGGTTTTGGCTGTTGCATACGAATACAAAGCCGGCGGAACAACTTATAAGGTGGGTGAGTTTGCAGCTGACATCACCGACAAATACGATCCTTCGACAAGCAATGCCGGAGGCGCACTCCTCCTGAAACTTTTGAAACCTGTTTCGATGTCTCCCTCTTCTTACACATGGCATCTGATGATGAAAAATGTGTATTCTTTAGGTGCATATTCATTGCAGTCGGACAATTTCAGGCTGAATATCTCTTATCAAAACGATTCGGCAGGCACGTATGTCAATTACATATCGGAAGGAAACATCAAAGGGCGCATGCTTTTGCGCGTGATGAATTTGGACAGGCTCAATTCACGGCAAAACACAAATCCGGATGGAATATTCGACTATGTGGAAGGTCAGACGGTCAATTCTTCGACCGGGCGGATCATCTTTCCGGTGGTGGAACCTTTCGGAAAACATCTAGCCGATTCGATTGGCGATCCTGTCATTGCACAAAAATATGTCTATCAGGAACTTTATGACTCCACATTGACAGTCGCACGGCAGGTTGCCGAAAAAAATAAATTCAAGATCAGCGGTGTTTACAAAGCATCTAACGGATCAGAAATAGATCTGGGTGCGACCAATGTGGCTCGCGGATCGGTCATTGTGAAGGCGGCAGGCGTGGTGCTTGTCGAAGGATCGGACTATACGGTCAATTACAATTCGGGAACTGTGACCATCATCAATGATAGCTATTCGGCATCCGACATATCGGTGTCGTTGGAAAATCAATCTTTGTTCTCGATGCAGCGCAAAACGATGATGGGTTTGAACCTGAGTTACGATATAACGAAAGACTTCACCATTGGCGGAACGATCATGCACATGTATGAAAAGCCGCTCACGATGAAAACCGAAATCGGAAACGAAGCACTCAAAAACACACTCTGGGGGCTTAATATGTCTTATCGGACACAGTCGCAATGGCTCACCAATCTGGTCGATAAATTGCCATTCTACAATGCAACCGCGCCATCAAGCATTGCTTTCACGGGCGAATTTGCCCAGATGATTCCGGGACATTATGAAAACAAATATGGTGGCGGTTATTCCTATCTGGACGATTTTGAATCTTCCAAGTCCAGCATCAGCCTCATGAGTGCATATTCATGGGTTCTGGCATCAGCTCCGGCTGACAAATCGGGTGCAGCTATGTTTCCCGAAGCCACACTGAGCAACAACATCGAATATGGGAAAAACCGTGCACACATCGCTTGGTTTTCCATAGACAATCTGTTCACGCGCAAAAGTTCGTCATTGACACCGCAACACATCAAAGACGATAAAGATCAGCTCTCAAATCACTTTGTGCGCGAAGTGCTGGTGAGTGAAATTTATCCGAATCGCGACATATCTTACAGTTATAACGAAAATGCGACCATCACACCGCTGAATATTTCTTACTATCCGGACGAACGCGGAGCATACAATATCTATCCGGGAGGTGTGGACAGGAATACCGGAAAATTGCTCAACCCCAAAGATCGGTGGGGCGGCATTATGCGCAAAATGGACAATAAGGATTTTGAAGCTAACAACATCGAAACAATCGAGTTCTGGCTGATGGATCCATTTGTATACAACGACACAGCCACAATAAAAAATACCGGAGGTGATCTATTTTTTAATCTGGGAGAGATATCGGAAGATGTTCTCAAAGACGGAAAAAAATTCTATGAAAACGGACTTCCGCTCGATGGTGACACCACCCTTTATGAGACAAACAACTGGGGGCGTGTTCCATCGCGCCAATCTACGGTCTATGCTTTTGACAGCGGAGCAGACCGATCTTTGCAGGATGTGGGCTACAATGGACTGAGCACAGCGCAGGAAATGGAGCATCATTCATACAAAACCTATCGTGACTATCTGTTGTCATATCTCGACCCGACAGTGATCGCAGAAATGCAAAATGATAAGTTTTCTCCACTGAATGACCCTGCGGGAGATAATTATCACTATTTCAGGGGTTCCGATTACGACCGTGACAAGGTGGGCATTCTGGATCGGTATAAGCGATATAATGGAACGGAAGGCAATTCTGTCGAAACCGAGAAGAGTGGCGAATCGTATGGAACGGCATCGCGTACCACTCCTGATGTTGAGGACATAGATCAAGACAATACGATGAACGAAACAGAATCGTATTATCAATATAAAATAAGCTTGCGTCCCGATAGTATGCAGGTGGGGATGAACTACATAGCCGATGAGCGTGAAGTGACTGTCACTCTGCGTAACGGAAAGGAAGGAAAGGTGAAATGGTATCAGTTCAAAGTTCCCATCAGTGACTACGAAGAAAGGGTTGGCTCCATCAGCAACTTCAAGAGTATCCGTTACATGCGGATGTTCATGACGCATTTTGAGCAACCGACATTCCTGCGTTTTGGTACACTCGATCTTGTGCGTGGCGATTGGCGTACATACACCAGCGCCCTCACCGACGGCGGCTTCGTTGGCAACAGCACCATAAGCACCACGACGGTCAATATAGAAGAAAATGGAAGCAAGAAACCTATCAACTATATTATGCCTCCGGGCGTAACCCGCATCATAGATCCAAGTCAACCACAGTTGACCCAAGAAAATGAACAGTCGCTGTCTATGACAATATTGAATCTGGGAGCCGAGGAAGCAAGGGCAATCTATAAGAACACAGTCCTCGACCTTCGCCGTTACAAACGCTTGCAGATGTTTTCGCACGCCGAAAAACTGATTGACGGAACCGATCTGAAAAAAGACGAATTGGCTATTTTCCTCCGTCTTGGATCAGACTACAAAAACAACTATTACGAATACGAAATACCGCTAACTATCACGCCCGAACCTGCCGGCAAGGACAAATATGATGGCAACAATGCCAACGACAGACTTTTGGTATGGCCTGAAGCAAATATGTTTGACTTCCCGTTGGAATTGCTGAAAAACATCAAACTTGAGCGTAACAAGGCAAAACGCAAGGCCGGATCTACCGTAACGAATACGACCTTATATTCAGAATACGATCCCGACAAGCCGACTAACAAAGTGAGTGTGGTGGGTAATCCGTCGCTTTCGGAAGTGAAAGTGATGATGGTCGGTGTGCGCAATAAAACGCGCGAAACGAAATCGGGCGAAATCTGGATTAATGAAATGCGTCTCACCGATTTTGATGAAGAAGGTGGATGGGCTGCTCAAGGAAGTTTGAATATTGCTCTATCTGATCTGGCTACCATCAACCTGTCGGGGCACAAAGAAACGATAGGTTTCGGATCGTTGGATCAGAGTTTGATGGAACGTCGCGACAATGACCTGACAACCTATAATTTGGCGGCAAATATTGATTTGGGAAAACTTCTGCCCGAAAAGGCAAAAGTGACCATACCGCTCTATTATTCATATTCTAATCAGACAACTACGCCCAAATATGATCCTTTCGATCAGGATGTGACACTCAAAGAATCACTGAGCGTGGCAAACACCAAAGCCGAAAAAGATTCTATCCGCAATCTGGCACAAGACAGGTCGCTCACAAAGAATCTGAGTATAAGCAATGCAAAGGTTAATGTGCGCAGCAAGACACCGATGCCTTATGATCCGGCAAACGTGAACTTCACTTATTCATACAACCGCACGGAGGTGAACAGTCCGAGCACCAGCTATGACATCACCCAAGACTATCAGGCAACTATCGGATACAACTATTCACCTGTGGTGAAGAGTTGGGAACCGTTCAAGAACATCAAGAGTAAATCTTCATCGACCAAGTTTTTCAAGGCACTCACATTCAATTATGTGCCTAATAATATAGCATTCAATACGTCCATGACCCGGAACTATAATGAAACACTTCTGCGCGATATTGAAAGCTACAGTCTGGACGGCGACAACAGTGCCAATCAGTTTTTGTCGTGGAGTCAGAGTTTCTATTGGAACAGGGATTTGAGCCTGACGTGGGACTTTACGAAAAATCTCAAATTCTCCTATTCGTCCGGCACAAAGGCCGAAATTGAAGAGCCTTGGTTGCAAGTGAACAAGGATCTGAACCGTACCGACTATGATGTCTGGAAAGATTCTGTCATGCGCAGCATACAAAGTCTGGGCACACCATATTCCTATCGCCAGAGTGCAAAAGTGACATATGCCGTTCCGTTCTCGACCATACCGATTCTCGACTGGATCAACACATCGGCTAATTACGATACCAACTATGGATGGGACAGAGGTGCGAGCACCGGAAGTGCTAATATAGAAATAGGTAACACGATAAATAATAATGCGACTTTCACATTGGGCAACAGGTTCAATATGGTTTCACTATACAATAAATCTGCGTTTTTGAAGAAAGTGAATCAGAAATTCGATGGCAACAGCAGTTCGTCGCGGCGTGGAGCGGCCGGCACTGCTGCCGATGTGACCAGAAAAGAAAAAGAGAAAACCAAATTTGAGCTTACGCTGGCGATGCAGCCTCTGGCCGAAGCCCAGATAAAACACAATCTGAATTCTAAGAAAGTGCGCGTCGTTGCACGTCGTGCCGATGATGGGCGCATCGTTCCAGTCAAGTTTAAAAGCACAGATAGCAACACGATCAAGATAGAACCTCTCAAAGATCAGACCGATTCATTGAGCCTTAAATTTTCTATTTTGCGCTTGCCCGAGATGGAAGATAGCTGGTGGTATAAGGCTGCACAATATACGGCTCGCGGAATGATGTCAGTGAGATCCGTGTCTGTAAACTATTCCAAACGCAACGAAAACTATATCTATGGTTTCCGTCCTATGATCGGAGATGCCTTCGGGCAAACAAGCTCCGAATATGGACTTAAGCCGGGACTAGGTTTTGCTTTCGGTTTCGACGGCGGCGAAGACTATGTGCGCGATTTGTTACAAAATGACTTCTTGGTAAGTGACACGATCAATAACATATCGCCTGCCATATTTAATACAAGCACAAGGTTGGATATAAAATCGTCAATCGAGCCAATAAAAGGACTCAAAATAGAACTCTCTGCTTTGCGCGAAGAAACAAACCGCACCGAGTTGCAATTCATGTATGCCGGAATGCCTCGCAATCTGGGTGGTAGTTTCGCCATGACTATGGGTGCATTTTCAACGGCTTTGCGTTCCGGTAATGCGGGCAATAACTATGCTTCGGCAGCTTTCGACAAATTCCTCGCCTATAGGGAAGCCATTCAGAGTAGAGTGCTTGGCAACTATATAGGGAGAGACTATCCATCGGGTGGATTCCTGACATCAGGAGGTCACACCGGAACGTTCGATCCCACGAAAGGTACGGTTAGTATCAATTCGGCCGATGTACTGATTCCTGCGTTCATTGCGGCCTACACAGGCAAGGATGTGAACAGTGTGAAATTGTCGCCGTTCCCATCCTTATCGTCGATGTTTCCTAATTGGTCACTTTCGTACAACGGTGTTCTCGACCTGTTTCCATCTTTGAAGAAGAAACTGAAGTCAGTCATATTAACACATGCCTATACCTGTCAATACAGGGTTGGATCTTATTCTTCCTATTCAGACTGGATTGGAATGGATGCAAACTATGGATTCACTCAAAGCACAGTGAACGGGCAGCCATTGCCGTCTTCGCCTTACAACATCACATCGGTGAGCATCACAGAGGCTTTCAATCCATTGTTTGGTGCGGAAGGAACATTGAATAATAATATGACATTGCGCACACGATACAACAACTCGCGCAATCTGAGCCTCAATTTGTCTTCATATCAGATTGTAGAAAATAGAAAAGACGAATTTGTTGTCGGCATGACATATAAAATATTGAATTTCAATAGAACACTAGGTATCAAAGATAAAGCATCGAAAGGATTCAGTAATGATCTGAACATTTCGGGCGACATTTCCTATACTAATTCACAAACCCTGATAAGGAAGATTGTGGAGGCATACAGTCAGGCAACCAGCGGATCCAAGCTGTTTTCTATCAAATTGTCAGCCGACTACACTTTGAGCAAGGCTCTCACTCTGAAAGCGTATTTAGACAGAGTGATGAATTCTCCGCTTGTTTCGTCATCTTCTTACCCTCAAGTAACCACCGATTTTGGTATAAGTTTGCGTTTCACTTTGACGCAGTAGTTTTGTAATAAAATATTATTATATTTGCTACCCGGAAAACTCCGTAAATTAATTTTTTTGAAATAAAAAATTCAGAATGTTAAACAAAATGGGTAACCAATTGTTAATTACTTGTAAGCATATTTGAAAATTGGTGTGAGAGTGAATCATTTATCATAACTTTATTCTTGTAAACTCTTGAGGTGACAAAATATAAAAAATGAAAAAATCGACAATTTGGGTGCTTGCAGCGGTGATGGCAGTAGCTTTTTTTGGGTTATTATATATGCAGATCACCTATTTTAAAACAACGATCAGGCTGAGATCTGATCAGTTTGATGAGGCAGTGACACGCAGTCTGTATCAGGTTTCCAAAAACCTGGAAATAGATCAGACAAAAAAATATCTGAAAGACGGTATAGAATCCGCCAAAGAGAAGAGCAGTAAAGACTATGCGGTGGCAGCGGCGGCCGCAGAAGAAGCAGCTAGGAAAGCAACGGGTGTGGATACAATAACTACAAGTACAACAAGGACGTATGTGAGTCCGACAGGTGAAATACTGGCATACGAAGAATTGGTGACTCAGCAAAGAGTTAAATCAAAAACTCCCAAAACAGTATTTTTGTCTCCCAATCATGGTTCAAAATCCATATCCAGCGCTTCGTATGAGATGCAGGAAGTGATTAAGCAACGTTACGACTATCAGCGGAAAATAGTGGATGATGTTATCTACAATCTGATAAACACACCAAGCACTCTGCCGATCGAAGAACGTATAGATACAAGCACATTATATAACTATATAAAAAGTGAATTGGGATATAATGGGATTGTGTTGCCGGCGCAGATAGAGATCATGAAAAATGATCAGACTATGTTTCGTGACAAGAATTTCAGCCCTGCCAAAAGAGACAAAGTGTATACGCAGGTTTTATTCGAGAACGATCCTATAGAAAAACTGAATTTTCTGAGAGTGTATTTCCCTGATCGGAATGCTTACCTCTATAGCGAAATCTCTTTTTTGATGCCGAGTATTATCTTTACACTCATATTATTGACAACGTTCATTATAGCAATATATTTGATATTCAGACAAAAGCGTTTGTCCGAAATGAAAAGTGATTTTATGAACAATATGACGCATGAGCTTAAAACACCGGTTTCTACCATATCGTTGGCAGCCCAGATGCTGAAAGATCCGGCGATCACCAAATCGCCCGATGTGTTCAAGCATATTTCAGGTGTGATCAATGATGAGACCAAAAGACTGAGTTTTCAGGTAGAGAAGGTGTTGCAAATGTCCTTGTTTGAAAAACAGAAAGCTACACTCAAGTTTAAGGAAATGGATGTGAACGATATCATTGTGAACATGGCCAATACGTTTCAGCTGAAGGTTGAAAAATTTGGTGGGAGCATTGATATAGACTTAGAGGCATCAGAGACACTGGTGAATCTGGACGAAATGCATTTTACTAATGTGTTGTTCAATTTGTCAGACAATGCTGTTAAGTATAGAAGAGAAGAAGTTCCTTTGGAGTTGATGTTGAGAACATGGAACAATGCCAACAATACCAAAGTGTATATCTCGGTAGAAGACAACGGAGTTGGGATTAAAAAAGAAGACGTGAAAAAAATATTTGAACGCTTCTACCGTGTATCAACAGGCAACCGCCACGATGTGAAAGGATTTGGATTGGGATTAGCTTATGTGAAAAAGATAGTTTTGGACCATAAAGGTACCATCAAAGCCGAAAGTGAGTTTGGCAAGGGTACCAAATTTATTATTTGTTTACCGATAGTGAAGAAAGATTAGAAGTTGAATTATATTTAAGAAAGTTGAATTATGGAAGAAAGAATTAAATTATTCCTATGCGAAGATGATGAAAATCTTGGCGTATTGCTGAGGGAATATCTTCAAGCTAAAGGCTTTGATACAGACTTGTTCCCTGACGGAGAAGTTGGCTACAGAGGCTTTACAAGAGAAAAATACGATTTGTGTATAATTGATGTGATGATGCCTAAAAAGGATGGAGTTACGTTAGTGAAAGAGATACGTGTGATAAATCCGGATGTGCCAATTATATTTCTTACAGCAAAGAATATGAAAGACGACATTCTGGAAGGATTCAAAGCCGGAGCAGACGACTACATCACCAAACCTTTCAGCATGGAAGAACTGGTACTTCGTATCGAAGCTATATTCCGTCGTGTGAAAGGAAAGAAAGTTAAAGATCAACAGGTTTACAGTTTTGGCGAAATGCAGTTTGATACACAGAAACAGATTTTGTCTATCAATGGTGAACAAACCAAACTGACAACAAAAGAATCGGAACTTCTGGGCTTGTTGTGTGCTCATGCAAACGACATACTGGAAAGAAATCATGCCCTGAAACAGATTTGGGTAGATGACAACTATTTCAATGCACGCAGTATGGATGTATACATCACCAAATTGCGTAAACTGCTGAAACCTGCCAAGGACATTGAAATCATCAATATACACGGAAAAGGTTATAAACTGATTGCCCCCGTAGACGAAATTGCTGACGGTGGTGGAGAAAAATAAAAAGCTGAATTGTGGGCAAACCACATAACGAAAAGAGAGGCTGCAACCATCGAAAATTGCAACCTCTCTTTTTTTATTTGCATATTTTGTTCGTCGAAGTGTGATTATTATACCATCTGATGCGACAAACTAAATAAGAATAATTCATATCTAAATATATTATATTATCACTTATGAAAAAACAAATTATAGCTGCCTTTGGCATAGCTTCCGTTGTTCTGTCTATCAGCACTACAAAGTTACACGCACAAAGCACTGTTTCACAGCTACCGATAGAGGATTTCTTCAAAAATCCTGAGAAATCGAGTTATCAAATATCGCCCGACGGCAAATATTTTGCGTTTCTTGCACCCTACGAGAAACGGATGAATATATTCGTGCAGAAAGTAGGTGGAAAGGATGCTGTGAGGCTTACTGCCGAAACTGATCGTGATGTGGCCGGATATTTCTGGGGGAACAACAGTCGCATTCTTTTCCTCAAAGACACAGGTGGTGACGAAAACTATCAGTTGTATGGCGTCAACATAGACGGAAGCAACCTGATGCCGCTGACAGCATTTAAAGGTGTGAGAACTCAGATCATAGATGATCTGCCGGACATCGATTCGGAAGTGATTGTCGGCTTGAACAGGCGCAATCCTCAAATATTTGATCCATACAGGCTCAATATAGAGACCGGTGTGTTGTCTCAATTGGCAGAAAATCCCGGTAACATTCAGGGATGGATGACAGACCATGATGGCAAACTGCGTGTAGCTATCGCCATTGATGGTGTAGATCAGAGCTTCCTCTACAGAGAGAACGAAACTGATACATTTCGCATTGTGCTCACCACAAATTTTAAGGAATCGTTCAGCCCGTTTGTTTTCACGGCAGACAACAAGCATATATATGGAGGTTCAAATATAGGAAGAGACAAAACTGCTCTTATCGAATTTGATCCGCAAACAGGCAAAGAGCTGAAACAGATATATGTGAACGACAAATATGACATTGAAGGTATCAACTATTCGCGCAAGGACAAAGAACTGAAAGGTGTGTCTTATACAGCTCATGATGGATTGCAACGCCACTTTTTCAACAATACGACAAAAGCCATATTTGATAAATTGAAGGTCAAAGTGAACAATTTGCCGTTCGGCGTTACCGATATGACCAAAGACGAACAGACTTACATTGTACGCACATATAACGATAAAACTCCGGGTTCATACTACTTATATGATGTGAAGCTGAACAAGCTGACCAAGATAGCTGACGTCTATCCTTGGATCAAGGAAAACAACATGGCATCTATGCTTTGTGTGAACTACAAAACACGCGATGGACTCAACATCGAGGCCTATCTGACATTACCAAAAGGATATACGCTGGAAACAGCCAAAAATCTGCCTGTAGTCGTAAATCCTCATGGCGGACCTTGGGCTCGCGACACTTGGGGATTCAATCCTGAAGTTCAATTCTTGGCAAACAGAGGCTATGCCGTGCTTCAGATGAACTTTAGAGGTTCCACCGGTTTTGGACGTAAGTTCTATGAACTGTCGTTCAAAGAATGGGGTAAAACAATGCAGAACGACATCACTGATGGTGTGAACTGGCTGATCGAAAAAGGTATTGCCAATCCTAAAAAAATAGGAATCTATGGCGGCAGCTACGGTGGATATGCAACTCTGGCAGGACTCACTTTCACCCCCGACCTCTACGCCTGTGCAGTAGATTATGTGGGTGTCTCCAATCTGTTCACATTCCTGAACACCATTCCTCCTTATTGGAAACCGTTGTTGGACATGATGTATGAAATGGTAGGTGATCCGGTGAAAGACAAAGCATTGTTGGAAAGCGCATCGCCGGTGATGCACGTGGATAAAATCAAAGCACCGTTGTTCATTGCACAAGGTGCAAACGATCCCCGGGTAAACAAAGATGAATCCGACCAGATGGTGGAAGCATTGAAAAAACGTGGTGTTGAAGTTCAATATATGGTAAAAGACAACGAAGGACATGGTTTTCATAACGAAGAAAATCGCTTCGACTTTTATAAAGCGATGGATGCTTTCTTTGCCAAATACCTGAAATAATCTTTTCGGATACATACACATAACTCTTAATATAATCAACATACGCCTGCTTCAAGTATTCTTGGAGTGGGCGTATTTTTTTTGAGTGTTGAGATGCGGTAAAGCTTGTTTTAATATAAATGAAGATGCGGACATAGAAAAGCATTAAATATTTTTCTTATGTTTGCATACGTTCTTCTAAACTTATAAAGATTATGGGCTCAATATTCAGAGAAGTGACACCTTTGTCGAGTGAAGACTGTTTCATGATATTTTCGAGAATCAAAACAGAATTTTCCTTTCCTGTGCACATTCATGCCGAATACGAATTGAATTTCATAGAAAACGGAAAAGGAGCGAAGCGTGTGGTTGGAGATAGCATTGAAGAAATAGGCAATCTGGAACTCACACTGATCACGGGAGCTAACTTGGAGCATGGATGGTTGAACAATAGATGCAAATCGGACGAGATCAAAGAAATAACGGTGCAGTTTCATGGCGATTTGTTTAACAACCAGCTCCTGCAAAAAAACCAATTCAAATCTTTGAAGGAAATGTTCATTAAGGCGACCAATGGAGTCACTTTTTCGGAAGAAATGATACTCAGGATCAAAGATCGTTTGTATGCACTGGCTTCGGAACATGAAGGTGCGCATTCTGTGTTCAAACTGTTCGGCATACTGTACGATTTGTCGTTGTCTGATTCGATGCGCGAATTGTCGAGCCAATCATTTAACGATCATGCACAAAACTTTGACAGTCGCCGCATTGAAACGGCTTACAACTATATGCTCAAAAATTTTGATGCAGATATCCGCCTGTCCGACATTGCCAAACTTGTGGGAATGACAGAGGTTGCATTCAGCCGGTTCTTTAAGAAAAGGACTGCACGCAATTTTATAGATGCTCTTAATGATATTCGTCTGGGACATGCTACACGGATGTTGGTCGACACAACGCACAGCGTGTCAGAAATTTGCTTCTATTGCGGTTTTAATAATCTGTCCAATTTCAACCGGATATTTAAGAAGAAAAAAGGATGCACTCCCAGTGAGTTTCGGGAAAATTATAAGGAATCAAAGATCTTTCTATAGATTGGTATTTTTTTGATCAATATTGATCAAAAAAGTATTATTATGCTAAAGTTTAATTGTATGTATGTAATTATTTTATATACAGTTTATTGTGTTTTTATATTGTTGTTTTTTATCTTTTGATGGTTTGAAAAGTATTATATATAGATAATATAGTATTTGATAATCGTGTTTCATGTTGATACTTTTGCTACAGTCAAGTTGAAAAGTAAAAACTATAATAATAGCATGAGCACGAATAATACTATTTTTAATAAACGATTGGAAGCAATAATTTCAGAGTACGAACAGTTGATTACGCGTAAGAACGAAGCGATCACTCTCGGAAATGGAATCTATGAAAGATATAAATATCCGGTATTAACAGCAGCGCACACTCCCGTATTTTGGCGATACGATATGTCGCATGAGACCAATCCGTATTTTATGGAACGGTTTGGCATTAATGGTACTTTCAATTCGGGGGCTATTAAGTGGCAGGGAAAATATCTTTTGGTTGTTCGTGTCGAAGGTGATGACCGCAAATCTTTTTTTGCGGTGGCAGAAAGTCCCAACGGAGTAGACAATTTTCGCTTTTGGGATCACCCCATTGTTATCCCCGAAACTGACGATCCTGACATCAATGTCTACGATATGCGCCTGACGGCACATGATGATGGCTGGATATATGGTGTGTTTTGTACAGAACGCAAAGATCCGGATGCACCTGCGGGTGATTTGTCGTCGGCTGTTGCTGCGGCCGGAATTGTGCGTACCAAAGATTTGAAGACATGGCAAAGACTGCCCGATCTGAAATCGAAAAGCCAACAACGAAACGTGGTTCTTCACCCCGAATTTGTTGATGGCAAATATGCTTTCTATACACGTCCGCAAGACGGATTCATAGATGCCGGAAGCGGTGGTGGAATCGGTTGGGCACTTGTTGACGACATTGCCAATGCTGAAATAAAAGAAGAAAAAATAATCAACTTCCGTTACTATCATACAATCAAGGAACTGAAAAACGGTGAAGGTCCGCATCCTATCAAAACCGCTAAAGGATGGTTGCATCTGGCGCACGGTGTGCGAGCCTGTGCTGCTGGGCTCCGTTATGTGCTCTATGTCTATCTGACCGATTTGCATCAACCCGACAAGCTGATTGCTGAACCGGCAGGTCATTTATTGGCTCCGTACGGAGAAGAACGAGTGGGGGACGTCTCCAACGTTTTGTTTGCAAATGGCTGGATAGCAGACGAAGACGGAACGGTTTACATCTATTATGCGTCGTGCGATACACGAATGCATGTGGCGGTATCGTCCATAGACCGATTGCTGGACTATTGCCTGCATACTGCTCCTGACGGATATCGGTCGGCAACCTCAGTTCAGACATTGACATCATTAATAAACAAAAATACTGTTGAGGCTGTGCAGAATACTTGATCTCAGAGGTGCTGCCACAGCAATCTAATTACATTTTTTAATATCATGAATAGTACAGAGAAAATAACCATTAAGGAAAAAATTGGATACGGACTTGGTGATGCGGCTTCGTCTATGTTTTGGAAGCTCTTTGGAATGTATCTGTTGTTTTTCTACACAGATGTGTTCGGCATAGATGCTGCTGTGGTGGGAACAATGTTTCTGATCACCAGAATTTGGGATTCGTTTTTTGATCCGATAGTTGGTGTTATCAGCGACCGCACAGAAACCAAGTGGGGCAAATTTCGTCCATATCTGCTCTACATTGCCATTCCTTTTGGTGTGATTGGAGTGCTGACTTTCACGACACCCGATTTCTCTGTGATCGGAAAAATCATATATGCTTACATTACCTATTCGCTGATGATGATGGTCTATTCATTGATAAATGTGCCTTATGCATCACTGTTGGGTGTGATGTCATCGAACCCGAAGGAGAGAACCGAATTGTCTTCATACCGGATGATCTTTGCTTTTCTGGGCAGCATTTTGGCACTGGTTCTGATAGAACCGCTGGTGAAGATATTTAGTAATTGGGGTGCAAGTCAAAATATTCAGTTCGGTTGGTCTATGTCTGTTGTGGTATTTGCCATCATAGCCATCGTATTTTTTCTTTGCACATTCTCATGGACTAAAGAACGGGTGAAACCGATAAAAGAAACAGGCAATTCGCTAAAAGAAGACGTCGGCGATCTGTGCAGGAATAAGCCTTGGTGGATACTCTTGGGAGCAGGCATTGCAGCACTGATCTTCAATTCGATACGTGATGGTGCAGCAGTCTATTATTTCAAGTATTATGCTATTGCACCGGATACCTTCAATCTGGGATTTATCAGTTCAGCACTTTCACTCACCACCATCTATCTGGTGCTGGGACAAGCTGCAAATATATTGGGAATTCTTTTTGTAACGCCCATTTCCAACAAAATTGGAAAAAAGAAAACATACCTGTTTGCAATGGTTTTTGCAACAATATTCAGCGTTGCATTCTATTTCATAGACAGAAGCAACATTGCTCTGATGTTGATTTTGCAAGTTCTTATCAGTGCTTGTGCCGGCAGCATTTTTCCGCTGCTGTGGTCTATGTATGCAGATATTGCAGACTATTCTGAATGGAAAACGGGTCGCCGTGCTACGGGACTGATTTTCTCATCCTCTTCGATGTCTCAAAAGTTCGGTTGGTCTATCGGTGGTGCGCTCACTGGCTGGTTGCTTGCTTTTTTTGGTTTTCAGGCAAATGTGGCTCAATCAGCCGAAGCGCAGGAAGGCATAAGGATGATGTTGAGTTTGTTGCCTGCTGCCGGAACCATTCTGTCTGTGCTGTTTATTTCTCTCTATCCATTGAGCGAATTAAAATTAAAGGAAATTACATCGGATTTAAATTCAAAAAGAGAGGAATAAAGAATTATGCGTGGATTTAGGACAGAATTGACCGAAATAATATTACCATTCTGGATATCTAATATGCCAGATGATGTAAATGGCGGATTTTATGGACGCATAGATGGCAATGGAATATTGCATCCCGAAGCAAATAAAGGAGCAGTGCTCAATGCCCGCATCCTGTGGACATTTTCAGCTGCATACCGTTTGCTGAAAAAAACCGAATATTTGGCAATGGCGGAACGTGCATTTGACTACATCATACGCTATTTTCTCGATAAAACCAACGGTGGAGTCTATTGGGAACTTGATTGTAAAGGCAATCCTGTGAACACAAAAAAACAGGTCTATGCACAAGGTTTTGCACTGTATGCCTTTTCTGAATTTTACAGAGCAACAAACAATGTCCACGCTTTGGAAATGGCAAAAGAATTTTTCTACCTTCTCGAAAAATGTACAGATAAAAATCTGGGAGGTTACTATGAAGCTTTCACAGCCGATTGGCAGCCTATAGATGATATGCGTCTGAGCGACAAGGATGCAAATGAAAAAAAGACGATGAACACTCACTTGCATGTTTTGGAACCATACACTAATCTATGCCGCATTTGGGATAACGAACAGCTGAAAGAAGCACAAAAGAAGCTGATAGACATATTCACCGAAAAGATATTAAATAAAGAAACACATCATCTTCATCTTTTCTTTGACGAGGAATGGATTGTAAAATCAACTATTGTTTCGTATGGGCACGATGTGGAGGCTTCATGGTTGCTGTTTGAGGCAGCTGAAGTCTTGGGAGACAAAGCCATTCTCGAAAAAATAAGGCCAATAACTCTCAAAATAACAAATGCTTCCTGCGAAGGGTTACAACCTGATGGCAGCCTGATCTATGAAAAAGAACACAACCATACGGATGCTGATCGTCATTGGTGGGTGCAAGCCGAAGCTGTTATTGGGTTCATGTATGCATACAAAAATTCGGGAAACGAACTTTATAAAAATAATGCCGCGAGGGTGTGGAACTATATTCAGAATCAGATTTCTGATAAGGAAAACGGCGAGTGGTATTGGAGCCGGACGGCAGATGGAAACATAAACAGACAGGAAGATAAAGCCGGATTCTGGAAATGTCCCTATCACAATAGCCGTATGTGTCTGGAAATGATGGAAAACTTTGGTCTTAACTGAAAAAAATAACGAGAAACACGTAAAATAATGGTAAAGAGAAGAAACATATTCATTTTAACACTGTCAATAATTCTAGGCTTGGTGTCGTGCAAACAAAAGGAACAAAGTCTTGAAGCGAATAAAATTCCGGTCGATAAGAATGCGACAAAAGAAACCGTAGCACTCTACAACAGGCTCTTCAAGTTGATGGACAAAGGGATAATGCTCGCACATCAGGACGATTTGGCTTATGGGCACAACTGGTATAGGGTAGACGGCCGTTCGGATGTGAAAGATGTTATCGGAGACTATCCGGCTATGATCGGATTTGAGCTCGGACATCTCGAAATAGCATCGCAATTCAATCTGGATTCAGTTTATTTCACCGATATGAAAAGGTATGTGAAAGAAACACATTCTCGCGGAGGCTACACCACATTCAGTTGGCATGGAAACAATATTGCTACCGGCAACACATCATGGGATTGCAAACAAGACACTGTGGTGCGCTCTGTGCTTGCAGGAGGAATCCATCACGATGAATATCTGGTTTGGCTGGATCGTCTGGCTGCATTCTTCCTCGATCTGAAAGACGATCAGGGAACGCTTATTCCAGTGGTTTTCAGGATGTATCACGAACATACGGGCGACTGGTTCTGGTGGTGCAGCAAACAATGTACGCCCGAAGAATATAAAAAATTGTGGGTGATGACACTCGAATATTTGCGCGATAAGAAAGGTGTGCACAATCTGATATACGCTTATTCTTCTTCCAATGTGAGAGATGAGGCTCATTATCTGGAACGCTATCCGGGAGACGAATATGTTGACGTGCTTGGTTTTGACCACTATCTGAAAGGCAGAACTCAGGCTGATGTAGACAAATACAAGGTTGATTTTGAACGGAATATACAGATCGTTACGGGTTATGCTGCCAAATCCGGTAAACTTCCCATTATTGGCGAAACAGGAGAAGAGTCTGTTTGGGACACAACATATTTCACCAACATTGTATATCCTATTATTAACAAATATAAAGTCGGTTGGATCCTTTTCTGGCGCAATGCCTGGTCTGCGGACAAACCGGATCATTACTACCTGCCATTTGCCGGTCATCCGGCTGCAAATGATTTGAAAGAATTTGTGGAAAAACCTAATATTTTGACAAACAAAGATTTAAAACATGACTATTGAGGGTTGGATCACTCCTCAGTTACTTGTCTCTATTTTCATGAAGTAACATACACAATTAATTATTTAGACCTATGAAAAATCGTTTACTATCGGGTATCTTAACTTTGGTTAGTTTAGGCCTATTCGCATTGAATGCAGATGCACAGTTTAGTTCCGGAACAGGTGTGTCCGGCGATCCCTACGTAATTACAACAGCGGCTCAACTGAACGATGTTCGCAATTATCCTTCTTCGTATTTCAGATTGGGTAATGATATTGATTTGGAAACATGGCTGACAACAAACTCACCAACAGCCGGATGGGATCCGATAGGAACGGCGGCAAGCTATTTCTCCGGCAATTTTGATGGCAATGGATATAGTATCAATGGCTTGTGGATAGATCGCCCGACAACAAACAATATTGGTTTGTTTGGAACAGTCAGTGGCACAGTCGAGATTAAAAATTTGGGTGTCAACATAGCAACCGGAAAACACATAGCCGGAGGTGATGATGTTGCCGGCATAGTGGCGTATGCCACAAATACCGTAGCCACCACTCTCAAAATATCAAACAGCTATGTATCAGGAACCATCTCCGGAAACAAAAATGTAGGAGCATTTATTGGTTATAACAATTGGGCGGGAGCCACACTCGAAAACTGCTATGCTAAAGGCTCGGTAACAACAACCGGTGATGGTTGCGGAGGACTTATCGGCAACTCTTGGGGAGGTGTGAAGCTCGTCATCAACAAATGTTATGCTTATAATCAGGTTTCGGCAAGTGCATCGGCTGGTTCGGGGGGAGGTTTGCTGGGAGGAGCCAGTGCTTCGACAGCTAGTGGAATCAACACAACGATCAGTAATTCTTTTATATTGAATCCAACGATTGATGGCAAAACAGCCAATAGGATTTATGGTTTCATCAAATCGGGTGCAGTTATAAATATTTCCAATAACTATGCCTTTGAAGAATCTCTTGTCAATGGCGTCACCGTCTCTACCGGAAGTGCAAATGATATTAATGGTCTGAATAAAACGGCAGAAGAACTTCTTCAGAACAATGCTCAATATAGTAATCTGGGTTGGGATTTCTCTGCGGTCTGGACCCTGTCGAACGGAACATATCCTTTTCCTGTATTAAAAACGTTGGCTTTGACGAATCAACCTTCGGCATTGCCTACAAATCTCACTTATGATGTACTATTGTCTGCATCAGTCGGTGAAGGTGGTGGCACTATTACGCCCGCATCCTCAAGTTTAACCATTAGCGGAGGCGTTGCAGGTTCTCAATCATTCACAATCACGCCGGATGCAAATTATACAGTAGATAAACTATTGGTGAACGGAGTCGACAAAAAGAATGAGATAAGCTCCGGATCGTACACTCTGTCCAATATTATCAATAATCAGACATTGATAGTTTCGTTCAAAACAACAACTGGACTTGAATTCGCAAATGCAGATCAATTGGTAGTCTATCCCAATCCCGTAAAGGATATCTTGTTCGTCAAAGGAAAAGAAGTAACAGATAAAGTGCTTGTATACAACTCTGTGGGACGAATAGTTTTGCAATCGTCCGACAGTCAGATCGATATGTCAAATCTCGCAAGAGGAATATACAGTGTTTCCATAAATGGAAAATCTGTGAAAATTATCAAAAAATAAAAATTCAACAAAATAATATAATCATGAAAAAAAAGTTATTCAGTCGCTCTTTTATAGCGTTATCGGTAATACTGCTTGCAGGCAGTATTTCATCAAAAATTAGTGCGCAATTTGCATCCGGAACCGGAACAGCAGAAGACCCATATGTGATAACAACAGCAGCACAGCTAAATGATATCCGAAATTATTTGCTCAACCATTTTATTCTCGGAAATGATATAGACCTGACCGACTATTTAGCATCTTCTTCTGCAGGCTGGGAGCCAATCGGCACAAGTTCCGACGCCGGAGGAGCACCATTTCAGGGAAGTTTGAACGGCAACGGACATGTGATTAGCGGTTTGTGGATCAACAGACCCACAGAGAGAGGTGTTGGATTGTTTGGATGGACACGCTATGGCGTAGCATTTAAATATCTGGCAGTTATTGTACCCGAAGGAAAGGAAATTAAAGGGTTGGACAATGTTGGTATTATTGCCGGAGCCACTAATTATGGATCAGGGTCAGCGATCAAGATTACAGAATGTTTTGCATCCGGAAGTGTCACTGCATTAGGTGAATGTGCCGGAGGTTTCTATGGTTACACATCTCATGCCGGAGGTTTGGAAATAGTGGATTCTTATACAGTGGGCACAGTGAAAGCTGCTAAGAAGGCGGGAGGTATGCTCGGACAAGCGTATCGTCGTGTAAAGATTTCGACAAGTTATTCACTGGCAACCATTTTATCCGATAATGGTTCGGCCGGAGGCTTTGTCGCTGACATAGGTTTTCCTAATGCAAATGATATCCGTCACGATTTTGAATACTTGGCAGCGTTGAATCCGTCAGTCACAGGTTTTATTTCTGAGTCTTCTAACGTAGGACGCATTGTCGGTTTTGAAAAGGCAAACGTAGGCAATGGCTCAGGCAACTATGTGTATGAAACGAATTATGCTTTTGCCGATATGCTTGTGAATGGAGCTGCCGTAACAGATGGAACTGTAACCAATAAGAACGGTCTGAATAAGACAGCTACAGAATTGAAAACAGAAACGACTTATGCCGGAGACAATGACCTTTATTGGTATCTGGGAGTTACATGGACAATGGGAAATGGCAATTATCCATTGCCTATCCTGAAAGCTCTACCTGCCAGTGTGCAGCCAACAACAGCACCAAGCCATTTGGGTGGAGGTTCTTCTATTACATTAGCCGATCGAGATGGTTTAGCATTGGTGTATCCGACAATAACAACAGGTTTGGTGTATATCAAAGATAAGGATGTGAATGCAGAAGTGAAGATATATGACAATTCGGGACGCTTGCTTCTTACAAGTAAAGATTCGCAGGTAGATATATCATCTTTTGCCAAAGGCCTATATCTGATCAATGTGCAAGGACAAACCGGTAAGGTGATAAAGAAATAATACAAAACCAGAAGATTGTAGTCTCTGGCAATGATCGGCAGAGGCTACAATCATAAATAATAATAGGGGATTAACATGATGAAATATACGAAAAGAGATAGACTCAAGCCTCTTCGCAAGTGCAAAAAACTTATCGGAATAATGCAGTTGGTGACGATGTTACTACTGCTGCCAACATCTACCGTTTTTGCACAGGTGGGGGAGACAAAGACCGTGAGTGGTATCATTGTTTCCAAGGCTGATAATGAACCTCTGATTGGTGTTGCCGTGCAGCTGAAAGGAACTACTGTAGGCATTGTCACAGACATTGACGGAAAATATTCGTTGAAAATAGCAGATGCAAATATGCAGAGCGGGCTTCTGGAATTTACGTATCTGGGCTATGTAACACAGCGCGTCGAGATAAAAGGAAACACCACAATAAACATTGTGATGGAAGAAGATCCTAAAAAACTGGACGAAGTGGTAGTTGTTGGATATGGTGTTCAGAAAAGAGTGAATATGACAGGCTCTGTCTCAGCCATCAAAGCGGATGAGATAAAAACGATGTCCGTGGCCAATATTTCCAATGCAATTGGAGGAAAAGTATCGGGTCTGGTCACCAAACAAACATCCGGCGAACCCGGAAATGATGCGTCTACGCTATATCTGAGAGGTAACTCAAATCCTTTGGTTTTGGTCGATGGCATCGTCTCCGAATACAATAAAGTGAATATGGCGGAAGTTGAATCAGTGACGCTGCTGAAAGATGCGTCAGCCGTAGCACCTTATGGTATGGCGGGAGCTAATGGTGTAATATTGATTACCACAAAACGCGGACAAAGCAGAGCAGGGAAAGTCACTGTCTCTTACAACGGTGAGTTTGGTTGGCAAAAACCAACAAATACACCCGAATTTATGAGTGCCGCCGACGGTTTACGTCTAAAAAAACTGGCATACCAGATGGATGGTAAACAGGCTCAGGCTGATGCTATCACTGATGAAATGCTTGCCGCATACGAGCAGGGCACAGATGCTTATCCCAACACTGATTGGGCAAAAAACTATATGAACTCGTCTACCAGCCAGAAACACGGTGTGACATTGAGCGGAGGCAATGATGTTGTCAAAGCATATGTTTCATTGGGCTATATGAATCAAGGTAGCATGTATGGTGACAATCAGGACTATACACGCTATAATTTTCGCAGCAATTTTGATTTTAAGTTAACAAAAACAACAACCTTCTCCACAGACCTAAGTCTGATCAATGATGAAAAAAGATCTAACAATGCAAGTTCGTCCGATATAATGCTCAATATTTATCGTGCGCGTGCTACCGAAGCAGACGTATATAGCAACGGCTTGCCGGCTTTTCAGTCATCAATCGGTAGCAGTCTGTATCAAACTGTGAATGGAGCAGGAACACAATCAGGAAAAAATAATTATCAGCAAGTTAGCTTGTCTGTGAATCAGGAACTCCCTTTCGTAAAAGGACTGTCGGTGAAAGCACTTTTCAATGTGAACAGGACTGAATATAACTCAAAAGTATGGAAGGTTCCATATAAATATTATACGTACGATGCTGCAAATGATGTGTACACAGAGTCCACAACGTCGTACGAAGCACAACTCACAAAGGCTTATAATCTTGGCACCAGATATACGGCTCAGGGTTATTTAAATTATAAGAATCAGTTCGACAAGCATGGTATTTCAGGTTTGGTCGTGTACGAAAGGCAATGGGGTACTTCAGCAAACACTTCTGCCAGCCGGAGCAATTATGATGTCCTCATCCCCGAAATAGACAAAGGATCTTCTGACTATCAGTATAGCAATGGAACATCGTCAGAGACTGCGCAAGACGGAGTCGTGTTACGTGTGAATTATGATTATGCTCAGAAATATTTATTGGAATTTGCCGGACGCTATGACCGTTTTTATGTATATGCTCCGGGGCACAGAGGTGCTTTCTTTCCTTCTGCATCTATTGGATGGCGCATATCCGAAGAGCCATTTCTCCAAAACATAAGCATTCTCGATAATTTAAAATTGCGGGCTTCTTATGGCAAATCGGGTAATGCAGTCGGCAATCCATACCAATGGAGCACAAACTATGGCGTTACAACCGGTTACATCTGGGGGTCGGGTGGTAACAGCACTCAACAACAAGGTCTTGCCGAATCAGTGGAAGCAAATCCTAGTATAACATGGGAATCGGTCTGGAAATCGAATCTGGGTATTGACCTTAGTCTTTGGAATGGTTTGTTTGGACTGGAATTGGATGTTTTCAGAGAATATCGTAAAGACAAGCTGTTGACTCCGTCGGCTACAGTGCCCATCGAATACGGAATCGGTCTGGCTCAGGTAAATGGTGGTAAGGAAGAACGGTATGGTGTTGATTTCACGCTGTCTAATCATACAAGAATAAACAAAAGTCTGAGTTTTGACAACCTGTTTGTATTTGGTTTTTCACGTGACAAGCAAATTGAATTGTTTGAAGCTCCCGGAACATACAATATTCCTCAGTTCCGCAGAACAGGTTACTCTTCCAGCCAACTCAGAGGCTATATCGCAGAAGGATTGTTTGCCGATGAAGAAGAAATTAAAAACTGGGCTTACCAGACTTCTTCGACTCTGCCGGGCGATATAAAATATAAGGATTTGAACGGAGACGGAAAAATAGACTCAAATGATCAGACGATTATCGGACGCACCAGAATTCCCGAAATAATGTATGGATATACTCTTGCTTTGAATTATAGAAACTTCGATGCAAAAATATTTTTTCAGGGAACAGGTAATTCTAGTTTCTATCTCGGTCAGGATGCTTCCGGCAGCTCTGATCGTGGGGTTAGATATCCGTTCGACAATGACAAACCCAGAGTTGATCATATAAATTCATGGACAACAGAAAATCCCGATCCGAATGCAAAATATCCACGACTATCAACAACCAAGAATGAGTGGAATTATTTGACTTCATCATTTTGGGTGGTCAACACAGCTTATTTGAAGCTGAAATCGCTGGAGCTTGGCTACAATCTTGCACCACAGATAACAAGAAAGGTGAGCATGGATAATGTAAGGTTCTATTTCAACTTATACAATTTATGGACTCTGTATTCAAAAATGCCGAAGGATTTTGATGTTGAAAATCAGAATTATAATGCTTATCCTCAACAGTTTATTGCTTCGCTCGGAGTTAATATAACTTTTTAACTTATTATTAATCAGATTAATTATGAAAAAAATATTAATTGCAATACTTGGAGGATTTCTGGTTCTGAGTTCATGTGACGATTCATTTCTGGATACTACATCAACCAATTATATTACCGATGATGCTGTCTGGACTAATGCCGTAACCACCCAGTTATTTGTAAGCGAGGTTTATAACAGAACTTTATCCGGACCTTTATATAACATGTCGGAAGGTTGTAATAACTGGTATTCGTTTGACCATGCGTTCACAGACGATATGGGAATTGCTCTCACCTCGCTCAACGAATTTAGTTTTACGGCATCAAACATTCCTCAGTATGTGAGAGGTCGTTGGGACTCTTGTTATGCGAACATCAGAAGAACCAATCTGGCGTTAGGAAAAATTCCGGAATCGACAGTTTTGTCCGATGCCGAAAAAGAACGCTACGAAGGAGATATGTATTTTATGAGAGCCTTGAACTATTTGGAATTGTGGCGTTTCTGGGGTGGAGTTCCTCTTATCACAAAAGCTCTTAACCGATTCACAGACGATGTGTTCTATGAACGTAGTACGTCTGAAGAAACGTTTCAGTTGATCATCAATGATCTCGATTCTGCTGAGATGCGACTGCCCAAAAGATCGGCAATGAGTGCTTCGGAATATGGCAGGGCCACTAAGGGTGCAGCCGCAGGATTCAAAGTTGTAGCATATCTGCATGCTGCAGGCGTATTGGATAAGAAATATTATGAGAATGCAGCGCAAGAAGCTGAAAAATTTATTCTTCCTACTGGTGATTTGTACAACGAATATACTTTATTCACAGCCGGAGGATCTGATCCTGCAACCAATTTTGCAAATCTTTTCCTTGAAGATTATGAAGGCAATGCAGAAGTTATTTTTGATGTTCAGTACAAAAATCCAGTCAGAACACAGCGTGGTTATCAGACAATTGCTGCTCCGGGATATCCCGGTGTTGGTAGTGATTATGGTTGGGGCTTTTCTAATCCATCGCAGATGATTGTCGATGCTTTTGAAATGAAGGACGGCACTACATTTGATTGGAACAATGCGACTGAAGCTGCCGATCCGTATAAGAACCGTGATGCACGTTTCTATGCGTCGGTGCTTTACAATGGCTTGGTTTGGAAAGATTCAACATTGTCACTCAGTTCTAACCGATATATAAAAGATGCGAGCGGCAGATGGAAAAAAGTAACGGACAATTTGCCAAACGGACTCTATTCTTCAAAATCGGAATGTACCAAGACCGGATATTTCATCCGTAAACACCAAAAAGAATCTGTCATTTGTGGGGCAAAAAACCGATATACTAATATGGACGGAGAAGGCGGAAATCTGATTGTGCTCCGTTACGCCGAAATATTACTGAGCTATGCCGAAGCCAAAAACGAAGTTTCGGGTCCGGATGCAACAGTGTATGAAGCCGTCAATGCCGTTCGCAAAAGAGCAGGCCAACCCGATCTGCCTTCCGGACTGGATTATCTGGAAATGCAAAAACGTATCCGCAACGAAAGACGGGTCGAATTGGCATTTGAAAATAAACGCTATTTTGATATTATCAGATGGAAAGCCGGAGAAGAATATTTGAATCAACCGTTCTACGGAATGAACATTACTTATGAGCTGGTAGACAATGTTCCGGTGGCTCGGTATAATAAATTTGTCTATTTCCAGAAAAAATTTGATCCGAATAAGAATTATTTATTCCCTATACCACAACAGGCTATAAACCAAAATTATAAATTGGCAGGACATCAAAATCCGGGTTGGTAATTTTTTGAGAAAACATAAAATGAACATATAATGAAAAAGATCTTATTTATATTATCAGTCATATTGGTTGCGATATCGGCATGTTCTAAGATTGAATACGATATAGACAACTCGTATGAAAAGGCGGATATTTCAAGCATTGCCATTTATGACGAAACAGCCACCAATGTTGTGTCCAGTTCAGTGATAGACACCACGGCTCAGACGGTGTCGGCAGTGGTGAAGAAAGAATCGGATATAACAAAACTGAAACTGACAGTGACGGTTTCTCTTGGAGCAAACGTTTCACCGACAATGTCGGCCGGATTGCAGGATTTGAGCCAACCCAAAGTCTACAGAGTAACTTCACCCAATGGTACTGTTGTGAAAGACTGGACTATCATTGTCACAGAGGCACAGTGATGGGTGACAAATAATGAAATAAAGAATCCTGAAATTTTCTTCAACAGAGAGAACTCAGGATTCTTTAATACCTATTTTCTACATACCAACAATCTAAAGAAACATAATAATGAATTATAAGCACAATAAAATAATAGCTCTACTCCTGATTATTTTAGGGTTTGTGAACGTTCAGATTTCGGCTGCTGATGTAAGAGCCTATAATCTGCCATCGTGCTACACAAGCTCTGCCAATTTCAGCCTCAGCGTGTCGGGTACGGCTGTTCCCGTTTCCAAAACATTCGGAATTTATGAATATGCCCATTACTCGTTTTCGGGAGAAACCACAATAACGATCACAGCATCGGAAGCAATCACCACATACAAAATCAGTCCGTTGGCTTACAACATAGAAGGAACTGTGAGTGGCAATACCTTGACATTCAATTTGTCGCAATCGAGGTATTTAATTGTAAAAATAAATAACCTGCCCGATCTTATTATTGCGGCAGATGATTTGGAAACAGATGTGCCGAATTCATCCGGAACGGGCATTTATAATATTGTAACCGATTATCAAGCTGATCCGTCGGGAAACACGCTCTGCACAACAGCCATTCAGCATGCAATAGACGATGCTAATGCTGCTAATGGAGGCATTGTATACGTTCCACAAGGTGTGTATACAAGTGCTCAACTTGTATTGAAAAGCAATGTTTCTATTTATCTTGAAGCAGGTGCTGTAATTAGAGGTACGAGCGATGCGAGCATATATACGGTAAAATACAACAAAACATCTCAAGGGCAAGGATTTTGGTTCATTTACACGGCAGAGAATGCCGATAATATCAAAATCTATGGACGCGGAACGCTTGATGCAAACGGTCACGCTTTGCGGAAAGATTCCAAATTGTTCAATGCCATACTTATGCCTATGCAATGCAGCAATTTTCATGTGAATGGAATCATATTCAGAGACAGTGGGCTTTGGGGTGTGACGCTTACACGATCTAACGATTTGTCGTTTTTGAATACCAAACATTTTAATGAAAATAATGATGATCATGAAAACGATGCAGTGGATGTACAAGAGTGTCAGAATGTACTTTTCAAGCATTCGATAGCCGTTTCGGAAGACGATACTTATTCTACCAAGACATGGGAATCCACTACAGATTTGGCGTTAAGCTGGTATGGAAGTCCCGAGGATCTGGAAAACGTGGTGTTTGACGATTGTGTTGCGTGGAGCCGTTGTGCAACATTTAAAGTGGGCTATGGTGTGTGTCAAAAGCAGAACAATATTACGTTCAAAAACTCAACATCATATTCAAGCATGAGAGCAATTGCAGTGAATCATAAGTATTGTCCGATGCCGGCAACTAATATCACTTTCGATAATATAGATGTCGAGAATTTTTGGCCGAGAAGTGGCAGCAACAGCCGTTGGTTTGAAATGGACATGGCAAAAGAAGGAGGTGTAGTCAGTGATGTTACGGTAAAGAATATCAATGTGCGCAAATTAGGCAATCAACCATCTGTGCTGAAAGGTTTCAGTGCCACTTCTCCATTGAAAAACATTACATTCGAGAACATCTATATGCTCGGTAGCACAGCGCCGGCAACATCGCTAGCCGAAATGAACATTACTTCCACGAATGAATATATCGAGAATCTGAAAATTATTCCTGCCGAGATAGGTAATGCAGTTGAGATAAATCACAGCACAACAGGTAGTTTATCTACTGAGATAATTACAACGCTGAATGGAGTTGACCCTGCGGGCATCAAATTTGTTTCGATTGTGGGTACGGCAGGTTTGTCTTTTAGTGATTGTCGTGCAATTATAGCCGCTTTTCCAAATCTTGTAGGGTTAGATTTATATAAAGCTATTTTTTCTGACAATGCCATTCCCGATGCAGAAAATGGAGTGGGGGCTTTTGAAAACTTGCATGCGTCGAGTGTTCGTCTTCCTGCCGGCATCTTAAAGATAGGTACTCAGGCTTTTAAGGGTGGATCAAATATTACCTCAATCATGGTCTATTCAGCAAGTGTTGCAGCAGCAGCTTTTGCCGATTGTCCAGCTATGACAACAGCATATTATACGTCTGAAACATTGCCCGTCAATACCAGTAGCGATGCATTTGCTCAGGGCATCACTCTGTTTGTTCCCTACGGAAAGCAATCGGCCTACAGTGGAGCTTTATCCGCAGCGACCATCGACGATGGAACGGTTGGCAATGAGTATAAAATAGCAACGCCGTGTGACTTGGATGCGGTTCGCTTATATCATTCGCAAAAGACCGCAAATTTTCAGCTTACGGCAGACATTGATGTGGCAAATTGGATTAGCAACAATGCGAATGCAGATGTCAGGCAAAAAGGTTGGTTGCCGTTGGGCGACTCACAAAGCAAGATTTCGGGCGTTTTTGACGGACAAGGCTATTTTGTCTACAATCTGTGGATCAAACGCACCACGACAACTGATGTCGGTCTGTTCGGCTATCTTTCAAATGCAAAGATCCAAAAACTCGGAGTCAAGATACTTGACGGAAATACGATTACCGGAGCCAACGAAGTTGCAGGTATTGCCGGCGCTGCCGAAACAACACAATTTGAGCAATGCTGTGTCAATGGAAACATCTCGGGAAACAAACAGGTTGCAGGCATTTTAGGTACGGCATATTCTGAGTCCATAGCAATGAAACAATGTTATTTCAGTGGAAAGATCACAGGAACAGATGCTTGTGGCGGCTTGTGGGGACTGGTGAGCCAGAAAAACTCCTTTCTCGAAGAGTCATATTCGTCCGGAAGCATTGATGGCGGAGTTGGCACGGCAGGCGGAGTTATCGCAGTGATGTATAACACAAGTGAAACAATACCTTACATAACAGTCAAAAATTCAGGATCGGCCATGTCGTCAGTAGACGGTGCTTGGGGCGCAGGCAGGGTTGGTGGATATGAGAAAAGGGATAATATAGCCACTTACGATAATAATTTTGCATACAACCGCATGACTGTGAACGGATCTGCTGTACGCACAGGAACTGCAATAAACAAAGATGGTTTGGGCAAAACCCCCACCGAATTAGTGGATGCTGCTACATATTCGGCTTGGAACTTTGCTGATGTTTGGAAAATGGGTAATGAAAAATATCCGCTTCCGGTGTTGAAAAACTTAACATTGGCTTTTCAACCGACTGTCAATCCTTCTTTCCTACCCGAAAACTCTTCAATATTAGCAGACAATATTTCGGGCATATTGATATATCCTAATCCGACTAGCGGAAAATTGTTTATTGATGGAAAAGCGGACAATACAAAAGCTTATGTGTTTGATTATCTTGGACGTTTGCTATACGAAACTCAAAACACAGAGCTAGACATAACATCGTATGCTAATGGTGTATATCTGATTAAAGTGCAAGATAGGATAGTGAAAATAATTAAAAAATAAATTGACATCCGGCGGATAAATTCTGTTCAAAAACTATATTAATATGCAAAGTCGATTGAAAAACATAAAAATCTTGATCCTGATCTTTCTGATGCCCTCACTGGTATCGGCTCAGGATGTCTATCAACATCTGATCATGTATGGGCAGAGTTTGTCTGTCGGGGCACAGTCTTATCCTGTCATCACAAAATCAAATATTTCCGGCAATTATATGATCGGGAACCAGATTTGGATCAATTACAATAATTCCGGATCAAAGATATTCAATCCATTGGTCGGCACTACTGTTGGCGGCACACCAACGGAAGGAATCATGAACAGGACAGCCGGAGTGGTAGCCGAATGTCCTCTTTATGGTTTGACTAACCATTTACAACAGAAAACTGCCGGAGTAAATAAATATCTGGCTTCGTCGTGTGGCTATCACGGACGAACAATAGAACAATTATCTAAAGGATCGAACGATTCTGAACTTTACAATTATTTTCTCTCTGCAATCAGTTCGGCGAAAACCTATGCTCAGGGAAATTCGCTGAAGATCGAGTGTCCTGCCATTTTTTGGTTGCAAGGTGAAAACAATTATGTGAACACTTATCCCGGATATACAGCTGGCAGCACTTGCACAACAGATAAAACAATCTATCAGGAGTGGCTGGTCAGATTGAAAAACGATATGCAGCAAGATATAATGACGGCGTATGGACAAACCGAGAAACCTCTGTTCATCACTTATCAGGTAGGAGCGCAATTCATAAAGAATAAAGAAGCATCGATCAGTATGTCACAGTTGGAGGCTTCAAACAAATACAGTGATATTATCTGTGCAGGGCCGGTCTACCCAATGCCCGACAGAGGAGGTCATCTTGATCCGAATGGCTATCGCTGGTATGGCGAGATGATGGCTAAAGTTTTTTATAAAACAAAAATCTTAGGCGAAACATTTAAACCGTTGCAGCCATTCAAAATATTCAGAACATCGGACAATAACAAGCTTAAAATACAATTTCTCGTGCCTCAGTTACCTTTGGTGTTGGACGATAAACTGGTACAAAAACAAACCAACTATGGATTTGATCTTTATGTAGGAGGTTCACAAAAAACGATTACTGACGTATCGGTCAATGGTGATTGTGTTTATATCACCAGCAGCGTCAGCCTGCAAGGTCAGGATATTGAAATCATTTATGCCGGACAGAATACCAACGGACATGGCAATTTAAGAGACAGCGATGCTTATCCTTCTCTTTTCACTTATATTGATCTGGACGGTAAAGATGAATCGGGCAACTATATTTATCCTCGGGACGCAGCCGAAACAACGCTTCGTCCGTCTTATGAACCCCGCGACGATAATGGTATAATTTATGGGAAACCTTATCCGCTTTATAATTTTGGTGTGACATTTTACTATTCATTGTCGTCCGTTCAGGATTCGATGACCGTTCCAAGCCTCGACAATACGATAGACATAGTGAATCTGGGCATCGTTCATGAAGCATCGGGCAATCTGGCCGTCGAGATTCAAAATGCAATCGGCAGCAAAAATGCGAACGATACAAAATTTCTCTCAATAACAGGAAGCGCAAATCTTTCTTACGAAGATTGCCGCACCGTTGTCTCTGTTTTTCCAAATCTAAGGGGTTTGGATCTCTCAAAATCAAAATTTGAAAATAATGCAATACCAGACGCATCATCGGGTTTGGGTGCTTTTGAACTCCTTCCAGTTGCGGATGTCAAGTTGCCATCCACAATAACCAGAATAGGTGATAAAGCATTCCGTTCATGTACTCATCTGACTTCTGTTACGCCCTATGGAGCAACCATCGGAATAGAAGCTTTTGCTTTATGTACATCACTCAGGGCGGTTTATTTCAACGCTCCGGCATTGCCGGCAGGAACCGTCTCGGACGCTTTTGCTTCGGGTCTAAAGATATATGTTCCTTACGGCAAAAGGACAGATTACAGTTCAGTCCTTTCATCCACAACGGTCGAAGATGGAACGGTAGGTAATGAATACAAAATAGAAACAGCGAACGATCTGGATGCTGTTCGTTTATATGGCACACAAACCGGTGCAATCTTTTCGCTGTTGCAGGATATAGATTTTAGTGGATGGGCAGAAAATCGTGCTGATGCCGATATTCGTTCAGGAGGATGGTCTCCGCTTGGAGATGAGACAAATCCTTTTGTTGCCACATTTTTGGGTAACGGATATTTTATACAAAACATCTGGATGAAACGTCCGACTCAGAACAATTTAGGTCTTTTTGCTGTGTGTAAAGCTGCAAACGTTTCCAAATTGGGTATTCTGTCTGACAATGAACAGGGCGGAATCACAGGAAATCAGAATGTTGGAGCTATTGTCGGTCAGGTGACGGGCACGTCTGACACGAAGATAGAACAATGCTATGTGAATGGTAATTTTACGGCAGGCAAGAATGTTGGAAGTTTGGTAGGAATGAATTATGGTAAAACTTTATATGTAACGCAATGTTATGCAGAAGGTTCAGTGACAGGTACAGACGGATGCTCCGGGCTTGTCGGAAACACTTATGGTTCCGGGTCAAACGTTGTAATTGATGAAAGTTATTCGTTGACCAACGTAAATGCTTCAGCGACGGCAGGTTCGGGTGGAGGATTACTCGGTGGGTTCAGCTACAGCAGCAGTTCTGCACCTACAACAACTATTGTAACCGTCAAAAAATCGGGTGCATTGGCAAAATATATTAACGGAAAGGGTTTTGGTCGCTTGGTAGGATACGAAAAAAGTACAACTTTCGGCAATTATGAAAATAATTTTGCATTCGAGGGCATGCTGCTCAACAATGTGTCTGTTTCTAGCGGAACAGCATCGAACAAAGATGGACAGAATAAAACAATCGAAGAACTGGTCTCCCAATCTACTTACGTTTCATGGAATTTTAGTGATGTCTGGCGTATGGGAAATGAAGATTATGCTTTGCCCGTGCTCAAAAACCTGACTTTAAGTAAGCAGCCAATCACACAGTCGGTTCATTTAATAGGGACATCATCCATTCCGGTGATTCAGGAGCATGGTGTGGCAATATATCCGAATCCTTTCTCGGAGAGAGTCTTTGTAAGAAACAATATCGGTGGTGATCCCGTTTTCATCTATGATTATACAGGACGATTGGTGATGAAATCAGATCAGTCAGAAATCAATTTATCTACTTATCCACAAGGTGTTTATTTATTCAAAATAGGAAATAAGGCAGTGAAAATGGTAAAAAAATAATAACATGGCGATGAAAAAAAATATGTTTATATCATCTATTCTGCTATCCATTGAAGTGTTGTTGTCTTCATCAATGTTGCAAGCTCAGGATGTGAAATATACGGATGCAAGAGATCTGACCTTGGTTGGAAAAGCTGTGGCGACACCCGAATTTTATCACCGTCTGGACACTGTGAAGTATACAGACTTACCACCTAAAATAAAGTACCTTGCAACGCAGTCGACAGGATTAGCGATTGGATTCAAGACAAATAGTAAAAGCATTTCAGCGAAATGGGTGATAAAACCAGATAAAGTTTCAGCTAATCTCACGGCTATTGCACAAAAAGGATTGGATCTGTACATTAAACGAAATGGAGTTTGGGAGTTTGCAGCCATTGGAAAACCTGCATTAGACAGCGATTCTAGCAGATGTAACCTTATTTCGGACATGGATGGAACTGAAAAAGAATGCTTGCTCTATCTTCCTATATTCAGCGAAACGAAGCAACTCGAAATCGGGACGGATTCTCTGTCCGATATTGAAGCATTACCTTATCCGTTTGACAAAAAAATATTGATTTATGGATCGAGCATTGTTCATGGAGCTGAGGCTTCACGTGCAGGCACAACCTATGTGTCCAAACTGTCACGACGCACTGGGCTTAACTTCATAAATCTGGGTTTCAGCGGCAATGCCCGTATGGAAAATGTGTTGGCAGACTATCTGGCAGACACGGATGCAGATGCATACATTCTCGACTGTGTGCCTAACGCAACAGCTGCGGAAATAACCGGACGCACAGTTTATATGATAGAGACAATAAGGAATAAACATCCCGAAGCTCCAATTATTGTGATGCAAAGCATCATTATGGATATTGGAAACTTTAGCCTCAAAGAAAAAGAAAATATCCGAATCAAAAACGAAACAATGAGGACTGAGGTAGAGAATTTGAAAAAAGCAGGTGTGGAAAAACTCTATTTCATAGAAGGAACAGACCTTGTCGGTAGTGACCACGAAGGCACGGGAGATGGCATTCACCCCAACGACTTAGGCTTCGAGCGTATGGCTGGTTATCTGCAACCTATTCTTGAAGATGTGTTGAAGAAAAATAATATATTGAACATAAAATAAAAAGCATGAGAAAACTGGCAACATTATTTTTATTGTTGGTATGTATCGTTGGTTCAGGTTTTTCGCAGAGTGAAACAGTATTGAAAGACCGATCTTATCAGACGGTTTTGACTTCGAAAGATGGTCACAACGGACGGTTTGTCTGGAAAATGAAAAAAGCCGGAGACATAACTGCCAAATCGGAAAACGTGTCCACATCCAATGTTTCTACCGAAGATTGGATGCCTGCCATTGTGCCGGGAACAGTGCTCAATTCATTAGTCTACAATAAAGTGTATCCTGAACCTTATTATGGCTTGAATAATAAGTTGGAATCGAATCTGATACCCGATTTATTCTCTGCGGGACGTGATTTTTACACTTATTGGTTTCGAACCGAGTTTTCTCTGGATCAAAAAGATCATACTCAAAAAAGGACATGGATCCAGTTGGATGGCATAAACTACCGAGCCGAAGTGTGGCTGAATGGAAATATGGTGACCAACATATCGGGAATGTTCTTGCAAGAACAGGTAGACATCTCAGATTATATTCATTTTGACAGGGAAAACATCTTAGCGGTGAAAGTTTACCCGATAGATGTGCCCGGAACAATTAAGCCCAAAGGACAAACACAAAAAGTATTTGGAGCAAAAGGTGAGTTCCAGAATGGAGGCAATGGCGAAATCGGGAAAAATGTGACCATGCTGATGACCGTCGGCTGGGATTTCACTTTTCTTGATGGAATTCGTGATCGCAATACGGGCATCTGGAAAGATATTTCTCTTTTCACCACCGGCGATGTGAAACTTGCCCATCCGTTTGTGAAGTCAGACTTGCGAAATAATTATACGCAATCTCGCCAGACAGCCTCAGTAGAAGTGCATAACCCGACGTTTCTGGATCAGACTGTAAAAATTGTGGGGGAAATCAAAGGAACCAATATCCGGATAGAGAAAGAAGTTGTTTTGTTCAGGGGAGAAGATCGGGAAGTTATTTTTACGCCCGCAGAATTTCCACAACTGATAATTGAAAATCCGCGTTTGTGGTGGCCTTTGCACAAAGGTAAACAGGAATTATACGATATTTCGTTCAAAACATATATCAAAGATCAATTGACGGATTCTGTTTCGTCCCGTTTCGGAATCAGAGAAATAAGAACAACACGCGATACGCCCGATGAATCAAAAACCTTTGTTGTGAACGGAAAGCGTATTTTCATAAAAGGAACCAATTGGTTGCCCGAAAATATGCTCCGCAACTCAGATAAACGCACTTATGCCGAACTGCGCTATACGGCACAATCGGGTATAAATATGATCCGTTTTTGGGCAGGAGGCATCACCGAATCGGACTATTTCTTTCAGCTGTGCGACGAGCTGGGCATCATGGTATGGCAAGAATTTTGGATGACCGGCGATACTAAACATCCACAGGATGTGGGAATGTATCTGGCAAATGCATCGTCAACCATCAAGCGAATCCGCAATCATGCAAGTCTGGCTTTCTATGTTTGCTCGAACGAATCGACGGAAATGCCGCATATAAGAAACCTGATTGCACAACTCGATGGCACACGCGACTATCAGATGCAATCGGAATGTGATGGTGTCCATGACGGCAGCCCCTACAAACAAGTGAACATTATGCGCCATTATGAAAATACAGCATCGGATAGAGGCAGTCGTATCGACGGATTCAATCCCGAATATGGAGCACCATGCCTGCCTACGGTAGAATGTTTGCGTGAGATGATGCCCGAAAAAGACCTCTGGCCAATCAATAAAGAAGTCTGGGATTATTCGGACGGAAACGGTTTTCACCTCATGTCGGGTCTATATACAGATATGACAAACCAATATGGAGAATCTCACAGCATAGATGAATTTGCAACTAAGGCTCAATTTGTAGGAGCTTTCAATTATAAAAGTATTTGGGAGGTGTGGAATTATAACAAACTGAATCACGGCGACCGCTACACGTCGGGCTTCTTGTTCTGGTATCACAATTCGCCTATTCGTCAGGTCTGTGCCCGCATGTGGGATTGGTCACTTGAACCAACTGCTGCATTATATGCTGCTCAGAACGCTTGTGAACCGTTACATCCACAGTTCGACTATCTGAAAAACACCGTTTCGGTGGTGAACGACTATTATGAAACGTTCGGCAATTATAAAGTAACGGCCGATGTTTATGACCTTGATGCGAAAAAAGTTTTTTCAAAAGAAGCAGTGATAGACATACCCGAAGATGGGACAGCTAAAGATGTGTTCACTATAGATTTTCCGGATAACATCACCAATGTGCATTTTATAAAACTCAGATTGTTTGATGAAACCGGAAAACAAGTGGGCAGCAACTTCTATTGGCGGTCAAACAACCGATATGAAGGAAAGAACACATTGACAGGTCCAACAACTGCCGGATTTCAGGATATTAATAAATTGGCTAAGACCAGAGTCAATGTAAAATATAGAACAAGCATAGAGAATGGAAAGCATTACATCTCCATCGATCTGAAAAATACGGGTAAGTCGCTTGCTTTCTTCACACAAATACAGTGGCTCGACAAAGATGGAAAACCGGTGCGTCCATCCTATTACACAAATAATTTTGTGTCCCTGCTTCCCAATGAATCAATTTCGGTCAAGATAGAAACTGATTCAGATGATTTGCCGTCTGGCGAATATATGTTAGTCGTAAAAGGATTTAATCAGGATGTTCAACGATTTAAAATGAAAATATGAAAATGAGAAATATTATAAAAGCAGGTTTCTGTTTTGTCTTACCATTAATAGTGTTTACAGGTTGTGGCGACAGCAATGCTTCAGATGGCGACAACGGTAGCGGATCGGGCGAACTGGAACTTTACGGAGAATTGGATGTGAAAAAATTTGGAGCTGTCGGTGATGGACAGACAGACGATACGGAGATCATCCAGGCAGCAATAGATAAATGTGCATCAAAATTAGGAACAGTCGTATTTCCTAGCGGAACATATTACACAAGACCTCTTTTCATGAAATCGAATGTGACATTGAGGTTGGAAGACGGTGCTGTAATCTTGGGTAGCCCCAATAAAAAAGATTATGACGATGCCTTTCCCAATGCCGGATCAATAGAAACATCCGCACTCATCTATGGCAAAGGATTGGCGAATATTAAGATAACAGGAACAGGCAAGATTGATGGTCAGGGAGACAGTTCCAGTTTCCAGCTGGGAAACGGAAGTTCTGGTCGCCCGAAGTTGTTACACTTCATCAGTTGCAACAATGTGACGGTCGAAAATATCCAATTGGTGAATTCTGCATTCTGGACATCGCATTTTCTGTTGTGCGATGGGCTTAAAATCACAGGAGTCAAAATCTATTGTCATTCCAATTGGAATAATGACGGGATCGACATCGACAGCAAGAATGTGGAGGTGTCGGATTGCGTTGTGGACTGTGACGATGACGGCATTTGTTTTAAAAGTGACAGAAGCACGTTGTGCGAGAATGTGACTGTGAAAAATTGTACAATCCGCACCAATTGCAATGCTATCAAATTCGGAACAGCCGGAAAAGGCGGGTTCAAGAATGTGACGGTCAGTGACTGTGTGGTCGAAAAAGCATCGGAAGACAATTTCCGTAAATGGAAACAAAGTGTCACTTGGGCAGGTATTACACAAGATGTATCGGCGACAGCGGGAATCGCAATAGAATCCGTTGACGGCGGAGTGCTTGATGGCGCAACGATTTCGAATATAAGGATGACCGGAATTCAAACCCCGATTTTCATTCGTTTGGGTGATCGTCAGCGGGCATTTTCGAGCAACATAAGCCAACTGAAAAACGTAACCATATCGGATGTGACTGCAACAGCGGTTAGCAAAATAGCGTGTTCGGTGACCGGTGTTCCGGGTGGAATCATAGAAAATGTAACAATCAAAAACATTTCAATGACTTTGCCCGGTGGAGGCACTGCAACAGAAGCGAATCAGACTGTTCCCGAAAAAGCAGGAGACTATCCTGAAAACAGGATGTTTGGAGTAGTATTGCCAGCTTATGGATTCTATGTTCGTCATGTCGATGGCATTAGTTTTGAAAACATCCAAATCAACTTGAATGCAACGGATGCACGTCCGATGTACAAATTTGAAGACGTAACCAATTATTCAACAAATTGATAAAATAAAACCTATGAAGAAAAATCTTTTATTATTACTTATTTGTTTTTTTACGGTCAGTGCATTTGCCTATGATCTCAATATTAAAACATTGGGAGCTAAAGGCGATGGCACGACGGACAATACGGCTATTATCCAAAAAGCAATCGATGAATGTTCGGCAAAGGTGGGAACCGTGATTATCCCTGCCGGAAAATATCTGACACGGACATTGTTTATGAAATCGAATGTCACACTTCAACTTGAGTTTGGAGCAGAGCTTTTGGGCAGTACGGATATTTCTTCATATCACAAGGTTTTTCCCGATCTTAAAGGAAAAGAAACTCCGGCGCTGATCTTTGCACGAGGTGTAGAAAATATTTCTGTTACAGGTTTCGGCACAATTAATGGTCAGGGGCAGCACGAAAATTTCCAACACGGCAATGATTCTAATGGTGGCCCTAAACGCCCCAAAATTATTTATTTCATAGATTGCAAGAATGTGAAGGTACAGGATATTACGCTCCGTAATTCGGCTTATTGGACACAAGACTATGAAGGTTGTGACGGAGTGATGATCAAAGGCGTCAAAGTCTATTGCCATTCCAATTGGAACAATGACGGTCTGGACATTGACAGCAAAAATGTTGTGATTTCGGATTGCTACATAGATTGTGATGATGATGCGCTTTGTTTCAAAAGCGACATAGACCGTGCGTGCGAAAATGTGGTTGTGACCAACTGTGTGCTGAAGAGTAATTGCAATGCCATCAAATTCGGAACATCATCTTATGCCGGATTTAAGAATATATCGGTTACAAATTGTGTCATAGAAAAAGCTTCTGAAGATTATATCCGTCAATGGTACAAGAATGAACCTTGGCTGGGAACAACAGACAAGACCGTTGTGGCGGGCATTGCTCTGGAGTCTGTCGATGGAGGCGTTATGGATAATATCATAGTTTCAAACATTTCGATGTATGACGTGCAAACCCCGATTTTTATTCGCTTGGGCGACAGACGCAGAACGGTGACTAAAAACGTAAGCCGGATAAGCAATGTAATCATCAACAACATAATAGCTAAGAGTGAAAGTAAGGTCGCTTGTTCTATCACAGGTGTTCCCGGAGGCATTGTGGAAAATGTTTCCATCAGCGATGTGTTGCTGACAACGAATGGCGGTGGCACTTCTGCCAACATCACGGAAGAAGTACCCGAAAAAATAGCCAGCTATCCCGAAAACAGAATGTTCGGAGTTGTGCTTCCCGCATCAGGTTTTTATGTTCGTCATGCCAAAGACATCCAGTTCAACAACATCAGAATGAAAACGTTGAATGGCGACGACCGTCCGATGTTCTTTTTTGACGATGTGGATGGAGCTGACATAATCAACAGTAAGATCAACGGAGCGAAAGCTACTGTTAGAGATATCAACACAAAGAATCTGGTATATTGATGAAAATATCATCTTTCATCATATTCAGTGTTTAGGTTTCTTCGGGATGGATTTTTACAGATCTGTCCCGAAGATTAAACAGCGAACCGGATCGATCCAATGATTTAATATTGTGAAACGGAATATGAAAATCAAATTCTTGATCTCATCAAGATGGTGATAATTTATCTATATGCGTCATTCTGTGCGATCTGGATGCAAAAAAAATAAAAAATTAACGTATGAAAAAGAAACTTTTATTTCTATCATTGTTTTTGTCTTTATTCCAGTTAATAATTGTAGCTGGTGGCAACAAGCGGCAGATAGAGAAAACGGATTATGTGCAAATCATTCTTTACGGGCAGTCATTGGGAATGGGTTG
The DNA here is from genome assembly GCA_047974325.1 of Dysgonomonas sp. GTDB lineage: Bacteria > Bacteroidota > Bacteroidia > Bacteroidales > Dysgonomonadaceae > QVMP01. The sequence goes on along the minus strand of JBKECE010000246.1, from coordinate 8,742 downwards.
GGAATGTCCACGCGCCATCACAACTGAGGCTTTGGCGGGAAACTATATGATAGGTGACAATGTGTTGATGAAATACAATAATGGACAAGCTGCTTTGAATCCGCTGACAGCGACATTGTGGAGTCAGGGTGGGGAACAGCCGGTGGTGAGTTGCATGAATGTTTTTTCTAAAATGTATCGTGACAATGTGGATGCAACCCAAAAGTTTATAGCTATGACAGGTGGTGAAGGTGGTCAGACGATAGAGCGTTTGTCAAAAGAATGTACCAATTCAGGTTTTTACTATACTTTCACCAACATTCTGGACAAGACCACAGAAGCATTGAGTTCGACACAATCTACGGTTTCATGTCCGGCTATTATTTATATGCAAGGTGAATATAATTGCAACAACTCATCGTGGTATGGAGGCAGAGGAATGACCCCAGGCTCTGACGGCACTATCAATAAAGATGTCTATAAGGCTTTGCTCTTGAAGCTAAAAAATAATATGCAGTCAGATATTATGGCTAAATACGGTCAAAGTCAAAAACCATTGTTTTTTATTTACCAGACAAGTGGAAATTACATAAAAGACAAGGATATGCCCATCACAATGGCACAACTTGAGTTTGCGAACGAAAATGAAGATGTGGTGCTTCTTAATCCGCACTATGCGATGCCTGACTACAACGGCGGTCATTTGTCCACGAATGGATATCGTTGGTATGGCGAAACCATGGGTAGAATAATATATGATGAACTGGTCGATAACAAATCGTACGAAACACTTCATCCCGAAAATTTTGTTGTGGCAGACAGTTCGGTCACAATTGACTACCATGTACCTGCTTTGCCTTTGATTTTTGACACATGGACAACTCCCCGGGTGTCTAATTATGGTTTCTGTGTCTACAAAAACAACAATCCGGTTTCTATCAAGAAAGTAGAAATACAGGAAAATAAGGTTGTGATAGCGTGTAATGATGCTTTGTTGGGAACTGTTGAGGTAGTGTATGCCGGAAGCACGACCAGTGGAAGCGGCAATCTGCGCGATAGCAGCACAAAAACATCTATGTATAGCTATTTCGACGATTCGTCTGATTCCAAGAAAGAGTCGTATACACCACGTACATCTGACGGAGTTCTCTTATACAATAAGCCTTATCCGCTAGAAAACTGGTCTGTCGGATTTTATCATAAAACCGATATTGCCGAACCCGGAACCGAAACAGAGTTGTCCGTTGTGCATAGTGCGACAGACAATTTATCTCAGGAAATTGCAACTCAAATAGGGCAGGGAAATGCCTCGAACATCAAATTTTTGTCTGTGCTGGGAACAGCAGACCTTTCTTATGCCGATTGTCGGTCAATCGTAACCACTTTTCCCAATCTGGCAGGTTTGGATGTTTCAGCCGTCCGGTTTTCTGGAAATATTATTCCCGCAAATGCTTTTAGTCAGCTTTCTGCTTCGGATATTAAATTACCTGTTGCAATCGGATCTATTGGAGTTTCAGCGTTTGCCGATTGTAAAAACTTAAAATCGCTTATCCTCTATGGGGCATCCGTTTCGAATGGAGCGTTCACGGGTTGTTCCAATCTTGAAGCTGTATATTTCAATGTGGTGGAATTGCCTGCAAATACGGGAGCATCGGCATTTGTCAACAATCTCAAAGTATTTGTCCCTTACGGGAAAGCATCGAGTTATGCTTCACTGTCTAATGTGGTGGTGCAGGATGGAACTTTATCGAATCCATACAAAATAGGATCGGCGAATGATCTGGATGCAATGCGTTTATATAATCTTCAGTATGAAGCCAATGCTGAGTTGAGCGGTGATGTAGATCTGGCAGATTGGATAGAAGATAATGCATCTAAAGACATTCGCACGAATGGATGGCAGCCTATCGAATCAATATCGGGGACGGTGGATGGAAAAGGATATTTTGTGAAAAATCTGTGGATCAATAGACCATCGGCAAATGATGTTGGTCTGTTTGGTGTTCTGAAAGGAAATGCATCGAATGCTTGCACTTTGAAAAATCTGGGTGTCCGCATTGCCGACGGAATGTCGATTGTCGGAAATCAGCAAGTTGGTGGTGTTGCCGGCAGCACTTCTGACAAAGTCCGGATAGAGCAGGTGTGTGTCGATGGAAGCATTCACGGTGAGAAAAGTGTTGGAGGAATCATTGGTTCGGATTATGCAGAAACCACTATTAAACAATGTTATACGAACGGAAGAGTTGTGGCAAATGGTGATGCTTCGGGCGGATTGGTTGGAGTGCATTAGTCCGGAAATTTGAAACTGACCATCGATATGTGTTATTCGGCAAGTTCGATTACTGCTTCATCAACAGGTGGTTCATGTGCAGGTTTGGTTGGTGGAGTGAGCCACAGTGCATCTGTCACGCCCACAGTCACTTTGTTGGATGTGAGAAACTCGGTAGCAGTGAATCCTTCGGTTGATGGTAAGACTGTTGGACGCATCACAGGATGGGAACGTACCGCAAGCGCATCTGCTTATACCAATAATTATGCTTATGCTGCAATGACTCTGAATGGTTCTGTGGCGAGTGGCAGCAATGGCGGAGCAAAATCAGGACTGGATAAATCTGCCGAAGAACTGAAACAGCAGGATACATACAGCACATGGAATTTTTCAGATGTTTGGAAAATGGGAAATCTCAAATATCAGCTTCCGATCCTGAAATCTGTCAATTCAGATGGGCAACCCAATACCGCACTGTCATATCTTGGTGCATCGTCGGGCATAGGTAGGTCTGACGAAATAATAAAAATATCGATTTATCCGAATCCGACAGATGGAATAGTGTACATAAAAGATAAAAAAGAAGTAAATTCGTTGGTTCATCTTTATGACAATGCCGGACGATTGTTAATGAAAAGCCGGCAAAATGCCGTTGATCTGTCATCTTTTGATGATGGTGTGTATCTCTTGAAAACAGAAAATTCTGTATTCAGAATTATAAAAAGGATATCATCAAAATAAGAATCGCTAAAATGAGAATTTCTGCATTTATTGTTTTCTTTTTGTCTATAATATATTCTTGTAGTGCAAAAAATGATCTGTTGTCCGACTTTCCGCAAGGATATACGCCTCAGGACGTAGGTAGCAAGTTGTCGCAACATTTCATATCATCCAAACATATGCTCCACGATGGCAAATGGATACATTATGCCGAAATCTGCACATGGTTGGGAGCATTACGCTATGCAGAATCTGCAAATGACTCTCTTCTGGTGAAACAGTTGGAAGAGCGCTTTGCTCCGTTTTTTTCGACCGAAAAACATTTATTGCCCATCATGAACCATGTAGACCTGAACATGTTTGGTTGTTTACCTCTTGAATTCTATAAGATTACAGGGGATCATAAATATATTGATTTAGGCTTACCTTATGCTGACACGCAATGGAATCTGCCCGAAAATCCGACAGCGGAAGAAACCGCTTTTGCAAACAAAGGCTTGTCTTGGCAAACACGTTTCTGGATTGATGATATGTATATGATAAATATCGTTCAGTCGCAGGCATACAGGGCAACCTCAGACAGGAAATATATTGATCGTGCAGCCAAAGAAATGGTTGTCTATTTAGAAAAATTGCAATGTTCCAACGGATTGTTTTATCATGCACCGGACGCCCCTTTCTATTGGGCGAGAGGCAATGGATGGATGGCTGCCGGAATGACCGAACTGCTCCGCTATTTGCCCCATGATAATGAAAATTATGATAAAATACTAAATGGTTACCGATTGATGATGCAAAACCTGAAATTATATCAGAATGCAGAAGGTTTATGGAATCAGCTTGTGGATGAATCAGATTTTTGGACGGAAACTTCGGGTTCGGCAATGTTTGCATACGCCATCATTTCAGGTGTGAAAGAGGGCTGGCTCAATCGGGATCAATATGCTCCTGTTGCCCGTAGAGCATGGATTGCACTTGTACCGTATATCAATAAAGACGGAGATGTGACCGAAGTCTGCATCGGCACAAACAAAGCAAACGATAAAGAATATTATTATAAACGTCCGCGCCGTGCAGGCGACTATCACGGGCAAGCACCTTATCTTTGGTGCGCTTATGCTTTGCTTCAAGCACCGAAAGCTGATTTTTGAAATAAGATGTAACTATAACCATAATATCTGAAATTTATGAAAAATAATTTATTGGCACTTGTGTTTCTCGTTTGCTCACTATCGTTGGCAGCTCAGCCTGCGCAAAAAATGGTGAGAGTGTCCATTACACCCAACAGCTCTGACTGGACTTATAAACTGGGCGAAAAAGCGAAGTTTGACGTGACCGTTACACAAAATGGTATTCCTCAGAAAGGTGTTGATGTGCGCTATGAATTGTCATACGATATGTTGGATCCTTTCAAAACTGAAAAAAGTGTGCTGAAAGACGGTCGGCTGGAGATTGATGGCGGAACGATGAAAACGGCGGGATTTCTGCGTTGCAGAGTGTTTGCACTTGTGAATGATGTGGAATATGAAGGTCGGGCAACGGCTGGCTTTGCACCTGAAACAATAGCGCCGACTACCAAAATGCCTTCTGATTTCAATGAATTTTGGGACAATGCAAAAGCCGCAAATGCAAAGATTCCGATGGATGCCCGATTAAGGCTTTTACCTGAAAGATGTACCGAAAAAGTAAATGTTTACGAACTCAATGTTCAGAATTTTCAAAAGGGTTCACGCCTATATGGTATTCTGTGCGTGCCCAAAGCTCCCGGAAAATATCCGGCATTGTTGCGTGTTCCGGGTGCAGGTGTTCGCCCTTATGATGGGGACATCCAAAATTCGGAACGAGGCATTATAACCCTCGATATAGGTATTCATGGCATTCCTGTGACCATGCCTCAAAATGTTTATGACAATCTCAGATATGGAGCTTTGGAGGGATATTGGGCACAGAATTGGGACAATCGGGACAATGTATATTATAAACGGGTTTACATGGGATGTGTACGTGCCATCGACTATATATTTTCAATGCCTGAATTTGATAGTGAAAATCTGGTTGTGTATGGCGGTAGTCAGGGTGGAGCCTTATCCATTGTGACAGCAGCACTTGATAGTCGTGTCAAAGGTTCGATCTGTTTTTATCCGGCAATGTCAGATATGAACGGATATTTGTATGGCAGGGCAGGAGGCTGGCCTCATTTGTTTAAAAACATAACCGACAAGCCTTGCATTCTGGAGCAAAAAGAGAAAACGGCACAATATTACGATGTTGTCAATTTTGCCCGTTTAGTGAAAGTTCCGGTTTTCTTTTCGTTCGGATACAACGACATGGTGTGTCCTCCAACTACTTCTTATGCAGTATATAATACGTTGACCTCACAAAAAACACTGTTGACCGTGCCGGAGATTGAACATTTCACCTATCCCGAAATGTGGACGGCTGCTTGGAAATGGGCAGATAAGGTGCTGGCTGTGAAATAACGGTCTAATGTCTATCGGCAAATTGATGAGCAATGTGAATCGAATGATTTTTACCGTTTGATTGGATGGTTTTTCCGAAAAAAAATGTTTTGATTGGAAATTATAACATAAAATATTATCTTAGCCACTGCATCTAAATAGATTATGGTAGTATTGAAATCGTAGATCTTGTAAGACATATAAAATATATAGCCGAGGCTGTCTCCAAATAAAGGCAGCCTCATCATTTTTATAATCATTGTGATCATCGAAATTTTTATGTTATGAACTGGTTAATTCTCATTCTCGGAGGACTTTTTGAAGTTGGTTTCACTTTTAGTCTTGGACAAGCAAAAACCACCGAAGGCAATGCTTCATACTTGTGGTATGGAAGTTTTGTTTTTTGCTTGATTGCAAGTATGGCTTTGTTGATAAAAGCTACGCAAAGTCTTCCTCTGGGAACGGCTTATGCTGTGTGGACAGGGATCGGAGCCGTAGGAACCGTCTTGTTGGGTATTTTGGTTTTTAAAGAGCCCGCCACATTTTGGCGTATATTCTTCATCTCAACATTGGTTTGTTCCATCATAGGACTCAAACTCGTATCGGAACATTGATTGACTATTAAATTGTTGTTATATACATTTAAATATATCGTATGCAATTGATAAAAGATATACGTGTCATCGCCCAGCAATTGGGCAGTTCACAGTTTTCCTCACCAAGAGATTTGGTTGCCCGGATGGGTGCAATTCAGGCACAGGATTACGCGATGGCTAAATGGGCTGTAGGTATTCGATTGAAGTCTGCAACGGATAAGATGGTCGAGACGGCATTTAATAAAGGCGAGATATTGAGAACGCATGTGATGCGCCCAACATGGCACTTTGTGGCTGCCGAAGACATACGTTGGATGCTTAAATTGTCGGCAGAGCGAATTAAGCAATCTTCCGTCTCGCGTGACCGCGATTTGGAAATAACCGAAAGCCTCTATACCAAAGTCAACGGATTACTCGAAAAAATATTGCAAAACAATAATTATCTGACTCGCGAAGATGTAGGACAGGAACTTGTCAAAGCCGGAATCGCTATCGACACATCGCGTATGATTCATTTTATGATGCGTGCCGAGGTGGAAGGCATTGTTTGCAGTGGACCCGTAAGAGGAAAGAAACAAACCTATGCTTTAATTGAAGAGCGCGTTGTGCCGATGGCTGATTTGTCAAAAGATGAGGCTTTGGCGAGCTTGGCTTCAAAATATTTTCGTAGCCATTCTCCTGCCGGACTGCAAGATTTTGTCTGGTGGTCGGGGCTGTCCGTGGCGGATGCAAGACGGGCAATCGACCTGATCCGGACGGAGTTGATTGTTGATCGGTTTGCTTCACAAAATTTGCTCATTCATCAATCACTTGGGTCAGTAGGTAAAATTGCAGATTCACTTCGATTCCTGCCTGCTTTTGATGAATATGTGATCAGTTACAAAGATAGAACTTCTGTTCTGGCTTTGGAGCATCATCCGGGTGCATTCACCAAAAACGGTATATTCTATCCTATAGTCATGTATAAAGGGCAAGTTGTTGGCAGTTGGAAAAAGTCAGTCAAGAAAAAGGTTTTGAATGTGGATACCTCTTTTTTTGAATCAGGTTTTGAAGTGCAGGAAGACTTGCGAAGCAAGGCCGAGAACGATTTTCGTTATTTTATGGAAGCATAGTATTCACTCTCGTATTATCAGTAACAAGAGCGAGCCGATGGATTCATTTTATCTATCGGCTGTGTTTTTTTAAGATAAATTTCAATATTGATGTTTGCATATTCGTATTTTATTATTTTCCTTTGTAAAATATTTCATATAAAAATAATATCCGTTAGAATGTATTTTAAATATTGAAAAATAATCTCGGAATGTTCTTGCTGAAAGTGACTTTAAGATCGTCATAAAGTCGTATTCTGGTTATCTGAAATAAATGATATGTTATGCTTATTCAAATAAACTAAAATTATATTTTCATGAAAATAGTAATAATCGGAGGAGTTGCCGGAGGAGCCACTACGGCAGCTCGTCTCAGGAGAATGGACGAAGAAGCCCAGATCATATTGTTTGAGCGGGGAGAATATGTCTCGTATGCAAACTGCGGGCTTCCGTATTATATTGGAGGAACAATAAACGACCGCGACCGCTTGTTTGTGCAGACTGTGGATGGATTTACAGACCGTTTCCGCATAGACATTCGTGTGAAATCGGAAATAACAGCCATTGACACAAAGCACCAAACTGTCACCGTGGCAAATCTGGCGGATGGCACAACATATTCCGAAAGCTATGACAAGTTAGTTATTTCAACAGGAGCAGAACCAATCAAACCACCTTTGCCGGGAATAGATGGAGCGAACATCATGTCGCTGCGTAATGTGCCGGATATGGACAAAATAAAAAATTATATCGAATCAATCCGTCCGCAAAGTGCAGTCGTTATCGGTGCAGGATTCATTGGGTTAGAGATGGTTGAGAATCTTCACGATTTGGGTATCGAGGTTTCGGTTGTTGAAAAGAGTAATCAAGTGATGGCTCCTTTGGATTTTTCTATGGCTACTATTGTGCATCAACAGCTCAGAAGCAAAAAAGTCGATTTGTTTCTGGAAAAAGGTGTTGTCCGGTTTGAGCAGGAAGGTAAAAAGACACATGTCTTTTTAGAAAGCGGAGAGAAATTGACCACCGATCTGGTTATTCTTTCCATCGGAGTGAAACCCGAAGTGAAACTTGCCAAAGATGCCGGAATAGAATTGGGCGCATCCGGAGGAATCAAGATCGATGAATATATGCAGACTTCCGATAGCAATATCTATGGACTGGGCGATGCTGCTGAGGTTTATAATCCTATCACAGGCAGATATTCATTGATACCGTTGGCAGGTCCGGCAAACAAACAAGCTCGTATTGTTGCCGACAACATTCTGGAAGGAAACAAGCATACCTATTGCGGAACCATAGGCACTTCTATCGCCAAAGTGTTTGACCTTACGGTAGCGGCAACAGGAGCTTCCTCCAAATTATTGGATAAGGAAGGTATACGGCATATATCGTCATACACACACGGAAGTTCGCATGCAGGATATTATCCAGGCTCGCTGCCGTTGTCCATAAAGATAAATTTTTCGCAGCAAGATGGAAAACTGCTGGGTGCGCAGGTTGTTGGTTATGATGGAGTTGACAAACGTATTGACCTGTTTGCGCAAGTCATCAAAAAAGGCGGCACAGTCTATGATTTGCAAGAAATAGAACATGCCTATGCGCCACCTTATTCATCGGCAAAAGATCCT
>JBKECE010000223.1:0-14829 GCA_047974325.1 Dysgonomonas sp. | reverse complement strand
ATTGATTGAGATTCTCCAGTTGCTAAAGAATTGGCTACTATTGACTGAAGATTATCAAAAATACCTGTGGTATAATCTTCTTGTGAATGTTTATCATTTTTCCTTGTTACCAAATATTTACTCCAACTTATTGTTTCTCCTCTTTGATTTACAGCTACAACCGGTTTCGAAATTAGGTTGTTAAAGTAAAATGATTGTTTATTAGCAGAAGGACGTATCAAAGTTGTTTTAACAGGGAAAGGATTAACTACAAAACTGATATGAGCAGTGTATTCTTTTGTGTTATCAATAAAATCAGAGATATTATTAATAGAAAATCGAAGCTTAGGGAATAATCTATTTTTTGAAGGCTGGGAGAAAGATTCCGCTTCTTCTGATATAATATTCGATTCAGGATTCAATAGATTCTTTAAAGCTTCGCCTGGAGCCAATAAATCATTGCCATGAAAAAGACGCAATTCATATCGCAAATTTTTAAATTCATTATATTTTTCTAACTCCACTAATGCGTTTGTAAGAGCATATGCATCACCAATATTAAATAAATTAATAACTAAGTTTCTAGTATAAGGATGTTGTAAAAGGTAATTTCTTAAATGTTTTTCAATCAGTTCTCGATTTACATCTCTATCTATTCTATACTCATTGGAAATATTAAGAATGGTGGAAATATACATTTTTATTTGTCTGGATACAGAAGTGAAAAAATCATCATCATTTAATGATGCTACACTATACATTCCCCAACCAAACATTAATTCTCCGATATACTGAGAATACTCACTATTAAACATATCCTGTAAGACCAGCATTCCTTGCTCTGGGACAATACTGCCAGTGAAAAATCGATCCAAATTTTTGTACCATGCTTTTTTATATTCTTCATTGACAATTGTTTTTTCCTCCCACTCAGTATATAGATTATATAAATTCAAAAACCAAGATAACCGAAGTGGATGAAGTGGAGAAATTAGTTTAACGGATATATCTTCGCCATCAGGTAATTTAGTCTGAAGAGATATTATGTCAATATTCTGCAATTCAACCAAGTAATCTCGGATTCCATCTTTTTGATTGCTCGATATTTGTGTTTTGATATCATTAGTCCATTTTTCAATTTCTTCTAAATATTCTTTCAATGAATCTTTATGATTAAAAAAATCAAATGTTTCAAATATCCCTTTTGAATCAGGAGCCGACTCTCTAATTAATGAAAATAGCTGCTGTCTAATACTAATTAATTTAGGAGGCACAGGATATTTATTATCAAATGGTATAAACTTAAGAGACTGAAAACTTAAATCAGTCGGATTATTGCTTAATTGTGCTTCAACTCTACCTAATGATGTGCTATGGTTTAATATTACAGATTCTAAATCAAATAGCTTTTTAGGTATATTTATCTGATAATTATGACTTAGAGTATATTTTACATGAAAAGTTGCCTGTAAATTATTCATAGGATCTTTTATCCAAACTCCCGATTCATCAATCAATTCGGGGGGGGCAAGATTTTGTCCGCTACGTAATTGTTCTATCCTGAATTTAAAGAATGCCTGTAAAACATTGTCTAATTTATCTTTACGTTGCACACCTTCACCTTCAACCTCTGATTCATCTCCTATTGAAATAAAAAAATCCTCAGAATCACTGGTATATTTTACTTGGTGAAGAGACTGGAATTCTTCCCGTGAAAGCTCCTCTTGTTCTAAGAAACGATCTTCAACAGTTCTATTTCTAAAAGCATCTTGTGTGTTTAATAAAACGCCATTTTCATCTTCTGCAAATACTCTAAAGAAATACGACCCCTCTTCCAGTATATTATCGGACAGTTCAACAGTTATTTTACGATTTTTTTGTATGTTTTCTGTCACTTTTGCTCGTCTAACATCTACGACTTGATGCCAACCATCAATAGCCATTAGTACAACTCTGAAATATTTAAGATCACGATAATCTTTTGGTGATGGTTGGGTAGATATTGTTAATGTGATTTTTGCAGGTTTACCTGGAGTTATCACAAGTGTATAATCACCTTCTTTTACTTTGAAATTTTTAGGAGATGACATACTATCTACGAAGAGTTGAATATCTTGCTTATTTTCTATTTCCGGAATTGGCCAGTTGCTGAAGTCCAGGTTAGGATAATCCGAGGCTATTCTTTCACAGATTTCCTTTTTGTTTTTTATATATTTCTCTGTTTTAAAGAAGTAGGCAATTTCCTCTTGTATTGTTTTTGAAGATACAGGTAAATCTAATATTCTATCTGACATTGTTCGCCCAAAATCACCCAGAAGTTCAATGCATTTAAGATTGAACATTAATCGTTGTCGAATTTGAGCATATTCTTTTATCAGTTTAGTATCAGGGATAAGAGTCAAATGTGAAATAGCTTTACCTATAGATTCCTCAGTATAAGAGTTCTCTCCAATTTCTAATAAAAAGTATATGTATTGAATACAATTAATATTTAATACTTTCAAATAGTCAAATATCTCTGATAATGCTGTTTTATAAATCTGTGGAATCTCTCTTCTAAGTTTCGTTAATAGTTTGAGGTCTAAGTTCGCTATATTCAAATCTTTAAAAGTAGTATTCCCAAAGGAGTCTTCTACTGACGTTTTACTATTCGAAGGAATTAAGACAAGTAATGGAGCTGCAAGATCATTTCGTAATTCTATAAGCTTGGTTGATGTTATAAAATGATCATTCGTCATGGTATCTGACAATATATAAGTTCTTATTGCCGGATAAGTTTCTCGCATTATTTGTTGAAGTTTATATAACTGCTGCTCTGTTAATCCTGTAATCTTCATGCAATGCCCTTGCTTTGCATCACTAAATTCAGATTTATACTCTTCTATGATTAACGAGAGAAAGCGTTGATAATATATATTGTTCAGTTCCATAATCTAGTCAAATTTATAACGTGGTCTTATTCTTTGTAAAATGTATGCATCACTCAAATCTGTATAAAAACCAATTTGCCTTAATTGTTTTTTTATAGCTTCTACATTTTCTTTGAAAGCCATATGAGTCTGTATGTCTGCATTAAAGAAACGCTTTTCATTTAAACCATTAATAATGATTCCATATCGTTCCTTCAATTTATCAACTAAATCTTCTATAGATAACGTTTGTGATGAGAACCCAGAAAGTTTATTTGGGTCTGGTTTAAGAATAATCAATTGGACTAAAGTTTCTAGTAACTTTGAACCTAAAACAGCTCTACGAGGATGCCTTCTACTACGTCCATCAGCGATAAAGCCATACTCTGAGTTTTTCATAGAAATATTATCGATAAATTGAATGTAATATCGATATTGATAAGCCCCTCTTGCTTTTAATAATACTTGAACATATTTGTCGAAGTTACATTCTTCATATTGAATTGAACTAATAATCATACTTCTGTCTTCTTCTTCCATATTGCCAAGAACAGTACTCAATTTCGCACCATAATAAGCATCAAAATCTGAAGGAGGATTAGATAACACGTTTAAAAGTTCATCAATATTTTCTAAATTTTTTGATGCAAATTCAGGTCGCATGTATAATGCATTTAACTGAAAAGTAGCTTTAAAGTAATCATACAAACCATTTATGGTCTTTTCCATATCCTCGCAGGCATATCGAGAAACTTCACTATTTAAATTTCCTGTAACATCAACTATTAATGACCAATCATCTTGGACATCCTTTGTTCTATTATCTATCATTTTAGGTAATAAATAAATTAACTTTTGAATATATAAGGATAAGTGAAATCCGATAAGAGTTCTCAGGTATTCAATAAAAACATTGCGAGGAATTACATCTCTGTATACTAATAACCTATGAATATCATCACAAAATAAATCTGCTTGCTTTTCCAAAATAGGTTTAATCCTGTTTATTTCATTTGGACTTTCCAAATGTTCTGCTTTTATATTCTTTATTAGTTTGAGAATCCCAATACTATCTACATCTAAGTTTTGATGTTGAGATATTTCTTTAGTATTAATATCCCATCCTTTTGCTAAATAAGTTTTAAGTTCATTTAAAATTTCCGGACGTTTTCGAAGCATTAAATATACCTGATCTGAAGTGTTGTAATCTCTAGAATGTTTAGGGTTTCTGATCTTAAAACTCTCTAGATGAATTGGTCGTAAAGATGAAATTCTTTCTTTAGGTAGATTTCCCCTAAAAACCATATTTACAAGATTGCTCCGAAGCCAATCATTAGCAGCTTCCATATGTTCATTAAACCCTACTATCTCTCCCTTATCTTCCAAAGCTGACAAATAGCGTTTTAAAACATCTAAATCATAAAATTTAACCTCTCGTCCTCTGCCTGATTTAACTTTCTTCACATCAAATCTTAGCATCATAAAAAGATTAGTAAGTGTATTATCTAAGTTTACAGCCTTTGCGTCTACTGCAAAGATCAACTCATTTCGAAATACAGATTCTTTTTTATCTAATTTTATAGCCATGATTTCATTTATTTCAGAGGTGAAAGACTTATGAGAGTACTATTTTTATTTAAAGCAATCACAAAAAAGTCTCTGTTGTTTTTTGTCACAATAACTTCATGATAAAGCTTATTTTCAAGTAGATTTTTGAATATTTGCAATTCGATGAACTTACCTCTTAAATCATTTACCGAAGGATTAAATCCTTGCCCAATAAAATAAAGCATTTCATATAAATCTAATGAAACCGTCAATCTGATATTCGCATCTTTTTTGTGTCTGAAAACTAAACTATCACTTTCATATTCAATATATTCGGTTAGATGCTCCGTTTTGTTTACAAACAACTCGAACTCTTCCAGTTGAAATCTTCTAAATGAATTACTTATAGGATCTTTTATTCTGGTCGAAGAAAGAATCAAATGATCTTTTGACAATGTTTTGTTATCACACCCTTCACTAACAGAAATAGCATAAGCTAAATGACGTTTTGCTTTATCCATTTCCTCAGCAAGGTGATCACTCTGATCTGTTAGAATTCTATGAAAACCTTCTATAGATTGATATGGTAAACGCTTGGTAAAATTGAACTTACCTTCATAGTATTGGTGACGAATAAAGTTTCTATGACGCAGTCTTATTCTGGCTAACGTCTCTTCATCCTGTTCTTGAGATGTACAGATTACTTTAGTTTTATTAAACCAGTAAAGTATTTCGTTATTTCGTTCTGAGAAATCAAGAAATTCTTTCGGTGAATGTAATCCAAAATACAAATTCCTATCTATAGGAGGAATAGCAACATCTGCAATATCTGTTTCTTGTAACAATTTTATCAAACGATCACCGGAAGAGATATTGTCAGAGGATGTTATATTGAAATAATAATATTGCCAATACCTTTCAGGTTCATCAACATGCTGCTGAATTATCTGTTCTACATCATTACAAGAGCAGTCTCTTGTTATCATGAAGGCTATAAATGATCGCAAATCTCGCATGGTTATGTGTAATTCTCGTTTATAGCTGACCGTACGTACCAGCCATTCCATTCGTTTAATTACCTCATCGCCTGCTGCGGAATCATTCAATGTATCAATATTGTATTTTATAAAGCATTTTTTAGCCAAAGAACAATTCTGACACTTCGACCATAGCTCTTTTCGGGCCAATACTTTAATCTGACTACGAAATAAACTAGGTTCTTTACTTATAGAAGCTGTAACTGAACGTAAATTCAGATTAATAACCATTAGTCCCGAAGGTAGCTCTGTATGCCCTTCTTTATAGAAAAAGTCATCAATAATATCTGTTAAATGAGTGAACTTATCAGATGATTTCAGAAAGTCAACAAGCCGTCCTTCATTAATTGCGATAATCCGCCCTTGATTGACTGTTTGAAAGTCACTAACATCTTCAAATGGTTTAAAGAAATCAGTTAAAACCTGATTGTTTGCTCTATCCTCTTCATCTTGTGACCCGTCATAATTGGTAATATAAGGGATGCTATTTATTTCAAATTCCGCTCCGTTTTTATTTTCAAGTTGACGAGCATTACTAATCTTACTTTCAATCTGTTTTATGAATGCCGTTTTTCCATCTCCGGCATTTCCAGTAATGATTACTAAACGAAACCTTCCATCTAAAACGGCATTGAGCAGCTTAGAATCTAACTTTGTTTTTGTATAAGTCAGCCTGTCATATTGTGACTGCCTATACGCTGCACGTGTTCCAGCATTGCCATATCGACTTTGGCTATATAATGAGTTTATGTAATCCACAAAATTTTCAGAAGAATCAGCATCAATTTTATCTGAGTGAGTTTTTTCTATTTGTTTCAGAATATTACTTTCTCCTATTTGTAATAATGCCTGTAACATATCTTTTGCATTTGCAAATCTGTCTGCTTTATAGTAGGATACAGCTTTTAATAAAAAACGAGCAAATTCGTCTGATATCAAAGAATTATTATCCTGTGGATTGGCAGGTGTAACCCCATTTGCCGGTTGCCTTCTATTCCAAGGGTGTTTACCGCATGCTAATTCATAAAGTGTTATACCTAAAGCAAAAGTGTCAGCACTACTATCCCAGTCAACTTTTGTTCCACTTTTAATAAGATCGGGAGCTATATATGGATAAGTACCAACATGTGTGGTATCTACAGAATCGGCTGAAGCTACATTAAAATCAATAAGAACAAACCGTTCCTGCTTATCCCAAACTATATTTTGAGGCTTAATATCTCGATGATACATTTGTGGATCTAAGTTTTGCATGTATACCAGTGCATTCAATATATCTTTTGCAACTCGGTATATATGATGCAATGGTAACTTCAATTCACCTTTAGTATACATATAAAGGTTTTGTCCATTCAAATATTCCATCTGAGTATATAACTGTCCGTTAGGCAAACTCCCGTTTTGCTCAAACTTAACAATATTGGGATGATCCAGCTTTTTCAAAGCTTTATATTCGTCTATTACAGTCTGCCTATTTATACTTTCGTTGAATATCTTTATTGCCTTAAATTCTTCGCCTTGAAATGAGTGTTTTGATTTAAATACACGAGAGTATCCTCCTTTCCCTAATTCTTCATATAAAGTATAATCTCCTACAATAACTCCGGGTCTGAGTTCTTCAAATGAAACTGCATATGAGATTTGTTTATGTGGTATTTGAGATTGCGAAAGTGCGTCTTTTAAAAATGTATCAAACTCATCTATATTATCCCACCGTTTTTCTTCGTTGCAAAGAATGGTATGCATACAAAGCTCATCTAACCAATTTGGTAATTGTGGATTAATGGCTGTTGGTAATTTATCTGAAGGTAGTTTCCCTCCCAAGTTATTTAACTCGAAAGGAGAGCTAAAAGGCAATTGGTTGGTAAATAATTCATAAACAAGTACACCTAGCGAATAAATATCAGTAGCTCTGGATGCGTCTTTAGCCAACAGTTCAAAAGCATGATAAGCAGTAGCATTGTTACTATCCAGTGTAACAGCTACGGTATAACCTAAATCTCCATGATCGTAAAAATAGGATCGTCCAAAATTACCCAGTGTTGCATACCCATTAGAAAGATAAATATTCTCAGGATTCAAATCCCGATGGAAAACATTGGCTTCATGTGCAACCTTAAGTGCTTCAATAATATTGAAAACAATATTTATTTTTTCTTCTTGTGTAAACGTTTTCCTTCGTAATTCAGCCCGAAGCGAACTTTCGTCCAAGTAATCCGTTATTTCGTAGAAATAATTATTTTCGTAATCAAAATCAAATTGCACATTCAGTATAAAGGGGCTTGATTTTATCATACTCAAGGCTCGATACTGATTTTGGATCTGTTTTTCTCGTCTTTCTCGTTCGTCAGGACTTAATCCTACCAAATCGAGTGTGTATTCTTTGATGCGCTTTTTGTGTGCCGATACAATTCCTTTTGCTTTACACAAATATTCGGTATAGCATTTATCTTGATCTAGAATTTCAACTATTTCAAATCCTTTTATTTCTTGGCGTTGTCGTTGTATTTGTTGGCTCAATGACCCACTAATAAAGTCTTTAACCTGATTATATATATCGGCAATACAGTCTTGTGTTTTGTTTATTATATCAGGTGTAGTCAGGTGTTTGATTAATTTTTCATCAAGCAGATATGTAGCTTTAGCACAATCACCCGAAAGCTCTGATGTGCTTTGACGGGGATTTGACAATGTAAGAAGGCTATCAATCCACACTCGTCCCCACGAAGGATCATAAGCTTTCAGTTTGCTATTTAGTATCCTCGATTTGAATCCTACCGTTTTGAGCGGATTGCGGCGTTCGCTATCGTTCAGATACCAAACCGAATCGTCACCTTCGAGCCGCCCTCCCCAATCTTTATTTTCGATATTATAGACAGCATGCGGCGTTACGACTAAGCAATCGTACTCCATATACTGTACCTGACCACGCGGGTTGGTATTGGCAAATTCTACATTAGGTATAATGTAGTAATTTTCCGGAAGATTTACTTCCAGAAACTTGAGCAAACGTTCTTCGCCCGCATTTACTGCTCCTTCGCTATATCTGGGTGTTACGACTGTTGCCATGATTCTATTTCTTTTTCTACAAGTTCAATAGCTTGGTTTTCTTTATTATTAGCTAAAACCCTTTTTTCTAGAAAGCATGAAATCTTATCGGATAATAAATCATATTCTTCATTAGGATTCGGGATAATTATATCAGATAATCTTTCAGGTGTAATGAAAGGAATCATTGTTCCTGTTGCTAAGCATCGTAGCAGCTTAACCGCTGCTTTTGATTTAAAAAAAGCATATATCCAATAAGACAACTTAATGTCTTTAATCTGAATTCTAATTACATGATCTGATAAGCAAGCTCCATGTAAGTTATCATCTACAATAAAAACATTGCCTAATATCCCTCCATCAGTTGTACCTGATTTATATAATAAGAGAGTGCCTTTTTGTACCTTATAATCTTCTATATTTTTAACTCCTTTCGAAGATAACCATCTATAATATTTTGGATTAAGACGAGTAAGTTCAGCTCCTGTTAGAAATGGGTTTCCATTATCTTTATCTAAATATATATGCTTGAACATTGGAGGTGCAAAAATAGATTCTGCAACATCTCCAACTTTAAAACTATCATGACCTATTTTTTCAATAATATCTGAACACTCTTTATTATTATTATATGCTGCCCAACTGAAGGATATATCTTTTACATTTTTTGTAAATACTTTTGTTGTAGATTTAATGTCTTGAACATATATACCATCAAAATAATTAACAGCTTCCTCCAATAGTCTATTTGCTTCCACTCTTAATTCTGCTGCTTCAGTTATCAGCTTATGAATTTCTTCCTGTTTACCTTTAGGAAAGACAGGCACAGGAATATTTTCAATATGGTGAGGTTCAATATGTTTTATCACTCCACCATAACTTGATTGTGTTAACAGAGCATAACCATATTTGCTAGATAAATATGCATATAACACACCAGATAATACTTCTTTATTATTTGGTATGATTCGAATTAAATCATGGGTAGCTATTCTGTTTTCAAATAATTCATTAGTATATACAGTATTGCCTAAAGTCCCTGAACAGGAAACAAGTATCCAATTCCTTCTAAGCATTAATCTTTTAAGACTATTCGCTTGTTTTTTTGATATAAACTTACCAGAATCTATATCTGATTTAATCATATCGGATCCTGTTATATAAGGAACTCCTTTTTCTGGATTGGATACATAGATCCTCTTGAATATATTTCCAGAAAAAATATCTTCAGACTGTTTATGAATAGTTGTAGTTGAATAAGGAGCATTTTTTAATAGTAATTTTATCTTATTAGTATCACTCAGATGAAATGTAGAATCTAAGCGCAAATCGCTATCATTAAACCATGTATTTTTTGCAACTAATGTTTTCATGCTTTATACCCCTGTTTAACTTTCTCATTCAATGTTTCTATAAATTTCAGGTAAGCATCTTTTATTTTCGGAAGATCATCATCCAGTCGTTTTACTCGTATATTGCGACGTTTTATGCGCTCATTCCCGTTTTCAACAACCAGGGTTTCTTTTACATCATCGAAAAGCATTTCAGCACCGTCTTCATCTCGTTCATACACAGGTACTCCACGACGATCTTTCCCCACACTTTCGGCAATAGCCATAAATACATCGTATTCTGTACTATCATACTGTGCATGTTTTTTCTCCAAGAAAAGCAAGGACGCTTGTACACCTACCTGAGGCAAAAAGGTTTCAACAGGTAAATCTACCGAAGCTAATATTTTAAATCGTTCCAATATCCAGCTTCGCACAGATTCGGTATTAGGATTTCCTAAAATTCCGTCAGGCAAAACAATAGCCATTTTTCCTCCCGGCTTCAAAAAATTATAACATTGCTCTATAAACAGTATTTCAGGAGCTGAACTGCTACTTATCCCTGCTTTAGCAAAATTACCATTGCTGTCCTTTGTCCAGTTATGCCCTAAATCATAGTCTCGCGATATCTCAAAATCGACTTCTACCTTAGAACCAAAGGGAGGGTTGGTGAAAATCATATCAAATTGTCCGAAGGCGGCTCCTTTACCAAACTTTGCATCCAGCTTTTCTATATCGGTTTTTGATCCTTTAGGATATTCGAGTGAATTGATGTTGTAAATATTGGCATGCCCGTCACCCGACATAACCATGTTCATCCGAGCCGCCTTTTTCAAATCGGGATCAAAATCCAGCCCAAAAATATTTTCTTCAGCATATTTCCTGACAGCGTCATTTACTTCGGGTGAATTGTATTTGGCTTCTAACAATAAACCTTGTCGTTCAGGATACATTTCTGCTGCAATTTTATGGCGTACAAGATCGAGTACCATTACCAGAAAACCTCCTGAGCCGCAGGCCGGATCGAGTACGCGAGTCTTAACACCGGGATCGAGCATTTGCACCATACATTTAACAACATTGCGTGGAGTGAAAAACTGGCCAGCTTCCTGTTTTAAAGTATTTGAGACTATAGTTTCATATGCTGTACCTTTTACATCTACTGTAGCATCCAGAAACGAATATTTGGCTAATTCGCCAGCGACAAAAGCAAGTCCTCTGTCTGAGAGATTTATTTGTTCACTGCCATCAAATACTTCGGAGAACAATTCAACCCCCTTAAGTTTGTTAAAAATACCTTTTATTCTTTTTCCAATAGCACTTAACCCTTCATCAGTATTTTGCTCTTTAACTCCAACCCAGAAATGACGACGGTAGCTTATTCCGTCTTCAGATGGCATAAACCGACGTTTCTCATCATATATTTTGCAAAAAATCAGATTAAGAAGTTCCCAAAATGCTGTTTTCTTCATTCCTTCATTTGCATAAATATAATCGTGACAACGCTTAAATGTACGAACTAAAGAATCGTTAGCCGGTTTACGAGGAGCAATTTTATCTGACCATTGTTCTAATTCTTCCATAGTTTGTCCAAACCCGGGAAAATCAGATATATCGTTGTATACAATATTGTCAAAATCATCACATTCTTTTTGTAAAAAAAGAAAAGTATCACCATTTGTCCAAACACCAAATTCACACTCCGGAGTATATTCAAGAGCTTTTTCCAAAGTAGCTTCAACTCCTTTTTTCGAGTCCTTTACTTTTGTTTTTTCATCTTGAACAATACAGATGCGGATTATGAAATCTTGTTCATGTGGTTTCCCTGCATCAAAAACCACCAATTCTAATTTCATTTTCTTCTTTTTGTCGTTTTCATCTGTATAAGACAAGTTGAAATCACGTTCCATATCCGCCATATCAAAACGATACTCTTCGTTAAGCATAGCAATTAATGACTGCAAAATAGGTTCTTTCCCTTTATTAGTTTTAATTTCGTTTGTCAGTGCACAAATGATTTGATTATCATCCAATGCTATATCTTCGGTTATACTTTGATTATCTTTCATTTTATATTTATTTGCAGTTTATTTGATGTGTTTCAATTCACTTTCTAATATGGTCTTGGCTAATTCAATATTTTGATCAGAGCCACTACTCATTAGGTCAGCATAGATTAGTAAAGGAGAAACAATTGTCGAATCATTTTTATTCATCCAAAATATTTTAAATAGTTCTATTTCTCCATCTTCAGCTGGAGTCATACCTTTATTCAATAAACTTTGCCAGGATTCATCTGTATAAATAGTAAATCTGCTAGGGGTAGAACTCTTTGTTAATATTGAAGCCGCTGGTTCCCCTCCCCAAAGAATAGTGTTGTTGGAATTACTAAAATCAATATGCTGCCAATCAGATAAGTTTTTTTTATCTACAAAACGCATACGTTTTAGGAGTAATCTTGGGCTTAATACGTCGTGGTAAGCAATCATCCAACGTTCCAGCAACTTGGTTCTATTTTTTAATATTTTCTTATTTTTTGTTTTTAGAATAAAGTGCAAGTCTATAAGTTCTTGTAACACACTACCAACAGAACCGAGCGAGACGCCAGATATTTCTGCTAAATCTCTATAGGTCATATTGATATTTTCAGAATTTGACAGCAATTGGAAAATAATTTTTATACCGGCTTCTTGAAAAGCTCTAGACTGATTGGTTTTGTTTATCTTTTCTTTTTTCTTTCCTTCTAATTGAATGAAAAGATTATTTTGCTTTATTGTGCAATTACCTGCAACATCCAAATAATTAACACCTTTCATTCTGTATTCAGCAGCAATTTCTGTAGGTATATATTTGGTAATAATAACAACAGGAAACCCACTTTCCTTCGAAGATTCAGCAGATTGTAGTATAACCATACCTTTATTTCCTTTTGAAATATCATTCTTTATTTGAATTACAAATTTCTCATCTTCAATACGAAGAAAACAACTATGTTTATACTTACCATCCTCAATAACTATACTTATTCCAGTATGTTTACGAAGATTATCTACTGCTTCATCTATTATATTTCTCTCAATTTTCATCGCAGAACTGTTCACTAATTTACTATGTTCATTTAAAATGAACAAACAAATATAATGAACAAAGTTAAAATACACCAAATGTTTTGTAAAAAGTAATTAAAAAAGCTTCACCGAAGCTCTATAGCAAGACTATCCCTAAAAAACAGTGTTCCTATAATAGATGTTGCATAATACCAAAATAAAAATTTGTTTGATGATTTTTTATTAGAGTTGAGTGTTCTGGTATTGGCCTTAATACAATAGGATTAATTAATATTTGAACTTCATCAATAAAAATCCATTTGTCACTATCTTTCTTTGTAATATTTTACTTTTTATTAACCCTGATTTCTTCAAAATCAATTAGCTTCATTAAATCTTTCAGAAATATAATGGAATCATTCTGTATATAGAATAAAAGTTAAAACATAATATTTTAACATTAAGTCTAATAAATAAAATTATCATATTATTTTATCTATCTTTAAAGATATTACTATTCTCTAACATCCAGTACAAAAAAGAACAGTAGTTTTATTGTTTTGAGCTTAAAATTTACTGAAGACATTGTATAAATTCGGTCATGAAAGACCTAAATTATTATATTTCCTGCTTAAAAAAATTAAAAAGAGCACCTAATCTAGGTGGAGTTCCTCATAAACCGATTCTTCTATTAAGTGTTATAGACAGCTTTGATGTCGGCCATATAAATTCCGAAAAGATCTATATAACAGCCGAATTGATGGCCTATTTTAAGAGTAATTGGAACTCTTATGTAATGACTAAGCGCACAATGAATTTCACTCTTCCTTTCTTTCATATTTCCCGAGAACCTTTATGGGCTTTAGTTGAAAAAAAGAGGCTATGAAATAGAACTAACATCTAGTAATTCTATCAAATCCTTTAACGCTTTATACAGAGCCACAGATTATGCCGAAATAGATAAAGAATTAGTTATTTTATTCTTAAATACTGAATCTAGGTCTCTGCTAAAAGAAATATTAATCCAGTTTTATTTTCCTCTTTCCGTGCAACAAAAGGCTAATACTTATTATCTGGATTCTATAACAAAAGATATTTTAAATGAATCAGGAGTTGCCTATAGAAAGAAACTAGAAAAAATATCAAAATCCATGAATGAAGATGAGTATCAAGAAGAATTTTTTTTTTAAAGAGGTTCTGTCTTCAAACAATATATACCTAAAATATACGATCAAACTTGTTGCATTACCGGATATAAAATATCTTCTCTTTTTAATATATCCATGACAGATGCTTGTCATATCATACCTTTCAGTGAGAGTTATGATGATACGATAGGGAATGGTTTATCGCTATGCCCTAATATCCATAAAGCTTTCGACAGAGGGCTAATAACTATAGATGAAGATTCTAAAATAATTATATCCAGCAATTTCGAAGAAGATTTAAATAATCCATTCTCATTAAAAAAGTTTGATAACAAAAAATTTTACTCACATTCAAAGAACTTTATGCACCCAAAAAAGAAAACCTATTGTGGCATAATAAGCATATCTTGCAAATAATCTATTGCGTATTCTAACAATATTAGAATCTAGTAATCAACAAATTAATACTATCCTCTACTTCACCTCTCCTCCGATTCTACTGCAAACTCTGCAAACAAACATCCACAATCAACTACAAATAACATCAGAAAACTGATAATAAAAGATATACTGTTTATTATTGCCATATATTTCAAATAGTTCTTGACCTTTTAAATTATTGGCTGTATGGAAAATAGTAAAGTTATTATAATTAATCAGTTAGTTTTCGATGAGCTTGTCAACCATCTGAAGCTTCTTGCAAAACGCGTAGATTACCTTCACAAGATGCAGATGAGTAAAAAACTTGGTGAACATCTAAATAGTGAACAAGTATGTAATAT
>JBKECE010000188.1:0-8966 GCA_047974325.1 Dysgonomonas sp. | reverse complement strand
AGCCTTAACGTTGATTGATAAGGATGGTAACATACGTCCGATGGTGGATCTTACGGGAAAATACTTTAAAGTAGAAGATATTGACAAAGAATATGTAAAAAACTACGTCAATGTAGATCTCTATAAAGAATATGCCGGACGTTATGTCAAGAATAGTTATGACAACACGCTTACCGATGCCGACACAACACTCGATGTGGATATCTGTGTGATGCTGAAACAAGCCAACCAGGTGTTCAGAATAGAGAAGCATGTACATACTTACCCGCACTGTTGGCGAACTGACAAACCTGTGCTTTACTATCCGCTCGACAGTTGGTTTATACGTACAACGGCTTGCAAAGATCGCTTGATAGAGCTGAATGAAACAATCAATTGGAAACCACAGTCGACAGGCTCGGGGCGTTTTGGTAAATGGCTCGAGAATCTACAAGATTGGAATCTTAGCCGTAGTCGCTATTGGGGTACTCCTCTTCCGATCTGGCGGACCGAAGATGGTAAAGAAGAACTTTGCATTGGTTCGGTAAAAGAACTTTATGCAGAGATGGACAAAGCTATCAAAGCTGGATTTATGGAAAAACTGCCTTGGCAGAATTTTAAAACAGGAGATCTGAGCAAAGAAAATTATGAGAAAATAGATTTGCATCGCCCGTATGTAGATAATATCATATTGGTTTCCCCAACAGGAAGACCAATGAAACGTGAACTGGATCTTATAGACGTATGGTTTGATTCCGGAGCAATGCCTTTTGCACAGGTTTTTTATCCGAACATCAAGGGTGAAGACTTTTTGAATGTATATCCTGCCGATTTCATTGCCGAAGGAGTAGATCAGACCAGAGGTTGGTTTTTTACACTGCATGCTATATCTACAATGGTGAGAGACAGCATTGCATTCAAAAATGTAATATCCAACGGATTGGTTCTTGACAGGAACGGAAATAAAATGTCTAAACGGTTGGGCAATGCTGTGGATCCATTCGAAACCATTGAAAAATATGGTTCAGATCCATTACGGTGGTATATGATAACAAATTCGTCGCCTTGGGACAATCTTAAATTTGATGTGGAAGGTCTGGAAGAAGTGAGACGTAAGTTTTTCGGAACGCTGTATAACACTTATTCGTTCTTTGTTCTATATGCAAATGTAGATCAATTCAGTTATAAGGAGAAAGAAATACCGCTTGCCGAAAGACCTGAAATAGATCGCTGGGTAATATCGTTGCTCAATTCTTTGATCAAGAATGTTGATGAATATTATGAAGCTTACGAACCAACCAAAGCCGGGCGAGCGATCTCTGATTTTGTGAACGACCATCTGAGCAATTGGTATGTTCGTCTGAATAGAAAACGTTTCTGGGGCGGAGAAATGACTAAAGATAAATTGTCGGCCTATCAGACATTGTATACATGTCTCGAGACTATAGCTAAATTGATAGCCCCTATCGCACCGTTCTATTCAGACCGCTTGTTCTGTGATCTGACAAGTGTTACAGCAAAAGACAGTGCGGAATCAGTGCATCTGACCGATTTTCCGGTATATGACAAATCATATATAGATGAGGCATTAGAAGAAAGAATGGGCATAGCGCAAGACATATCTTCTATGGTTTTGGCATTGCGCAGGAAAGTGAATATAAAAGTTCGTCAGCCTTTGACACAGATAATGGTTCCCGTGTTGGATAATCATCAGCGCGAAGCTATAGAAGCCGTGCGAGATCTGATATTGAACGAAGTGAATGTCAAAGACCTGAAATATGTAGACAATGCTGCCGGAATCCTCGTTAAGAGAATCAAGCCCGATTTTAAGAAATTGGGACCTCGTTACGGGAAAATAATGAAACAATTGGCTGCTGTGATACAATCAATGGAGCAGGCTGATATTGCTAAATTTGAAAAAGACGGTTCTTTTACTTTTGACATTGAAGGACAGACTGCAACAATTGAGCTGAATGACGTGGAGATCGTCTCTGAAGATATTCCCGGCTGGTTGGTAGCCAATGACGGTAAACTAACTGTTGCATTGGACATAACCGTGACTGATGATTTAAAGAAAGAAGGCATTGCGCGGGAATTGGTTAACAGAATACAAAACTTGAGAAAATCGAGTGGTTTTGATATAACAGACCGAATTTTTGTATTAATTTCGAGAAATGAGCAAATCAGTGATGCTGTAACCGAATATCACAATTACATCGCAGCTCAGACACTGGCAGACAAAATAGAACTTGCAGACAATATAACCGATGGATATGAGGTAGATATGGATGATTATACATTGATCATATCCATAACAAAGGTTTGATGATAATTGATTGTAAAACTAAAAAAAGAAAATATTATGACAGAAAAAACAAGATACAGCGATGAGGAATTGGACGAATTCCGCGATTTGATTTTAGAAAAGCTCGAAAAAGCAAAACTAGAATATGAAGGACTCAAGGCTTCTATCACAAATTCTGATGGCAATGATGTTACGGATACATCTCCGACTTTTAAAGTTTTGGAAGAAGGTGCATCCACTTTGTCAAAAGAAGAAGCAGGCCGTTTGGCTCAACGTCAGATGAAGTTTATCCAGAACTTACAGGCTGCATTGATCCGTATAGAAAATAAAACATACGGAATTTGCCGCGAAACAGGAAAACTTATCCCTAAAGAACGTTTGCGCGCCGTGCCTCATGCCACTTTGAGCATAGAAGCAAAAAATAGTGGAATTAAATAAAAAATGAAAAATAGAATGGAGAAGAATGAAGTTTTCTGATTACAAAATGAAAATTTCAGAATTTCTCCATTTTTTTATGGATGATGTACATCCAAAGACATAGAAAATAAAAAGATGAAAAAAATACCTCGTACGGCAATTGTCATTCTGGTCGTTTTACTTATTTTGATAGCGGATCAGGCAATAAAGATCTGGGTAAAGACCAATATGTCTATCTATGAAAGTATACATGTAACAAGCTGGTTTGAGATAAAATTTGTAGAAAATAATGGAATGGCGTTTGGTTTGGAAGTGATAAATAAATTGTTTCTCACATTGTTCAGGCTGATAGCAGTTGGTTTCATTGTTTATTATTTGCGCAAAATAATTGCAGCTCAGTATAATCGAGGCTATATTGTATGTATTTCACTGATATTGGCAGGTGCATTCGGTAACATTATTGATTGTGTTTTCTATGGTGAAATTTTCACTGAAAGCCCACTTTATAATATACATTTTGCACAAGAACCGGCTCAGCTTGTTGCTGTGGGTGAAGGATACGGCACTTGGTTGCATGGAAAAGTCGTGGATATGTTCTATTTTCCGATCATAAATACAACTTTTCCGTCATGGGTTCCAATAGTTGGAGGCAGACCATTCGAGTTTTTTAATGCGATATTTAACTTGGCAGATTCAGCTATTTCGGTAGGAATTGTTGTCTTGTTGTTGTTTTATCGTAAAACATTGACTCATTCTTTGCATGAAGAAGAAAAAAATGGAGATTCAAAAAAATAATATTGCAATATTTTTTTTCACAGTCGCCTTACTACTCACTTTGGTTTCGTGTGGGCATAGAGATGTGATTCCGGAAGATAAAATGGTTGATGTTCTCACTGATATTCAGCTCGTGCAGAGCATATATATGAATAAGAGCAATGATTTTCAGTCTTCTGCATCCAAAGATGCTCTTGTTGCCGGAGTGTTTAAAAAACATAATGTAACGGAAGCCAAATTTGATTCCTCTCTGGTATATTATTCTGACCGTGTGGACAAATTGCTCCGCATAAACGATTCGGTGAGATCCCGTTTGCAAACACAATTGTTGGCAATTGAAGCTGAGAGCAATAAATTGCAAGGCAAGAAAAATACGTCGTCATTGCCCCAGTTTATTGTTCTGGATAGCAATAATCTACTATATACATTTGATCTCAAAGGCAAAGATGTTCAGAACTTGGGTTCAAACGTTATATGGAGTTTTCGTGCTTTAGGTGTGAATGCGAAAAGTCAATTGCAGGCATCAATCAGGTTTATTTATTCGGACACGACTATAACAAAAACACAGGAAATAAATAAGAGTAACCTCTACACTTTAGAATGCCAACACCAATCCGAACTTATGGAGATCGACGGGTACTTGCACATCCAAAATCCATCGGTATATTTCCAAACAGTCATCTACGATACAACTATTTCTGATCGGAATAAATCATTTGATAGAAACAGGCCTTTATCTATACACTAAATAACAATTGGATTTTCTTTCTAATTCGGAGCTCTTTTATAGACGAAAGTTGCAATGAATGAGAATATAATATTGGGAATCCATGCGGCTATGAGAGGACTTACAAGACCAGAGACCGCAAAAGATGATGTTACGGTCATAAACAGGATATAAGAAACGCTGAGAAGCAAACCTATACCGATATTTAAACCCATTCCTCCTTTTATTTTTCGGGACGAGAGCGCTGCTCCTATAATAGTCAGGATGAAAGCCGAAGCAATGGACGCAAAACGCTTATGATATTCAATCTCGAAACCTTTAATGTTACCTATGCCTCTGTCTTTTTGCTGGTTAATGTATTTGTATAACTGAGGGGTAGTCATCGTTTCAAAATCATTTATCGAAATAAGGAAATTTTGAGGCATCATATTCAGGGTACTATCTAATGAAGCACCTGTTGTTATCGTTTCCTTGCGCCCGTTAAATTCACGAATAGAATAGTCTTTTATGATCCAATGGTAGCCACCGGTATACTCAATTTCTCTGGCAGTGAGACGTGATACGAGTTCTTTGTTTTTGAACTTATCCAGAGAAAAATTGCGCCCCGATTTGTTATTATCGTCATACGATTCTATAAATGCAATCACTCCGGGTTCAATCTGAACTTGTATTCTGGCTACATAATCTACTTTTTTGTTGCTTACAAATCTGTTCTGAAAGGCAATCCGCGTGATGTTGGCCGGAGGAATCACAAAACTGCTGAGCAAAAAGCTAACCAAGGCAATCACTGCAGCTGAGATCATATATGGTTTCATCATTCGTTTGAAACTCATACCGTTCGATAGCATCGCAATGATTTCTGAATTGTTTGCCATAGTTGATGTGAAGAAAATGACTGCGATGAAAACGAAAAGAGCACTGAATAGATTGGTGTAGTAGGGGATGAAGTTAAGATAATAGTCAAAGACGATGGCTTTGAGAGATGCGTTGTTTCTCAGAAATTTATCTAACTTCTCGTTGATGTCGAAGATGACAGCGATGGAAATAATGAGAGTGATTGAGAAAACATAAGTCCCCAAGAACTTCTTGATTATGTACCTGTCCAGAATGGAAAGTAATGGTTTGTTATATTTTACTTTCTTTTTAGATTCTTCTTGAGACATCTTCGATTATTGATTTTTTCCAGGTTGAAAAATCTCCGTTCAAAATATGCAGGCGTGCATCTTTTACTAATTGCAAATAAAACGCTAAGTTATGTATTGATGCAATCTGAAGTGCAAGAATTTCGTTAACAATAAATAAATGCCTCAGATATGCTTTGCTATATAGTGTATCGACAAATGATGTACCATCAATATCTATAGGCGAAAAATCATTTTCCCACTTTTTGTTTCGCATATTCAAAATACCTTGACGTGTAAACAATTGTCCATTTCGTCCGTTTCTGGTTGGCATAATGCAATCGAACATGTCTACACCCCGTTCAATGGCTTCCAAAATGTTTGCCGGAGTACCCACACCCATCAGGTAACGAGGTTTGTCTTTTGGCAATATTTCATTCACGACTTCAATCATTTCATACATCTTTTCAGTGGGTTCACCAACCGCCAAACCTCCGATTGCATTGCCATCGGCACCTTTTGAAGCAACATTTTCGGCTGCACGGACTCTCAAATCATGATATACACATCCCTGAACAATAGGAAACAATGCTTGTTTGTATCCGTACGTACATTCTGTTTCGTTAAACCGGATAAGACACCTGTCTAACCAGCGTTCTGTCAAGTCCAATGATTTTTTTGCATATGAATATTCCGCATCTCCCGGCGTGCATTCGTCAAAAGCCATAATAATATCAGCCCCAATTGCCCGTTCAATGTCCATCACTCTTTCCGGTGTGAAAATGTGTTTCGATCCATCAATATGGGAACGAAATATGGCTCCTTCTTCGGTTAGTTTTCTGTTGTGTGCGAGAGAAAATACCTGAAAACCACCGCTGTCTGTCAGAATGGGTTTATTCCAACTGTTAAACTTATGTAACCCTCCGGCTTGTTGTAAAATATCAATGCCCGGGCGTAGATAAAGGTGATATGTATTTCCCAATATTATTTGAGCCTTAATATCCTGTTCAAGCTCTGTCATGTGCACAGCTTTCACCGATCCTTGCGTGCCGACAGGCATAAAAATAGGTGTTTCTATTTGTCCGTGATCCGTTGTTATTAAACCCGCTCGTGCATTTGTTTGCACGTCGGTATATTGTAGGTCAAATTTCATTGTTTAATGTTGAAAAATATATGCAGAAAATAAAGGAATTATTTGGAATTCAGATTATTATCATCCTCTATTTCCAAGTCTTTCAGTTGGACAAGCACAATAGACGTTTTATTTTTTTTCAGTACGGTAAATTTATACCCTTCGCATTCCAGCGTGTCGTGTATACTTGGTATTCTGCCAAATTTGTCAATTAAATATCCTGCAAGCGTATCATATTGCTTGGTCTTGTCTATGATATGTGGTAGTTGGTCGTTGATGTCACTGATGGATGCTGTTGCAATTACAGAATAAGTGTTTTCCGACGTTTTCTCTACAAACGGAATTTCATTATCATACTCATCCTGAATTTCTCCAACCAATTCTTCAAGTATATCTTCCATTGTGATGATCCCGTCGATGCCTCCGTATTCGTTCAGCACCATTGCTATTTGCTGGTGTTTTACCTGAAATTCTTTGAGTATCTGCCCGATCCGTTTGGTTTCGGGAACGAATGAAACAGGGCGGACAATTGATTTTATATCTACCGTTCCACTTTGTCGCATCTTTTTCAGAATATCTTTCAGGTGAACCACACCTATTATATTATCTATGCTGTCTTCATAGCATGGAATGCGTGAATATCCGTCTTCAATGACGGTTTCCAGTGTTTCTTCATTATAGTCATTTACGTCTATTGCCAGAATCTGTGTCCGGGGAACCATCACTTGTCTGGCAGTACGTTCCGAAAAATCGAAAGCATTTTTGATAATATCATAATTGTCGTCCTCGATGTCTCCGCTTTCCCTCACTTGGTTGACAAGGTATTTCAACTCATCACTACTATAAGACTCTGATTCCGAAGCTGAGTGAAGCCCAACTAATTTGAGAAAAAAGTTAGCAATTCCGTTCAGTATCCAAATTGCAGGCCGTGCTATCCAATAAAAAATCTGCAATGGATATGCTATAAATGTGGTGGTTTGCTCCGATCTGAGAATTGCTATAGATTTGGGTGCAAGTTCACCAAATACGATATGGAGTATGGTTATGATTACAAAAGCCAAGGGTAAGGCAATGCTATGTGCTAGTTCCGGACTGATATCTATCTGTACCAGATTCATGAAGCTTATTATCATTTTGGAAACAACTGGCTCGCCAATCCAACCCAATCCAAGACTGGCTAGCGTGACACCGAGCTGGGTTGCAGCAAGATATGCATCAAGATGACTGACGATGTGTTTTGATAGGATTGCAAAACGGTTTCCTTCTTGCGCTTTTAGTTCCAATTGGGACATTCGAACTTTTACAATTGCGAATTCGGCTGCAACAAAAAAGCCGTTCATAGACACTAATAGGAGAGTAATAAGAATGTTCGTAAACATATTTTATTATAAATAATTAGTTGCAAAGATAATATAAATGTGCATTCGTTAATAAAAAGACCTGGATAAACTACTGATTTTTTTATTAAATATAGATTTACCAGGCAAGGATTTTCTCCATCTTTTCAGAATATTATAGCTTGCAGGGATACTAATTTTTTGTTGTAACCGGATATTTATTCCATTAACACATCGTTTCATCGAAAATGCTTTAAATATTTACTATTTTTGGATGAAATTTGTTTGAAGAAAATGGATTATAAGAATAAAATAAAAGAATTAAGAGAGCATTTGCCTGTGCCAATAACAGAAGCATTGTCTTTGTTGAAAGAAAATGATGGCGATGTAGAGAAATGTATCTATCTGTTCAAGGTAAAATCAATAAAATATATATGTGAGCAGACTGGCTGCGAAGAAACGACTGCAAACAAACATTATGAATCAGAAAAATTTGATCTGAACAGAGCTATATCAGCAGTCAGGGAGGAATTATTTGATCGGGACTATACGCCGATAGAAGGTTTAACACTGACTGGGTTGGAAGCTATTTCGGAATGGATATACCTTAGTGAAGAGAAAGATTTCCCCACATCACTCGACTATCAGAAATTGAGCCGTGTAATCGAAACACTCTCTTTGCTGCCTTCGTTTGTTGAAACATCGCATATTATAGGAAAGGCTAAGCAGATCAAAAAATTGGCTTTTGACGGGTATAGTGATGATGATGATATTGCTGAATTTGTGCGTCGCAATCAAAAAATAGACGATGATCTCGAATTTCAGGGCTACTCATCGTTTTGCACGCTTAAGTTGGTTGTTTTGAAAGAAGAGATACATCGGCATAAGCGCAATTTAATAAGGATTAAAATCAATTAAAAAAAGAAAGATATGCATAATGACGATGAAAATTGGGACGACCAATCCATTAAAGAATACACCGAATTGCAAAAATATGCATTTGTCACACAACGTGCCTTAGACAATGATTTTTTAGGATATTGCTATCGTGAATATTCTGATATTAAAATAGACAGTGGTTGGCGATTTATTTATGGTGACGAAGACGAATATTAGTTGGATAATCCAGACAATACAGAAACATAAGAAATTTCAGAGAGTGTTGTTTGGACAC
>JBKECE010000152.1:0-15281 GCA_047974325.1 Dysgonomonas sp. | reverse complement strand
ATCTTTCATTCTTTGAAATAAGCGAATCGAAAAAACGGTTATTTGCTCATCTTATTTGCTCACATCTATGGCTTTGCCATTGAAAGAGATGCTATTGATATTTACTTTTGTTTTTTCAACTACATTTGCAGGCAGTGGAGCAAAGTGTATTTTGGCTGCGACTTCTTGTCCGGCAGGACTAATGATGTAATTTAACAGACCAACCAATGATTTGGCTTTGTTTTCACTTCTGTCGTTATAGGCTTGTTCTTTGTAGACAATAATCCAAGTGAATGTGCTGATCGGATAAGCCTCCGGATTGGAAGAATTTGTGATCATAAGGCGTGTATCATTCGGAATGTCTGTATTGGCTGATGCTGATATGCTGTTAGTGTTGGCAGAAATGAAGTTTCCTGCACTGTTTTTGATCAAAGCGGAAGGTATATCGACAGCCAGAGCATATTCTGAACCGATATAACCTATTGATCCTTCGGTTTTGGCTACGACACCAGCAACGCCCGGATTGCCTTTGGCTGACATGCCGATTGTGATTTTAAGAGATTTACCTGTTCCTATTTCGTTTTTCCAATTTTCATCAGCTTTAGACATATAGTCTGAAAATACATAAGTCGTACCGCTACCATCAGAACGATAAACCGCAGTTATAGCCTTGTCAGGAAGCTGCAATTCAGGATTGAGGGCTTTTATTTTTTCATCAGACCAATTGGTTATTTTTCCTCTATATATGTCGGAAATAACTTCTGCTGTCAACTTAAGGTCTTTGATTCCGGGTAAGTTATATGATAGCACCACGGCTCCTAAAGCTGTGGGAACATGAATAATGTCTCCCTTCATTTCTTTTAGTTCTTCATCTGAAAGGAATACGTCTGTTGCACCGAAATCTACGGTTTTGTCTTGCAGGTTTTTGATACCCGCACCGCTACCCACAGCACCGTATGTTATCTTATTGCCGGCTGTTTCTGTATAGTTCTTGAATACAATATTATAGAATGGTTGAGGAAAAGTGGCTCCTGCTCCCGAAAGATTTTCTTTGTTGGATGAATTGTTACATGCCGCTAGGGTCAATGCTGCAAATGTAAAAAGAAATAGTTTTTTCATACTGAGTTTTAATTAAATTAATTCTGTTGCAAGAATATAACTTCATTATAACAAATAAGTAACATAATTGTTACGATATTGTTAAGAAAGTTTGTTTAAAGATTAAGTTCGGCACTGATAAAGATATATTGCTCAGCGCGTCCTCTGTCAAGGTTGATATTTCTGAAATTAGGTGCTATTTTCACTTGTTTCAATGGATGGAATTCTGTGCCGATTATGAATAGTTGTCCGTCCAGATCGTTCCAAGGCATCGAAAAATTTGATGGCTTTTTAGAATCTGTCAAGTCATACCGGGCAAATATTCTCCATTTGTCAGCGACTTTTCCTGAAGTATAGAATGAGCATCCGTAATAATTTTTATTTTCTACCATACCTTTATTATATACCTGATTGAATTCTGCTCCGGCTGATATGATAGGGTTCTGATATCCGGCAAATAATGACAATGTATATTGATTTTTGAAGGTTACATTTGTCGAATTTTCGGGTGCTGATTCTCTTATGTTTTCACTGTCTGTGTATACGTCGCCGTATAATCTGAAAATTGTATTTTTGATTGGTATGATATTAATGCCTGCTCCATAGCGATTGCTATTGTTTTTGGAGAAATTCTTATAACCTTCTCCGTTTGTAAGACTAATATCTGCTGCCAGAAGTGAATTGATTTTATATTCGGCAGTAAGACCCAGATCCACACTCGGAGCCATTTTATTCAAATCCTGAAACGATTTCATAATGTAGCGGTGCATCCAGTATTTTTCTTGTAGCGAAAATTGTAGCAATCCTATCTGACCGGCATTTATTTTGAAACCTTTGTCTTCCCAACAGATAAAAGCATTGCGAAGATGCGTTTCGAGACTGCCCGAAGATGTGCGTCCGGCAGCAGCATCAATTATGATCTGCCCGCTGAGAGAGGGTGTTATGGAATATTGGTAGCCTAAAAAAGCTCTTGTTATGTCAAATCCTGATTCCTTGTTACTCTCATTCAATCCTGCGTTGTATTCAAGAAAACTGCGGGCAATGATTTTTCCGGAGGGTTTGAATGATTCTGATTCTTGAGAGAAGGCTTGTTTTACGTGTATAATGCTTGATATGGAACAGAGTAAAATAAGGAATTTCTTCATATTATTAAGAATGCTAAGTAAAAACGCAAAAGAATGTTGAAAAAGTTTTCTTAAGGTTACAATATTGTTAAGAAAAGGTTAAGAAAAATCCATTCAATTTTTATGTCATAGTATAAATATATTTCAGTAACTTCGATTTTTGTTTCACGAGTATATTAGGAAATGTCAACATTAGAAAATGCTATCAAAATGTTACCTGCAAAAGGTTTCTTAAATATGGAAATACCTAAAGGTACGGATTTGGTTGAAGAAATCAAACGGATGCGTAAAGAAAAAAATGCAATTATTCTGGCGCACTATTATCAGACAGGCGACATTCAGGATATCGCCGACTTTTTGGGCGACAGTCTCCAGTTGGCGCGCGCAGCCGAAAAAACCGATGCAGATATGATTGTTTTTTGTGGAGTTCATTTTATGGCAGAAACGGCTAAAATATTAAATCCTACGAAAAAAGTGATCTTACCTGATACTTTGGCGGGTTGCTCCTTGGCCGAATCTTGCTCCGGCGAAGGTTTGCGGGCATTGAAGAAAATTCATCCGAATGCTATTGTGGTGAGTTATATAAATTGTGATATCACGGTGAAAGCCGAGAGTGATATAATTGTTACGTCATCAAACGCAGAGCATATCATCAATTCACTTCCGATGGAACAGGAGATTATATTTGCACCTGATCGTAATTTGGGGCGCTACATAAACCAGGTAACAGGACGGAATATGATTTTGTGGGATGGTGCGTGTATTGTGCATGAAGCATTCTCGCTAGAACGTATTGCCCAACAAATGTTGGATCATCCGAAAGCTAAGTTGATAGCGCATCCCGAAGCTCAGAAGCCAGTTTTGCAAGTAGCACATTATATCGGATCAACAGCAAATTTACTCAATTATGTTGTTGAAGACAATTGTCAGGAATTTATTGTAGCCACTGAAGAAGGTATCTTGCACGAAATGCAAAAACGCGCTCCGCATAAGAAATTGATACCTGCATTGACGATAGATGATACATGTAACTGTAGCGAGTGCCACTTTATGAAACTCAATACGATGCAGAAACTATATCTTTGTATGAAATATGAATTGCCCGAAATAACACTTGACGAAGAGTTGCGTTTGCGGGCTTTGAAGTCGATAAATAGAATGTTGGAATTGTCTCAAAAAATTAAATAAGCGAGAAATGATATATACAGATGTGCTGGTTATAGGTTCTGGGATATCGGGACTGTCTTATGCCCTGAAAATAGCCCAGCAAAGACCCGATGCAAAGATCACAGTGATCACCAAATCGGACGACGAAGAGTCTAATACAAAGTATGCGCAAGGTGGTGTTGCGGTGGTCATGGATTTCAAAAAAGATAGTTTTGAAAAACATATAGAGGACACTCTACGAGCCGGAGACGGAAAATGCAAAAGAGAGGCTGTAGAAGTAGTTGTGAAAGAAGGACCCGAACGTATTCGTGAGATAATAGAGTGGGGTGCAAACTTCGATAAGGACACAACTGAAACTTATGATCTTGGACGTGAAGGCGGACATACTGAGAACCGGGTTGTACATTATAAGGATGTCACCGGAGCCGAAATAGAACGAGCTTTGCTTGAAGCTATTGACAGGCTTGACAATGTAGATCTATTCAACCATCACTATGTGATCGACCTGATCACAGAACATCACATACCCAACGAATCGTTCGACAAATATAATCTGAATTGTTACGGTGCATATGTGCTCGATCTGAAGACACAGAAAATAAAGAAAATGTCTGCGAAGATCACACTCATGGCTACAGGTGGTTGCGGACATGTCTACAAAAATACCACTAATCCGATCATTGCCACCGGTGATGGAATAGGTCTGGCGCACCGTGCGAAAGCAAGGATTAGCAATATGCAGTTTATACAATTTCATCCAACTGCGTTTTACAGCAAAAAACCGGGACAATTATCTCTTATTTCCGAAGCGGTGAGAGGCTTTGGTGCAAAATTACGTACCGTTTCGGGTGAACCGTTCATGCACAAATATGACGAACGGGAAGAACTTGCATCGCGCGATATTGTGGCACGGGCTATTGACAACGAAATGAAATTACGTGGAGATGATCACGTTTGTCTCGATTGCCGCCACTTGGATCACGAGAAATTTCTCGCTCATTTTCCGAACATCTATCAGATGTGTTTAGATGAAGGTTATGACATGTTTAAAGATCTGGTTCCGGTGGTTCCGGCAAGTCATTATCTATGTGGAGGCATTGATGTAGATTTGTTCGGGCAGAGCACTATAAAAAATATGTTTGCTGTTGGTGAATGTTCTAACACTGGACTTCATGGAGCTAATAGATTGGCATCTAATTCATTGTTGGAAGCACTGGTCTTTGGGCACAGGGCTGCATTGAAGACTATTGAACGCCTCGATAAAGATAATTTCAACTATACAAATCTGAATAAAGTTCCGGAATGGAATCAAGAAGGAATGAAAATGAATGAAGAGATGGTCTTGTTGAACTATCTGCGTCGCGAATTGCAAACATTGATGAGTGATTTAGTAGGGATTGTTCGTAGCAATGGCCGGTTGAAGTTGGCAAAACACAAAGAGGAAGAGATATATAAGGCTGTGAAGGAAATATATAATTTCTCTATTTTGTCACCTCAATTATCGGAACTTCGTAATCTGGTAAGTGTGGCGTGGCTTATTATAACTCAAAGCATAGAACAGAAAGAAAATAGGGGAGCATTTTATAATAAAGACTTAGACAAAAATGATAAGGCCTGATTACATAACCGATGAACGGTTACATCACTTCATAAGTGAGGCTATAAGAGAAGATGTAGGAAATGGAGATCATTCAACTTTGGCCAGTGTACCAGCTTCTTTGAAACAAAAAGCCAGATTGTTGATCAAGGATGATTGTGTTCTTGCCGGAGTGGATCTGGCATGTTCTATTTTTCATTACTATGACAAAGATCTGAAGATAGAAATCTATAAGAATGATGGTGATAGTGTAAAAAAAGGAGATGTCGCTTTTGTTGTGGAAGGTGCAGCACAATCTATATTGACAATGGAGCGCTTAGTACTCAATTGCATGCAGCGGATGAGTGGAATTGCATCTTATGCACATGAAATGATGCAACTGGTGGCTGGTTTGAATACTAAAATATTGGATACACGTAAAACAACGCCTAATTTTAGAATGTGCGAAAAATGGGCTGTGTATATTGGTGGAGCTCAAAATCATCGCTATGGTCTTTTTGATATGGTGATGTTGAAAGATAATCACAATGACTATGCAGGAGGAATCACCAATGCTGTAAAGTCTACTGTTCAATATCTGAAAGATAAGCAGCTAAATCTAAAAATCGAAGTGGAAACGCGCAATTTGAAAGAAGTACGAGAAGCTGTGGAAACCAATGCTGTGGATGTGATTATGCTCGATAATATGTCTTTGGACGAAATGCATCAAGCTGTTGATCTGATTGGAAATGCAACTAAAACGGAAGCATCCGGACAGATAACACGCCAAACTGTGAGGTCTGTCGCGGAAACAGGTGTTGACTACATTTCATCGGGAGCAATCATCTATTCAGCACCAATTAAAGACATGAGCCTAAAGGCTTTTTACACGAACCCTTAAGATAGCAAAACTTCGCAAAAGTTCTATGCTCAGGTGAGGCAAATAGGCAGTTTATTGTAAATAAATTGTAAAAAATACAACCGTAAGTGATATGGATGCATTTCCTTGTGAAAATAGAAAGAATAATGCAGGCTATATAACATGATACAATTAAAAAAACTGCTGGATAACCAATCCTGTGTGAGAGAACATAGGTTAACCAGAGAAAAATAATCGACATTACCAATTTACATGAAAAAAATAACCGCAACGTTCAAATATTTACTTTCTGTTCATGTTTTAGCACTACTTATACTCTCTTTTATACGGATAATTTTATTGTTGAACAACCTCTCGGATGTTGTTGGAGAAGATCACAAGTTCAGTCTCATTTGCACGGCTCTGCTGAAAGGTGTGTGGTTTGATAATGTAATTGCTTGCTATATTGCTGTTTTACCTCTTGTTACTCTATCTGTTTTGGGGCTATTCAATGTAATAAATAGAACTCTGGTAAGATGTTTTTCTATTTTTTATATGATTCTGTTCGGAGTGGTTTTTGCCATTTCAGTTTCTGATATATCATATTTTGGATACTTCTTTAAACATATAGATTCATCTATTTTCAATTGGAAAGAGGAAGGCGGAACAGCAATGAAAATGATATTTCAAGAATCAACTTATTATATTTATTTTGCTATATATATCATTATTATGATACTTTTTGTTTATCTCGTTTTACGGTTTGATAAACAGTTAACGAAAAAACAATATACTAATACCAAGGGTAAAAATTATTTCCTCTATATACCTGTTTCATTGGTTATTATTGGTAGTTGCTTTTTGGGTATTAGAGGTCGATTTGGGTATAACCCAATCAGGATAAGTCAAGCTTTTTTTTGTAATAACTCTTTCTTGAATCATTTAGGAATTAATCCAACCTTTTATTTGATCAGAGATATTATAGAGAATTCCAAGAAGCATAACTCTGTAAATAATCTCGTTTCTGAACAAGATGCAATTAAGACTATCGAAAGTTATTTGAGCATAGATCCTGATGAACATTTAAAATCTCCTGTTGCAAGAGAAATAAAAACAGTGGGAGACCCCAATGATATGAATGTTGTAATTGTCTTGATGGAATCTATGTCGATGGATTTTTTAGATATTCGACGAAATGGAAAATCAATTACTCCATATTTGCATGAATTAATAGGAAAATCATATTTTTTCGATAATTTTTATTCAACAGGAACGCATACCAATCATGGAGTTTTGGGTACTATTTGCGGATTGCCGTCATTGTTAGATAAAAATGCGATGAAAAATGTTCAGACTCCAATTTGCCAAGGAATTGCGTCAATATTAAGGTATTCGGCATATAAGACCATGTTTTTTCTCTCGCATGAAGCTCAGTATGATAATATGCAAGCATTTTTGAAAGAGAATGATTTTGAAGATGTTTACTCCAGAGAAAATTATCCTGAATCGGAGGCTGTTAATGTATTTGGTGTTCCGGATAAATTTCTATTTAATTTTGCAATGCCCAAAATAACAGAAGCTTATAAAACAAAAAGACCTTTCTTAGCTACAATCTTAACCATCAGCAATCATCCACCATTTATTATTCCTAAAGAATTTGAATCGGTGAGTGACTATCCCGAAGAACAGATTGTTGCTTATGCTGATGATGCCATTCGAAATTTTATGACTGAAGCATCGAAGCAGGAATGGTATTCTAATACAATATTTGTGTTTTTGGGCGATCATGGTAAAATTATAGGAAAACAAACATATGAAATGCCAAGATCTTTAAATCACATTCCTCTGATTATATATTCTCCTGCATTTAAAGACGCACCAAAGCAATTTCATCAGCTTGGTGGGCAGATCGATGTTTTTCCTACAATTATGGGATTGCTGGACATCCCATATCTGAATAATACTTTTGGTGTCGATATTTTCAAAGAAAACAGACGTTTTATACCTTTTTCTTCTGATAACATGCTCGGTTGTGTAGATGATAAATTTTTTTATTTCTATTCATTCAATACCAAGCAAGAACATTTATATGTTTATCGTAACAATTCTACGGTCAATGTTGTTAAGGAATATAAAAATCTGGCAGATAGTATGCGCATATATTCTGCTGCACATCTTAGAGTAACAGAATATATGTATATGAATAAATTGACACGAATAACAAAATAGTATTATATCTGATAAAATCTCAATGGAAAAAGGAAAGCCGTATGCTTGAATAATACAAACATACGGCTAAAATTAGAGAGAATATAGTTTAACTGTCGTTAAAAGTTCAACATCAACCCAATGCTATATGATTTCAGGTCAGGACCTTTGTCTTTGTCAAACATTGAGAAAGGGGAATAAGTTGCAAATGCAGTGAAATCGCTTATTCCTGCTTGCAGACGAAACTTCATGTCCACAGGGCGGATATTTAGGTCTTTGCCTTGGTCATCTCTTATATCTTTTCCTTCAGCATTTGAATATTTAACCTGCGATTTTGAATAATATTTGAGGTATCCGACTACACCACCTGATATGTGGATGTCTGATGTGGGCTGAAATTCAAGCATCAATGGAATAGTTATATAATAGGCTAGCAATTTGCTGTCTTTATAGTTGATTCCGTCTGGTGCCGGCTTGAATAGAGTTCTGTTGTCTGCGGTTGTCAATGCTGCATTGTCTTTAAAGTGATAGCGATGCCAATCGAGTCCAAATCCACTAACAAGCAATAGATTAGTGCCTCTGAATGTGTAGCTGTAGTCCATCAGGTTGAGGGAAAAAGCATGAGACCGACTTATTCTAGGGCTTCCGTTTGGTATGTTGTTATCGTCATAGTTTAAAAAACTCATAGCAAATCCCGACCAATGCGGATGGAGTTTATGTCTTCTGCTCCATTGAAAGATGAAGCTGTAATTGGAGCCATCTGCAATAACTTCGCTTGGAAAAATGTTATCGATAATAGTGTCAGTCGTATTGATCACAGAGATGGAATCGCGGGATATGATTGTTGTCTTTTTCTCTATTATTGTTGTATCATTTAAATTGTTTGCAGTCAGAATAAAAGGTGTGAAAAATAGGAAAAGTGAAAATATTATTGCTTTCATAATTAGTTGTTTTTTTTAAAATTAATTGATTTTTATTCGTTTATTGTTCACATAGATAAAAAGATCTTTGAGCTTGTTTAGTTCAGAATCTAATTGCTGAGGCGGAAAATCACCTTTCAGATACACAAGTGTGATCTTTTTAGATTTGTTTTTATAGAGGATATATTCATTTGATTTATTGTTGACTTTCAAAGTATAAGTGGCTAATTCCAGTTTTCCGTTCTTATTGGTTTCACTTATCTTTGATCCTTTTTTTATATCAACTTCTATAGATTGTGTTGCAAACTGTGTTTTTGGAGCATCTTCGTCCATCACCAGACTTTTATATACCGATATGCGGCAGTTTCCTTGCGATAGGATGTCGGTGGATAGCTGTACCAGAACAGAGCCTTTCTGTTTGCCATATTTGTCAAATACTTCCTTGATTTTCAGATGATCTTGTGCATAGGCAGTCAATGCAACAGACTGGAATATGGCGATTATTATAAATATTCTTTGTTTCATGTCTTTATATTTTATTGAGTGAATGAGTCGAGTATGTCAATTTGTGTATTAATAGTTTCTTCATCGTTGTACGATACATTTTCTATAGATATCAGTGCTTGCGAATTGATTGTCTGCATGTCGGATATTTTACGTCCGTCGATGTAGACGATAGATTTGTTTACATCGCCTTCGCTGTTCGAGAATGAAACCCGAATGGCTAAAAAGAGAGCTACAGAAGCAGCTACGCCACCAATCCATAAAAAATAGGGAAGCTTTTTTCTCTTATTGATTAGTTTTGTCGTATCGGATTCAGTAGGAGCAGTATTACGCTCTTGTGAAAAGAATGCAAACATTGGTGCATATATTTGGTGTTCATCAGCTACATCTTTTCCACTGAAATATTTTCGTAGAACTTCCTCTTCATGCAAGGATGTTTCTCCATTAAAATATTTTTCCAGAATATTGTTTATATTATTTGTCATATCAGATGG
Source organism: Dysgonomonas sp. (assembly GCA_047974325.1). Taxonomy (GTDB): domain Bacteria; phylum Bacteroidota; class Bacteroidia; order Bacteroidales; family Dysgonomonadaceae; genus QVMP01. The sequence goes on along the minus strand of JBKECE010000152.1, from coordinate 5,352 downwards.
GTTCTTTATGCATTCTGTTTATATTTAAGTATCTATCTCTTACTTTTGTTCTGGCTCTGGATAAGTTCATTCTCACAGCTGTCACTTCTGATCCTATTATTTCAGCTATTTCGTCAAGTTCATATCCATCCACATCACGCATCATCATTATTTTTCTTTGCAGTTCGGGCAATGTATCCATAATCTGTTTCACAATCCGTATGCTATCGTTTTGCTCGGTTTGGGAATAAGGGTCTCTCCCGCCTTCTTGAAGGTTTAGGATTTCCAGAGATAAATTTGTTTTTTCAGCTCTGAGTTTGTCAATGCAAATGTTTTTTAATGTTTGCATAGCAAAGCCCTGACTGTTTGGATGATTTTCTAATTTATCCCTGAGACTCCATATCCGAAGATAGGTTTCCTGAACAGAATCTTCCGCCTCTATTTCATTTTGTAACATGCTTCTTGCCAGATTTTGCATCTTTTCGCGCAGTGGCATGAATATTGATTTAAATTTTTCTATTTCCATTCACTTGATTTGCTTCCGTTTTATAAAGATAACGAAGGAGAAAGTATTTTGTAACATCGACCAATGATTTTTATTTAAAACAGGAGATGAAGCAGTTTGCATAGCTTGGTCTTCAAGACAGTCTATTTGTTAATATATGTTTCAACAGTTTTATTAATAGAATTGCTTTATCTATCTTTGCAATTTGGTATAAATAGAATCGATTACGCATTACTATGCTTAATATTCAATATGTTGGCAATATTTCGCATTATATTAACATCATCTTCAATTAGATAAATTGAAATTATCGTAAATTTGAAGATTAAATCAGACTGTACAAAGCAGTTCTCTTTATTATGAAAATAGTTAGAATAGGACTAGATGTTGGATCTACTACTGCCAAGATGGTAGTGGTGGATGAAACTGATGAGATTATTTTTTCGAAATACGAAAGACATCATGCCAATGTATCGGATGCTGTATTTGCATTATTTGAAGAATTAATGCAGATTGTTGGTGATTGTTATCTCAAGTTGACTATCACCGGATCAGCTGGAATGGGACTTACAGAACGCCTGTTTATACCTTTTGAGCAGGAAGTTGTTGCAGTGGCAAATCTTATAAAGAAAAAATTTCCGGATATATCAACAGTGATAGATATTGGTGGAGAGGATGCGAAAATAATTTATTTTTCGGCAGAAGGCATACCAGACATGCGCATGAATGGTAATTGTGCTGGTGGAACAGGTGCTTTCATTGACCAGATGTCTATCCTTCTGGCTTGTAGCATAGAGGAAATGAATGCATTGGCAACACAGGCTGAGCATGTCTATCCAATAGCATCGCGTTGTGGTGTGTTTTCTAAAACGGACGTGCAGAATTTGGTGAGCAAGAATGTATCTAAAGCAGATATTGCAGCATCTATATTTCATGCAATAGCCGTGCAAACTGTTGTTACGCTGTCGCACGGATGCAGCATTAATTCTAAGATAATGTTTTGTGGTGGCCCACTGACTTTCATACCTTCACTTAAAAATGCATTTGTTAATTATTTGCATCTGAAAGAAGACGATTATGTTGTCCTCGAAAATTCGAACTTACTTCCTGCATGGGGTTGTGCCTTGTCGAATAAGGAAGATGCATCAGTAAGCCTTTTGTCCGATTTTCTCTTGAAACTGAAAGAGAATCAGAGTAAAACTGCTGGATTTAAGATGGCTGACCGACTTCCTCCAATTTTTAAAGATGAAGATGATCTGAAACAATGGCGTGAAGATAAACTACGCACTCAAATAAAAACTGCATTACTCAAAGATCATAAAGGGGCTGCCTATTTGGGCATTGATTCCGGATCTACGACTACAAAAATAGTGGTAATTGATGACCAAGACCGATTGCTGTTTACCCACTATTGTCCGAATGAAGGAAATCCGATTTTGGCCGTAAAAAAAGGCTTGTTACTGCTGGAACAGAAATGCAAAGAAATCGGAACAGAGCTTCAAATTAAAGGCAGTTGTTCTACTGGCTATGGTGAGGATTTGATCAAGGCTGCATTTAGTCTCGACTGTGGTGTTATTGAAACCATTGCGCATTATCTTTCTGCAAAGCAGATGGATGCCGATGTATCGTTCATTCTCGATATTGGCGGGCAAGATATGAAGGCTATGTTCATTGAGAATGGTGCTTTGAACCGTATGGAAATCAATGAAGCATGTTCTTCAGGTTGTGGTTCGTTCATAGAAACATTTGCCAAATCATTGAAGCATTCGGTGCAGGAATTTGCAAATCTGGCTTGTCAGGGTAAATTTCCATGCGACTTGGGAACACGTTGTACGGTGTTCATGAACTCTAAGGTGAAACAATTTTTACGTGAAGGTGCTACCGTTGCCGATATTTCTGCCGGATTATCTTATTCAGTTGTGAAAAACTGTCTATATAAGGTTCTGAAACTGAAAAATGCAAAAGAACTAGGTCGGCATATCGTTGTGCAGGGTGGAACGATGCGTAATGATTCGGTCGTACGTGCTTTTGAAAATCTCATAGGACAAACCGTGCATCGCAGCAATCTTCCTGAATTGATGGGCGCTTATGGTTGTGCATTATTTGCCAAAGACACGTTGCAGGAAGCTGTGCCCGTTACATTAGACGAAATGCTTCAGGCTGCTGAATATTCAACCAAGCAACTACATTGCAGAGGTTGTGAGAATGTCTGCTTGGTAAACAAATATACTTTTGAAAATAAGAATATCTATTTTTCCGGAAATAAATGTGAAAAAATATTCACCAATAACGGAACTGCTGATGCAAAGGGTGTCAATCTCTATCATCAGAAATATTCAATGATATTTGATCGCCCGCTTCTTAAAGGTGAAAAGACACTCGTTGTAGGTATCCCGCGCGTGCTGAATATGTTTGAAGATTATCCATTTTGGAATGCTTTATTTAACGAATGTGGCATTCAAACATATTTGTCGGAATCGTCTACATTTAAGAAGTATGAAAATGGTATTCATTCTGTTATGTCGGACAATATTTGCTTTCCTGCAAAACTGGTTCACAGCCATATTTATGATCTGATAGATAAAAAAGTAGATCGTATCTTTTTTCCTTATGTGATTTATGAAAAACAGGAGGATAAAAAAGCTGTAAATAGTTACAATTGTCCTATTGTTTCAGGATATTCCGATGTGGTAAAAAGTGCGATAGATCCGATGAAAACAAATCGGATTCCGGTGGATTCTCCGGTTATAACATTTGGTGATGAAAAGTTGCTGAAAAAAAACTGTGTAGCTTATCTCAAAACTTTAGGTATTGCAGACAAAGTAATAGAACGGGCTGTGGCAGTAGCATTAAAAGCACAGAGTGACTATGAGTTTAATATAAAACAACTGAATGAGGAGACTTATGCTAAAGGCTTAGAAGATGGCAAACTTACAATTTTGTTGGCTGGTCGTCCGTATCATACTGACCCATTAGTGCAGCATAAGTTGTCTGATATGATTGCAGATCTGGGTGTAAATGTAATAACCGAAGATATTATTCGTCAAAATACCTCTTTAGAAGTGACTGATCAGACTCACATGATTTCACAATGGGCTTATGTGAACAGAATTACAAAAGCCGCAAAATGGGCGGCTCAGCAGGGGCACAATGTACATTTCATGCAGATGACGTCTTTCGGCTGTGGACCAGACAGCTTTTTGCTCGACGAAATATCAGCCATACTGAAGAGATATAATAAATCGTTGACGATATTGAAATTGGACGATGTGACCAATATTGGGTCTATCAAGCTACGGGTGCGTTCTCTGATAGAAAGTCTTAAATATAATGGGCATAAGTCCGGAGAAATTAAACCATTTATCACAACAAAAGTGTATCAACCTGAGGACAAAGTGAAAAGGAAGATAATCGTTCCGTTTTTTACGGATTATCTGTCACCTTTCATTCCTGCATTGATGAAGCTTGCGGGTTACGAAGTGGAAAACTTGCCGAAGAGTGACACTTTATCGGCCGATTTTGGACTAAAATATGCAAACAACGAAGTTTGTTATCCGGCTACACTCATCGTCGGTGACATTGTAAAGGCTCTGAAATCTGGAAAATATGATCCTGAAAACACAGCCGTAGCCATCACTCAGACAGGAGGCCAATGTCGTGCCACAAACTATGTTTCGCTCATCAAAAATGGGTTGGTTGAAGCTGGTTTTTCCAATGTGCCGGTCGTTGTACTCGCTGTTGGAGGTCTCAGCAATGAACAATCCGGATTCAAGATAGATTGGCTGAAAATAATAAAAGTAACGCTTAACGCTATTCTTTTTGGCGATTGCTTGTCGCAATTCTATCATGCTTCCGTTGTTCGCGAAAAGAAAAAAGGTGAATCATTGCAGCTTCGCGACTATTATCTTGAAGTGGCAACACAGCATATTCTGGCAAATGATTCGAAAGGATTGCTGCGCTTATTATCTGATGCGGCAAATGATTTCAATCAAATAATTGAAAATCGGGATGATTTTATGAAAGTCGGAATTGTAGGCGAGATATTTCTCAAATTCCACTCATTTGCCAATCGAGATGTGGTGAATTGGCTTATCAATCAGAAAGTGGAAATATGTCCACCGATGATTAGTAATTTCTTTTTACAGACATTTGTCAACAGAAAAGTGAACAAAGATAATAATCTCGTTAAATCAGCTTTGCCCGATTTTGTAATGAATCAACTTTATAAATTGGTATATAAGCAAGTGAATAAAATAAACGAAATAGCATCCCGGTTTCATTATTTCACACCCTTACCCGATATATTTGATGAGGCAGAACATGCTGATGGCATTGTATCCATGGCTGCGCAGTTTGGTGAGGGCTGGTTGCTCCCAGCTGAGGTAGTGTCTTATTCTAAGCAAGGCATTAATAATGTCCTTTCACTCCAACCGTTTGGCTGTATTGCCAATCATATTATATCGAAAGGTGTAGAGAAAAAAATAAAGGAAATGTATCCTCAGATGAATCTACTTGCACTTGATTTTGATAGTGGAGTGAGCGATGTAAATATACTCAATCGCCTCCATCTCATGATAAATAATGTTCAATAGAGGACAATTATATAATTGCAAAGTGGTGTGGAGTAGGAGTGTGCACATTTTCTTACGTCAGGATTGACTGCTAAATACATAAAGGAATTAAATCTCTTTTTTCATTCTAGAGAATAAAAACAGAGAAGGATGCTAATCAATATTAATTAGCATCCTTCTCTTTTCTGTTATATTATTAGTTTGGTATTTTGTTTTTGATAAATCAGATTTTGCAACTTATTTTCTCTTGCTTTTTATTCTTGCTCTCTGAAAATACATTAGACATCGGGTAGTGCT
>JBKECE010000132.1:0-12189 GCA_047974325.1 Dysgonomonas sp. | reverse complement strand
TAAGCCCGACCACGCCGATGGTACTGCTGTAATTGTGGGAGAGTAGGTAACCGCCATCTTTTAGAAGGAAGAAGAGTTCTGCACTGGGAAATCAGGAGAACTCTTCTTCTTCTTTTTTATTCCCTCCCCTTTATCATTATCATTCCGATCTTTCTTTCTCAGAATAACTTCTATAATTAATTTATATGATAAAATATCTCAAATTCGTAATATTTTATGCTATATATTTGTTTATATTAAATCGATAAAAGAATATAAATATATAACACAAACGATGGCGATGAATATTCCTTTTACACATGGTATTGTTCAGCAGGTTTTAGATTGGACATATGCCAAATCCATCAATGGATATGCAGGAGCAGATTCCGCTTTTGCTCTGGCTAATAATTATTTGAAAGGGGAAGGCTCATTAGAACAGAAAGTGGATAGCCTTATTCGTTGGCAGGTAACGAAAGCTGCAACGAGTGGTGCTGTTACAGGTTTTGGAGGATTCATGACTATGCCTTTTACTATTCCGGTAAATGTGATCAGCGTTGTCTATATTCAAGTGAGAATGATTGCGGCAATAGCTTATATGGGTGGACACGATATTCGTGACGATAAAGTAAAATCTTTAATATACATCAGTATGGCAGGCAATGGAGCCAAAGAACTGATTAAAGATATGAGCCTGAAAGCTACAGAACGTGTGGCGACTAAAATACTGACAAATATCTCTGCGAAAACGGTGAATGCAGTAGAGCAGAAAACGGGTAGCAAAATATTGCAAAAAATAGGACTCAAAAGCGCTGCGAATGCGAGTAAGATTATTCCGGTTATTGGGAGTGTTGTAAGTGCAACATTTGATGCTGCGGCGACAAAAGCTGTGGGCGAGGCTGCAAAGAAAATCTTTATAAAAAGCAATATTGACAGCATTGTGATATTGAAAAGTTGATGTTGAATTGACAAAATTCATTATCTTTGTTTCGACAAAACGGCATTTACGAAAAATAATATATGTTACTATTAGATTTTTTTAGTAAAATAGGTCAATATGCACTATTGATGAGAAAAGTATTCACAAAGCCTCAAAAAATGAATGTTTTTCTAAGGCAATTTGTGAACGAAATAAGCAAACTTGGGGTTGCATCCATTATAATCGTTATCATCATCTCTTTCTTTATAGGTGCGGTGATTGTGGTTCAGATAAAACTGAATATTGATTCGCCTGTGATGCCACGTTGGACGGTAGGATATGTTTCACGCGAAATTATTTTGCTCGAATTTTCATCTTCCATTATGTTCCTTATTTTGGCCGGGAAAGTTGGGTCGAATATAGCTTCGGAAATTGGAACAATGCGTATCACAGAGCAAATTGATGCATTGGAAATTATGGGAGTTAACTCTGCAAACTATCTGATATTGCCTAAAACATTGGCTTTGATGGTATTCACTCCTGTATTGGTCACTCTCAGTATATTTTTAGGAATTTTGGGAGGGTATGCTGTTTGCATATTCGGGCATATTATGCCAGTATCTGATTTTGAATATGGTTTGCAATCTTTTTTCAAACAATTCTATATCTGGTATGCCATCATTAAATCAATATTCTTTGCATTTATTGTTGCCACAGTAGCGTCTTATTTCGGATATTATGCGCGTGGTGGCTCTTTGGATGTTGGTAAGGCAAGCACAAATTCGGTGGTTATGAGTAGTGTTTTAATACTTGTATCCGATTTATTAATCACTCAATTGATGATGGGATGATAGAAGTGAGAAATCTGAAAAAATCATTTGAAGGACGCGAAGTTCTGAATGGTTTTAATATGGTCTTTGAGGAAGGCAAAACCAATTTGATAATAGGACGTAGTGGATCGGGTAAAACTGTTTTACTGAAAAACCTTGTTGGATTGATGCGTCCCACTTCGGGTGAAATATTGTATGATGGTCGCGATTTGACCAAAATGAACAGTAATGAGTTGAAAGATCTACGTCAGGAGATGGGTATGATTTTTCAAGGTTCGGCATTGTTTGATGCCATGACAGTTTTTGAAAATGTATTTTTCCCGTTACAAATGTTTTCGTCTCTATCGAAAAAAGAGAAAGTGAAACGCACCGAATTTTGTCTAGAAAGAGTGAAATTAAGCGATGCAGGGAATTTGTATCCGTCCGAAATAAGCGGAGGAATGATGAAACGGGCAGCCATTGCACGTGCAATTGCCTTGAATCCTAAATATTTATTTTGTGATGAGCCCAATTCCGGTCTGGATCCACAAACATCTTTAGTGATTGACGAGCTTATACACGATATTACAAAAGAATATGATATTACGACAATCATCAATACGCACGATATGAATTCTGTGATGAATATTGGTGAGAAAATATTTTTTATTAAGGAGGGAAATCTCGAATGGACAGGAACTAACCAAGAAGTGATGTTCTCGACCAATGAATCATTCAATGAATTTGTATTTGCTTCCAATCTCTTCCAAAAAGTGAAAAAAGTGGAGATGGAAGAAGCCGAAAAACAATCAAAATAAAATAGGATGAAAATCATATCATACAATGTGAACGGAATACGTTCGGCCATTAACAAAGGATTGCTGACATGGATAGAACAAGAATGTCCGGATATTTTGTGTTTTCAGGAGTTGAAAGCACAAGATGATCAGATAGACATAATATCACTGAATGCATTAGGATATGAATATTGTTTGTTTCATCCGGCTCAAAAAAAAGGATATAGTGGTGTTGGCATAATCACCAAGCATAAACCCGATTTTGTGAAAATAGGGATGGATATGCCTGTATATGACCAAGAGGGAAGAGTGATTCGCTTTGATTATGGAGATATGACATTGATCAACGTCTATATTCCATCCGGAACTATGGGTGATGCGAGGCAAGACTTCAAAATGAAATTTCTGGATGATTTCACCAAATTCATTCTTGAATTGAGAAAAGAGCGCAAGCAAATACTCATTTGTGGCGACTATAATATTTGTCACAAACCGATAGACATTAATCATCCTGAACGGCACACTAAATCTTCCGGTTTTTTGCCTGAAGAACGCGAATGGTTCGATAATTTTATTTCGACAGGAATGGTCGATACTTTTCGCGAATTTGACCAAAGTCCTGAAAAATATAGTTGGTGGAGTTTCCGTGCCGGAGCTCGTGCCAAGAATCTGGGTTGGCGCATTGATTATCATTTGATATCGGAGGAAGCTCGTCCTAGACTTAAAAATGCTGCAATATTATCAGATGTTGCTTTTTCTGACCATTGTCCTGTGGTTGCAGAAATGGATTTATAGAAATAATATAATTCTTTACAAAATGATAAACAACCAGAAAATTACAGTTGTTTTACCAGCTTATAAGGCCGCAAACACTTTACAGACTACGTACGATGAGATACCATTCGATATAGTTGATGAAGTTATATTAGTAGATGATAACAGCCCCGACAATACAATTGAGGTGGCAACCGAAATTGGGATAAGGCACATAATAAAGCACGATAAGAATAAAGGATATGGCGGCAATCAGAAATCATGCTATAATAAGGCTCTGGAAATAGGCTCGGATATTATTGTCATGCTGCACCCGGATTATCAATATACACCTAAGTTAATACACTCAATGTGTTATGTGATAGCGAACGATGTGTATCAGGTTATTATTGGATCACGTATTTTAGGAAAAGGAGCAATCAGAGGCGGAATGCCGTTATATAAATATGTAGCTAACAGGTTTCTTACCTTCACTCAGAATCTTTTAATGGGGCAAAAATTGTCAGAATACCACACCGGATACCGAGCATACAGCAGAAAGGTTTTAGAGGATATTAATTATAATAAATTGTCTGATGATTTTATTTTTGATAATCAATTTATTGCACAGGTTTTCAATAAAGGATATGAGATTGCTGAAATAACATGTCCAACAAAATATTTTGATGAAGCATCATCTATAAACTTTAGTCGTAGTATGAAGTATGGATTTGGGGTGTTAAATGTTTCTTTTCGATATTTTTTAAATAAATATACTTTCATAAAATACAATATTTTGAAATCATTAAATTAGTTTATCGATGAGAGATTTTATTGTTTTGATGAAAAAGAAAAAGAAAAACATACTATTGGTTTTAGGAGCATTCTTTTTACTTGTACCAAGTTATTATGATAACATATTTAGTATATCTGATTTAGGATTTCATATGTCGTTTGAGGAGGTTCTTGTTATTGGACGCCAGGTGGAATCTCAAGAAAGAGGCATTTTTTCGCATGCAGGCTTACCTGGTATTGTATACGATAAAGAAATAAGTCAGGCAGAGAATGAAACGGAATTTGAACCACACAGGAACGGAATCATTTTTGAGGGAATGAAAACGCAGTATAATTTTTATAAAGATGGTGAAAATATACCTCAAGATTATATGGCATACATGTCACAAACAGGAGCATCCGGGATTATATATAGTGTTTTAGGGAAAATTCTGCCGTTTGATAATATTACAAATCTGAACATATATAGATTTATAAATGCAGTTCTGGTTTCATTGGTATTTATTATTTTTCTAGGATGGTGCTATAGAAACTTTGGATTGTTACCTGCAATTATAACTTTTGTGTTAATATTTTTATCTTCATTATTAGTCTTTTTTGGAGTCAGTCTTTGGTGGTCTATATGGTCATATTTTATACCTTTTCTAACGATACTATTATTGTTAGAGAAAAGATCTAAAAAAACTGATAGTGTAAGCAATAGAAAAATATATTTTTTCCTTTTCGTTGCAGTTTTTATTCGAACATTATTTACAGGTTTTGAATTTTTCACGACAGTATTATTAGCCATATTTGTACCCATAGTGTATTACTATTTTTTAGAAAGAAAAAAATTGTCAGATTTTTTTATATTCTCATTCAAAATAGGTCTTGTTATAATTTTAGCAGTAACAATTGAAACATTGATTCTTTTATGTCAGATAACTGTTGAATTGGGTGGTGTTGATAGTGCAATATCTTACTTATCAGAATCTTACTTGAGGCGCACTACGTTCGTATATAATGAAGGTTTGTCTTCGCAGCAAATCGCTTATTTTATATCGAAGGTGTATCTGGGAATCGATATTTTTAAGTGGAAATTTATATCAAAAGGGTTTGATTTCCATTATCTTTATATGTTTATTATATATATAATCTGTGGTGTATACATATACATGAAACAAAAAAATAAAGAAAGAAAATATAATGCTCTATTATTAACTACGGGTTTATCTTCATTGTGCTCTCTGTCTTGGTTAATAGTATTTAAACAGCATGCATATTTTCATCCACATCTTGACCACATAGTCTGGTATGTGCCTTTCATGCTCCTAGGATATCTTGTTGTGGGGGTTGCACTAGATATATTACTTAATAAAAGAGGAAAATCGCTAAGAACGAGAGATTAAAATTCAAAATCTAAAAAACGATAGATTTTATAAATACTCAATAGTTTGCATCAGGCAGAACTTTTGAGTATTTTCGTTGTTAAATTAGTGTAACATTTATACGATAAAATATAAATAATGGCAAACTTGTTAAATATAAAAGATTTACATGCAAGTGTAGATGGAAAAGAAATATTGAGAGGATTAAATCTGGAAGTGAACAGAGGTGAGATACACGCCATAATGGGGCCTAATGGTGCTGGAAAAAGTACTTTGGCATCTGTGTTGGTCGGAAATCCGAATTTTGAAGTGACTGGTGGAACTGTCGATTTTGAAGGTAAGGATTTATTAGAGCTGGCTCCGGAAGAAAGAGCTTGTGAAGGTTTGTTCCTAAGCTTTCAGTATCCGGTAGAAATTCCGGGTGTTAGCATGACTAACTTCATGCGTAGCGCACTGAATGAGAGACGTAAATATGCGGGATTAGAGCCTGTTTCTGCCACTGAATTTCTGAAATTAATGAAAGAAAAACGTGAGTTGGTGGAATTGGATGCGACATTGGCGAGCCGTTCGGTGAACGAAGGCTTTTCGGGCGGAGAGAAAAAACGTAACGAGATTTTTCAAATGGCAATGCTTGATCCTAAATTGGCAATCTTGGATGAAACAGATTCTGGTCTGGATATTGATGCGCTTCGCATTGTGGCCTCTGGAGTGAACAAATTACGTCGGGCAGATAATGCTACAATTGTGATCACTCACTATCAACGGCTTTTGGAATACATCAAACCTGATTTTGTTCATGTCCTTTACAAAGGGCGCATTGTGAAAAGTGCGGGTGCTGAATTGGCTTTGGAACTGGAAGAAAAAGGCTACGATTGGATTATTAAAGAATTCAAAGATTGAGAGAATATGGTTGAAACACAATATATAGACTTGTTCACTCAATACCGATCCGAAATAGATTCGCATTCAGTTGCGGGCCTCAACCGACATCGAGATAGGGCTTTTGACGCATTTCGGAAAATAGGTTTTCCAACGTCTAAACTCGAAGATTTTCTTCACTCGGATATTGCAGCCCAATTTATCCCTGATTATGGGATGAATTTGAAAAGGATTCCTGTGAAAGTGAATCCATATAAAGCATATAAATGCAATGTTCCGGAACTGGCAGCTAACTTATATTTCCATGTTAATGATTCATTTTATGATCAGTCCGAATCAAAATCAAATTATCCTGAAAATGTATTTGTCGGTAGTCTGAAAACATTTGCAGAAGAACAACCGGCGATATTTGATCGGTATTATGGACAGGCAGCGCAATTGGATAAAAACGGAGTCATTGCCTTCAATACGATGTTTGTACAGGATGGATTTGTGGTATATGTGCCTGACAACACGGTTCTAGATCATCCCATACAGTTGATAAATATCTTAACAAGTAATGCTGACTTTTTGATAAACAGGCGTTTGCTTATTATAATAGGAAAAAATTCACAAGCTAAATTATTGGTTTGTGATCATACGGTGGATAATGCTAAATTTCTGGCAACACAAGTTACTGAGATTTTTGCTGAAGAAAGTGCTCATGTCGATTTTTATGAATTGGAAGAGAGTTCCAAAAATACGACTCGTTTGGCTGCAACATTTATTCATCAAGCCAAAAATTCGAATGTGCTCACCAATAATCTGACGTTGGATTGTGGTTATACACGTAACAATTATCATATAAAGCTTGATGGTGAATATGCCGAAGCTACTGTTGGAGGAATGATCATTGCCGGAAAAGAGCAGCATGTGGATAATTTTGCATTTCTTGATCATGCCAAACCAAACTGTCAGAGCACACAGTTGTTTAAATATGTGTTACAAGATGAATCGATAGGTGCATTTTGTGGACGTATATTGGTAGAAAAAGATGCACAGAAAACAATGGCTTATCAGACAAATAACAATTTGTGTACGTCGCCGCGCACACGGATGTTTTCTAAGCCTCAACTCGAAATATATGCCGATGATGTGAAATGTTCTCACGGATTGACAACAGGTCAGTTGGATGAAGAAGCTTTGTTTTATATGCAGGCACGGGGCATTAATAAAGAAGATGCAAAATTGTTATTAATGCAGGCATTTACGGATGATGTGCTGAAGCTTATCCGTTTGGATGTGTTGAAAGAACGTTTGCTCGAATTGATAGAAAAACGATTCAGAGGAGACTCTGAAGCTAGGTGTGGCAATTGCTCTATCTGTAAATAAAATCTTATTATGGCATTAGATATTAATAAAATACGCGCCGATTTCCCGATTCTTTCTCAAAAAATATATGACAAGCCGTTGGTTTACTTCGATAATGGAGCTACAACGCAGAAGCCTAAATGTGTGATTGACAAGATTTCGGAGGTGTATGATACTGTGAATGCTAATGTGCATCGTGGTGTGCATCATCTGAGTCAATTAGCTACAGATCAGACCGAAAATGCACGGAAGATTGTTCAAAATTATATTCATGCAAGACATAACGGGGAAATTATTTTCACGAAAGGAACCACCGAATCCATAAATCTGGTAGCGCATAGTTTCTGTCAGGCATTTTGCAAAGAAGGGGATGAAATCATTGTTTCGGCGATGGAACACCATTCCAACATTGTTTCTTGGCAATTACAAGAAAGCATACGTGGCATTAAGCTGCGTGTTATACCGATCAATGAGAAAGGCGAACTAAAATTGGATGAATTGGAAAACCTAATTTCCGACAAAACCAAATTGATCTCGGTGATGCACGTTTCCAATGTTCTGGGAACAATCAATCCGATTGAAGAAATTATTGAAATTGCTCATCAGCATAATATTCCGGTGTTGATTGACGCAGCTCAATCCGTACAACATATTCCGGTGGATGTGCAGCAGTTGGATTGTGATTTTCTCGTATTTTCGGCACATAAGGTTTACGGACCTACCGGTGTTGGAATTCTTTATGGTAAAGAAGAATTACTGAACCGGATGCCTCCATATCAGGGAGGTGGTGAAATGATAGGCCACGTGTCGTTCAGAGGAACAACATTCAACGAATTGCCATTTAAGTTTGAGGCAGGCACACCTAATTATGTGGATATTATAGCCACAGGCACTGCTCTGGAATATGTTTCAGCTTTAGGAATTGATGCTATTCATGCCTACGAAGATGAACTATTACATTATGCAACGCAGGAATTGTTGAAAATAGACGGGTTGCGGATCTATGGAACATCTGATCAGAAAAGCAGTGTAATATCTTTCCTTGTAAAAAATATCCATCATTATGATATGGGAATGCTTTTGGACAAAATGGGTGTCGCCGTACGCACTGGGCATCACTGTGCTCAACCTCTGATGGAAGAACTCGGTATTGAAGGTACAGTGAGAGCCTCATTTGCTTTTTATAATACAAAAGAAGAAATAGACGTGCTTGTCAAAGCTGTGCAACGTGTAGCGGAAATGTTTGACTGAAATTTATTATAAAAAATAAGATGAAAAAGTATCTATTATTTATTACAGCATTGGTTTTCTTTTTTTCTTGTACAAAGGCTCCAAAACATGAAGGTGTTAAAGCAGATGAACAAGACAAAAAAACGGTCAAAGCCGAAATTTATGAAGGCTTTGCGAAAGACAGCGTTAGCGGCATCTCAAACGACTTGTTTCTCATCAATCATAAATGGATGCTGGTTACGGCAGGCAACGACTCGTCATTTAACACTATGACTGCTAGTTGGGGTGGATTTGGAACAGTTTGGGAAAGACCTGTTGCTTTTATGACTATCAGAGATACACGTTATACATACGAATTTTTGAATCGTGAATCTGTCTATACTATTTCTTTCTATAGTGAAAGTTATAAAGACAAAATGCAGGTAATAGGCAGCAAGTCGGGTAGGGACACCGACAAAATAAAAGAATCAGGACTCACTCCTTTGCGTATGCCTTCAGGAGCAATGGCTTTCAGGGAAGCTACGATGATTATAGAATGTCGCAAATTGCTGAATCAGGCTATTGATCCGAAAGATATTTCGGACAAAGAGATTGCAACAAAATGGTATAGTGATCCGGGACTTCATCACTTGTTTTTCGGTGAAATTATCGGAGTTTGGAAAAAGGCAGAATAGAAATGATTCAAATATCATTTGAAGAAATAAAAGAAAAGGATAGAACGTACATTCTATCCTTTTTGCTTTCTTGCTATTCTATAGAGGTGCACAGAGGTTTAGTCTATTCTCACAATATTTGCTCCTAACTGATTGAGACGTACATCAATCTGTTGGTAGCCACGGTCTATCTGTTCGATATTGTTTATTGTACTTTTACCATCTGCACACATGGCTGCGATGAGAAGTGCAATTCCTGCACGGATGTCCGGCGATGTCATTGTTGTTGCACGCAT
The DNA here is from genome assembly GCA_047974325.1 of Dysgonomonas sp. Taxonomy (GTDB): domain Bacteria; phylum Bacteroidota; class Bacteroidia; order Bacteroidales; family Dysgonomonadaceae; genus QVMP01. Next base: position 2,362 of record JBKECE010000132.1, on the reverse strand, counting down.
GGGACGTTTCCCTGTGCCTATTATAGTGGCTCGATGTGGATCGCAGAGAATGATCTGTGCTCCCATATCTATCAATTTATCGACAAAGAACAAACGGCTTTCAAACATTTTCTGGTGGATAAGCACACTGCCTTTTGCCTGAGTGGCAACAACGAGCAATACGCTGATAAGGTCAGGTGTAAGCCCCGGCCATGGTGCATCTGCTATGGTGAGAATAGAACCATCTATGAAAGTATCTATCTGGTATTCTTTTTGCGCTGGAATGAATATATCATCATTTCTTCTTTCTAATATAATTCCCAAACGGCGAAAGGTATCTGGTATAATTCCCAAATCATCATACGCCACATCCTTGATTGTTAGTTCTGAGCCCGTCATTGCAGCCATACCGATAAAACTTCCGATTTCTATCATATCGGGCAATATGCGATGGGATGCTCCTCCCAGAGATTCTACTCCTTCTATCCTGATAAGGTTTGATGCTACTCCACTTATTTTTGCTCCCATTTTGATCAGCAACTTACACAATTGCTGCAAATAGGGTTCACAAGCAGCATTGTATATAGTGGTTTCTCCTTCTGCCAAAACCGCAGTCATTATTATGTTGGCTGTCCCTGTCACAGAAGCTTCGTCCAGAAGCATATATGTTCCTTTGAGCTTTTGTGCAGTGATACTATAAATTTGCCTGTCAGTGTCATAATTGAATTCTGCGCCAAGTTTCTGAATACCTATAAAATGCGTGTCCAGACGGCGACGGCCTATTTTATCTCCTCCCGGTTTTGGAAGCAATGCTTGCCCGAAACGAGCCACTAATGGACCTATAATCATGACTGAACCACGCAATGAAGAGCTTTGTTTAAGAAACTTGTCGCTTTGCAAGTAGTCCAAATCAACTTCGTCGGCCTGGAAAGACCAGGTATCCTCGTTTATTCTTTTGGTTTTTACACCCATATCTCCCAAAAGTGATATAAGATTGTTAACATCCAAAATGTCGGGTATATTTTCAATGATGACTTCTTCCGGGGTAAGCAGTACAGCACAGATAACTTGCAATGCCTCGTTTTTTGCACCCTGAGGGGTAATGCTGCCACTTAGTTTACGGCCGCCTTCAATAATAAATGATGCCATGTATATTTCTTTTCTGCGTTTTTTAAGGTGATTACAATATTTTTACTTCGGGTTCGAGTTGTATTCCGAACTTATCATTCACGGCATCCTGCATTTCGTGCATGAAAGATACAATCTCGTTGCCGTCTGTTGCTCATTAATTGACAACAATCAATGCTTGGTTTGGGTATGTGCCTATATTTCCGATACGCTTTCCTCTGAATCCGGCTCTGTCTATAAGAAATGCAGCCGAAGTCTTTATTAATCCGTTTGCCAATGGATAGATCGGCAGATCGGGACATAGCCCGACCAATGTATCAGCTTTTTCTTTGTCTATATATGGGTTCTTAAAGAAACTGCCACAATTAGGCAACTCGCGATGATCCGGTAATTTTCTCTTGCGGATATTTATTACAGCTTCTCTTACATCCTGTATGGTTGGCTCTTCCACATCTTCCAATTCTTTGTTCAGATCTGCATATCTGGGGAAATAGGAAAAGGATTTTTTCAATTGAAAAACAACTGAAACGATCACATAACGATTGGTTTTCTTGAATATGCTATCGCGATATTCAAATCCACATTCGGCGTTGGAAAAAGATATCACTTCATTTGTATTCATATCTATGGCAACAACTTCCCTGATGTGGTCTTTCACTTCGGCTCCGTATGCTCCTATATTTTGCACAGGAGATGCTCCGACTGTTCCGGGGATGTATGACAGATTTTCGAGGCCGGAGAAACCTTTGTTAACACAATATTGGACAAGATCGTCCCAATCTTCTGATGCCATCACTTCCAGAAATACATCATTGCTGTCATCGTCATCGTCCGACACATCTCTGATGCCCATAATATTAGGTTTAATGACAACTCCATCAAAGTTTTTCGTAAAAAAAAGATTGCATCCACCACCCAAAATGAGTTTTTCTTCGTTTACATATTCAGTGAGGCATTTTCTTAGTTCTGCAACATTAGTTGGCTCACAAAAGAACTTCGCCAAAGATTCTGTTTTGAATGCATTGTAATTTTTTAACTGAAAATTTTTCGTGTCGTCCATATTAGGGGTTTAAAATGAATACTCTCTTATCATGCCTTATTTCGGTTCTTTTTCACAAGAATCCAGACAATGATAGCAACAACAGCAATGCCGCCCAAGGTATAAAGAACAGCTTGCCAATGCTCTTTTACAAATTTGATAATAAAAAATAGAATAATGAGAATGAGGATGATGCCGCAAATCTGTATAATTTTG
>JBKECE010000123.1:0-4994 GCA_047974325.1 Dysgonomonas sp. | reverse complement strand
TTCAACCCACAAGGATATACGTTGTGCTGTCTGGTCAGATTCGTTGTCTTCGTCTATAAGCAAACCTACAAATTGACCGTTAACCAGAGCTTCAGAACTATCATAAGTGTATCCTTCAGGGCTAACCTGTCCAATTATTTCACACCCTGCATTTTTGATAGCTTCATATATCTTGCCTACACCATCACAAAAAGTGTCACTGTAAGAGGCTGAATCACCACATCCAAACAAAGCTACTTTTTTACCCGATAGATCAGCTGTTTTCACTTTATCTAAGAAGCCGTCCCAATCGTCTTGAAGATCGCCTAGTCCCATTGTAGAAGTTCCGAAAAGGAGAACATCATAACCTGAGAAATCTGCACTCGCTTTGTTCACATCAAATATGCTGCTGGATGCTACACCCAGAGCTTTAGCTAATTGTTCTGCTACTGTTTGAGTATTTCCTGTATCCGATCCGTAGTATATACCTATTTTTGCCATTTTTATTGTTTGTATTTTATTGTTTCTTAATTTGTATGATGCAAAGTAAGCTCACTTTCATCCATCCTGCAATACCAATTAATAATGAAAATTGATTGTTGTAATAGCCATAAGTAAGTAGTGTTAAAAATAGAAGAGCCTCCTGAAAGATATTATTCTTCGGAGGCCCTTCTTTATATGTTTTGCTTTTTATTTTTTAGCTTCACTTTCCAATTTCTTGTGTTTCTTCTTTTCTTCTGCTTCTAATATTTCGTAGGCAACAGGTGTTGCAATAAATACAGAAGAATATACACCAAGAAGGATACCCAATAACAATGCGAATGCAAAACTACGTATCGAATCACCACCCAATACAAAAATAGAAACCAATACGATAACAGCACTTAAGGTTGTACTTATTGTACGAGTCAATGTTGTATTTAATGAATCATTGATGTTTTGAGCAATGCCTCTGGTTGGATATTCTTTTCGTCTTTCACGCACACGGTCAAAAATTACGACTTTATCGTGTATCGAGAATCCGACTACAGTGATTATAGCTGCAATGAAGTGTTGGTCAATTTCCATTGAGAACGGCATGAATTTATGGAAGAACGAATAAGCAAATATAACTATTGCAGCGTCATGTATAACGGCAACTATTGTACCTATTGAGAATGCCACATCACGGAATCGAAGCAATATATATAGTCCCATACAGATGATGGCTACAAGTACCGCTACAAAAGCAGCTGTTGCCATATCTTCAGCAACACTAGGTCCTACCTTCTGTGAACTTTGGATGTAATTATCTATTGTTTTTCCGGGTGCAATATAGCTCTTCAAAGCTGTGTCCATCTTACCTCTGATTTCAGCTTCAATGGCATCACCATCTTGTGCAATCTTATAGTTTGTAGTTATTCTAACCTGATTACTTGACCCGATAGTGATAACACTCACAGTTGAGTGCTCGTCATTAAATTGAGGTTTCAGGGCGTCTACTATGTCATCTGTTTTTACCGGCTTATCAAAACGGACAACGTAGTTGCGTCCACCAGTGAAATCAATACCACTGTTCAGTCCGAGTGTGAATAATGAAACTATACCTAATATGATGATAGCTCCAGATATGGTATAAGCTTTACGGTGTAACTTCAAGAAATTAATCTTGGTGTCCATCCAAAGATTACGTACCGGTTTGGTCGAGAAAGTAAGATTCTGAAATTTACCTTTAGAGAATGCAAAATCGTAAACTAGGCGTGTCATGAATATTGCAGTGAAGAACGATGCAGCAATACCGATGATCTCAGTAATTGCAAATCCTCGAATAACTCCTGTTCCGAAATTATATAGAATCAAACCTACGATTATAGATGTTAAGTTGGAGTCAAAGATGGCCGAGAACGCATGTTTATAACCATCCATGACGGCAGTCTTCGTGTTTTTACCCGCTCGCAGTTCCTCTTTTGTACGCTCATAGATAAGCACATTCGCATCCACAGCCATAGTCATAGCCAATACAAGACCAGCAATACCCGGAAGAGTCAACACCGCCCGCATTGAAGCTAAAACACCCATTGTTATGAACAAATTCAGAAGAAGTGCTCCATTGGCTATCATACCAGGTATGAAACCATAAACAAGACACATATATGTCATTAGGAGGATCAGTGCAATTACAAAGGAGATAATACCTGCATTGATGGCTTCTTGTCCTAAGGAAGGGCCTACAATATCTTCTTGTACAATGCGTACTCCTGCTTTCATTTTACCTGATTTCAGAACGTTTTCCAAGTCACGGGCTTCGTCTACAGTGAAGTTTCCGGTGATTGATGAATTACCTCCTTCAATTTTCTGATTCACATTTGGTGCTGAATACACAAAACCGTCAAGGAGAATAGCAATGCTATTGCCTATTTCAGCACCTGTGATAGCAGCCCATTTTTTAGCTCCTGTAGGATTCATTTGCATGCTAACACCCCAACCTTGATTTTGCACCTGGTCAGCTTTTGCAGAAACTACTGAACTTCCGTCTAGTGCAGGGCCTTTTTTTGTTCCATCACCGCGAAGTGCATATAATTCTACATAAGTGTCTTCTCTGAATGCTTCTTTGAATGCATCTTCAAAGACTTTTTTCTGATTTTCTTTATATTCTGCATTTAAATTCTTTATGCTGTATGCTTTGAATCCCCATGCAAATTTCATATCAACAGGGAAAGCATCTTTGTATTTTGCAAGAATGTTATTGATTGCAGCAGTATCATTTTTGCTGGCAAAACCAACGACTGCGCCACCACCTTGCGATGCAAGTTGCACTTTCAGATAATCAAAAAGTGTTTTGGTGAAAACGGCTTTTGTCTGTGCAGACATATCTGAAGCAACAGCTGGAACAGAAACACTGTCAGCCACGGCTAATTGTGTAGAATCTGCTTTAGGGGCTACAGCTTTTGTTGTGTCATTTTTTTGAGTTAAATGCAAATAATCGTTGCTCTTATTATTTACGTCTGTCAAATAAGGATAAGCATCCTGAAGTTTATAAGTTCTCCAAAATTCGAGATTTGCATTTCCTTGCAACAATTTCTTTACACGTTCGGGTTCTTTGATACCCGGAAGTTCAACAAGTATACGTTCAGCCCTGTTCAATTTTTGGATAGATGGTGCAACAACACCAAAACGGTCTATACGTGTAGCTAATACTTGGAATGAATTATCTGCTACACTTTGCATTTCCTTATTGAGGATATCTTTTACTTTTGCATTGGAATCATCAGGTTTGATCTGGTCTTTTAGTGATCCGGTGCTGAAAATATTGGCAAGCTTTGCATTTTTATTGATAGCTTCATACTTATCTACAAAAAGGGATACAAAGTCTTTATTTGTACCTTTTATGTTTTCGGCAGCTGCTTCACTGATTGCTTGTTTAAATTGAGGGTCGTCACTGTTTGCAAGTGATTCTATTACGGCAGCCGCATCTATTTCCAGAATTACGTTCATACCACCCTTTAAGTCAAGACCTAAACCTATTTCCCTTTCTCTACATTCTTTAAGCGTATAACCTATATATACGTTTGTCGAAGAAAGAGAATCCAAGTACTCGGACTCGAGATTAAGGTCACCGTTTGCATACACATTCGCTTGGTTTTCATAATATCTTGTTACAAACGTAAAAGATAAATAAAACGCACACACTAAAGTTAATAAAACGGCAAAAACTTTTACAAATCCTTTGTTTTGCATGTTTTGATTTTAGTTTTAATTCGTTATTCTAATTTGTTAATTTATTTGTTTCTTATTCAAGAGAGTATAAAGATACTCAGACTTTTTAGCGTGCAAATATAATTCTTTTATTCTTTTTTGCCTATATTACTTAATAATTTATTTTCCAAGGCCGACAATTGGCCGTCGTTTTATGACGTTAATTGCCTTAAGAAGCGTTGTGCATGATGTTGTTTTGTTTTTCATGTGTAATATTTGTTAAATGAGATTCCGTATAAAAAAAAGTATTTATCTTTGTTTTTGGAAATAACTAGAATATTTTATCTTATTGAATTATGAAAAAGATTACTTTTTTATTATTATCGGTTTTCCTTTGTGTGTCTTATGCCAGTGCACAAGAGAAACCAGCTGCCAAATTTCAAAAAACTACACATGATTTTGGTAAAATTGCAGAAGAAATAGGTTCGGCAGTATGTGAATTTGATTTTACTAACTCAGGAAATGCACCTCTCATTATAAATAGAGTTGCCACATCTTGCGGATGTACAACACCTTCATATACAAATGTACCGGTTTTGCCCGGAAAAAGTGGTAAAATCACTGTGTCTTATTCAACAACCGGTCGTGTCGGCTCTTTTACGAAAGATATAAGGGTGTTTACTAACGTACCTGATTCAGTTTATCTTTTGACTATAAAAGGTGAAGTTTTACCAAAGAAATAAAAGAGATTTGGTCTAGAAAAATTAATTTATAAAAAACCGGGACAAAGTCATTTACTCTTGTTCCGGTTTTTCTATTTTTGTATAGATTATCAATAATACCGCAAAAATACAATTATGGAACATCCTGAAAACGATTCCCAATATCAGTCATTGCAAGTCAATGAAGGAGTAACAGAGCGTCCAATGGTCAACCCCTATTTGAAAGATTTCAGCAGATATAAAAGAAAAGAATATTCTGCTTCTGAATTCGTGGAAGGAATACTGAAAGGGAATATTTCTATGCTGAGTCAAGCTGTAACACTTGTAGAAAGCACTCGTCCCGATCATCAGACAATAGCCCAGGAGGTGATAGAAAAATGCCTGCCATCGGCAGGTAACTCAGTAAGAATTGGTATCACCGGAGTTCCCGGAGCCGGTAAAAGTACTTCAATTGACGCTTTTGGAATGAATATTCTTAAAGATGGATATAAATTGGCCGTTTTGGCAATTGATCCTTCAAGTGAAGTCTCGAAAGGTAGTATTTTGGGAGATAAGACTCGGATGGAGCGTTTGAGCATAGCAAAGAATGCAGTTATAAGACCTTCACCCACGGCTGGG
>JBKECE010000115.1:0-2570 GCA_047974325.1 Dysgonomonas sp. | reverse complement strand
TAAAATAGACAAATCGATGACTCTTATCGGCGGCATTAAAAGGTATTTGATTATCTTTGCTCATCTAAAAAAAAATAAAAAACGAAAAATGAAAAAATGTATTCTCTGCTTCGTTTTATTCGTTGGAATCTTTTCATCGCTGAAGGGTCAGGAATTAATCTTAACGGATTCTTCTCAATTAAGTTTACTTACCTGCTCTCCGGGTCCCGCTGTCTACGAAAAATTTGGACATTCAGCCATCCGTATTCTTGATCCGAGTCAGGGGATTGATTGGGTGGCCAACTGGGGAATATTCGATTTTGACGATCCCGGTTTTTACGTTAAATTCGTGAAAGGAGATACCTGGTATTCACTGGCTGTGTATGAAACCCACCATTTTATAGAAGGGTACAAGAGACGCAATGTCCGCATTACCGAACAGGTCTTGAATCTGACCCAAGAAGAAAAGGATGAGTTATTTCAAGCAATATTAATCAATAATCAGCCGGAAAACAGAAAATATTTGTACAATTATGTTTTCGACAATTGCGCTACTCGTGCACGGGATATTATCAACGCAGCGGTTAAACCCAAAATCGTAGTTGACAAACTGTATGTAGAGAAAAAAACTTTTCGGGAATGGGTGGCTGGCTACACCGGTAAAAGGAGTTGGGTACAGTTTGGGATTGATTTAATTTTTGGAAAGGATGCCGACGAAATAGCCGATGCTGAAGAAGCCATGTTTCTGCCTGAAGTCGTTTGCGGAGCCTACGAAAGTGCGTCTGTTGTCCAAAATGACAGCATTAGCGCCCCTTTGGTAGCCAAAACGCATATTCTGCTTGAAAAATCAAAACCCGATCCGGCTCCATCTTCGCTCAATATCCCTTTAATAGCAACGCTACTGCTACTGACAATCGGGTTGATTATAACGCTTCTGGAGCATATAAACAAAAAATATTTGCGCTGGTTTGATTTTATGCTCTTTTTAATTACCGGGATTGGCGGAATCATCATTTTTTACCTGATGTTTTTTTCCATTCATCCGTTGGTGAAAAATAATTTTAACCTGCTTTGGTGTAACCCGCTAAACCTTATCATAGCTGTACTTGTAGTAATAAAAAGCGCCAAAAATATTGTCAAATGGTATGCGAGTTTGTATGCGGTGCTGATTCTTGTTGCCTTTTTTGCAATGGCTCTTGGGGTGCAGGTGTTAAACGTGGCGTTTTTGCCGTTGCTGGCTTTAATGTTGTTCAGGGCGGTTAGCTGGATTGTGTTATACAGAGCAAAGAAGTGATTGGTTACGGCACCGTGAAGCTCCGCCAACCTGCTATATCGGTCAAGTTTCACAAGGTAGTTGCTGAAAGTTGACAAATATCAATGTGCTTCCAGCCAATTTTCTCCGACTCCGGCATCTGCGATTAAGGGGACTTTCAACGCCATCACACGCTCCATCTCGTTGACAACAAGCGATTTCATCAGTTCAAGTTCTTCTTTTGGAACGGAAAAATTCAACTCGTCATGCACTTGTAGAGTCATTTTTGATTTAAGCATATTGGCTTCAAGAAGTTGCTGGATGTGAATCATCGCTAATTTAATAATATCGGCGGCGCTACCCTGAATGGGTGCGTTGATGGCATTTCGCTCGGCATAGCCACGTACCACGCTGTTTTGCGAATTGATGTCCGACAGGTATCTTCTCCTTCCATAAATGGTCTCGACAAAACCGTTAACCTTAGCCAATTGGATTGAACTATCCATGTATTTTTTTACATCCGGATACGTCGTAAAATAACCATCAATTAACTCCTTGGCTTCCCCACGCGGAATGGACAGGCGCTCAGCCAATCCAAATATGGAAATACCGTAAATGATGCCGAAATTGGCGGTCTTGGCTTTACGGCGCATATCAGATGTTACTTTATCCAACGATACTTTATAAATCTTGGCGGCTGTCGCAGCGTGGATGTCATGTCCGCTATTGAATGCTTCCAGCATATTCGCATCGCCACTCAAATGTGCCATGATACGCAATTCGATCTGCGAATAGTCCACACTTAAAAAGACTTCGCCTTCGTCCGGAATGAAAGCTTTGCGTATTTCCCGTCCCTGTTCGTCGCGAACGGGAATATTTTGAAGGTTCGGGTTGGTAGAACTCAAACGCCCTGTAGCGGCTACGGTTTGATTAAACGACGTATGTACTTTCCCCGTTTTAGGATTCACCATTTGGGGCAAAGCGTCAATGTAGGTATTCAGTAATTTTTTTAAGCCTCGGTAATCGAGTATTTTTCCTACAATAGGATCTTTTGAACGGATTTTCTCCAATACATCTTCCGATGTGGAATACTGTCCCGTTTTTGTTTTCTTTGCCTTTTCATCCAATTTCATACGTCCAAAGAGCACATCCCCAACTTGCATTGGAGAACTGACATTAAATTCCACGCCGGCCATCTGTTGAATTTCCTTTTCCAGCTTAAGCATTTCGCGTGTCAGATTCTCTGAACTTTCGCGCAATGCGCCCGTATCAATGCGGACTCCGTTCATTTCCATCACAGCAAGCACACGTATCAAAGGCATTTCCATGTCATAGAATA
>JBKECE010000098.1:0-24721 GCA_047974325.1 Dysgonomonas sp. | reverse complement strand
TTAATCCATTCTTTTTTCCATAAAAAAGGATACTGAATGTGGTCTTTTTCATAACTCAAAATTTAATTTCAAAAATACATTCAACAATCAAATAATGAGATAAATACAGACTTCCAAAAATGGACTTTAAACTGCCTAAATCAGACAAATCGTAACCTATTTTGATTTTCTGACAATAGGTTACGAATAGGTTACGCAGCTATGTCAAAAAATGGCTTTTTTATGGCTTCTATATGAAACGGGGATAAACGAAAAAGTCCCACAAATCACTGATTTGTAGGACTTTCCTTGTTTTTGGCATCTTTTGTCTTAGCCTTTCCGCGGAGAGAGAGGGATTCGAACCCCCGGAAGCTCGCACTTCAACGGTTTTCAAGACCGCCGCAATCGACCACTCTGCCATCTCTCCAACAGCTATTGTATAGCTGTGCTTTTCTTCAAAAGCGTTGCAAAGATAAGTACTTTTTTCAAATCTCAAAACATTGCAAAAGGAAATTTGAAGAAAATTTATTTCAATAGATCTATGATTGGTTTTCCGATACAACCACTAGGCATTTGAATATGGAGTAGTGCTGCTAAAGAAGGCGCTATGTCAGTCATATGCACTTCAGCATTAGAGGCTCCGTGTTTTATGCCCCAACCCATCCAAACCAGTGGAATGTGTGCATCGTAGGGATTCCATGTACCATGAGTGGCACCTTTCATATTAGATGCTTCATACCAACCCGGTTTAAGGATAATCTGTAGTTCACCGCATAAAGCTCTGTTATAACCATTAATAATTTTTTCTTTTACAAGAGATGGAATTGCTATTTCTGCAACTTTTGAAGTCTCAACAACATAGTCTACGCCATTGACATTTTGGAGAAACAAAATGCATTCTTTTTTTAGTTTGTCTATATCCAGAGAAGACGTATCTATGCGTTTATAATCGAAATTCACCTGATAATTGTTGAGGCTATAAACCAAACTATCAGTGCCGAATTTGTTTTTCAAAAAATCATTCAAGTTATTGAGAACATCTCTGTCCATCCATCCATCGCCCGGAAGTTTATGATCTTTCAGAAACTGGGCGTTATGTCCTGCTCCGTGATCTGCTGTCAGGAATACCAGATAGTTTCCTTTTCCGACTTCATCGTCCAGATATGCAAAGAGATTGCCCAAATCTTTGTCTAAGCGTAAATAAGTGTCCTCGACTTTGATTGAATTCGGTGAGAAGTGATGCCCGACATAATCGGGTGACGAAAAACTTATTGTCAGAAAGTCCGTGACATCATGCTGACCGAGTTTTTCGTTGCTTATAGCCAATTTGGCAACATCTAGAGTGAGCGTGTTTCCATAAGGCGTATATCGAATAAGCCCGATTCCATTTTTTTTGACAAGTTGCGACGTTTTTATCGGGAACATCAGTTTATCAGCTCCTTTGAATGTATTTTCGTAGATATTGTCAACCGGAGCACTCTGCACATAAGAGTCGATAGGGTAGAGAGTGTTCCAATCTTGAGCCAGATATCTCTCGGCTTGTTTCTTTTGATTGAAATCTTTCAACCATCCAGGCAGTTCATGCATATACCAAGAACTTGTGATCCAATTGCCGGATTCGGGTTCAAACCAATAAGCCGCATCGGCTGAATGTCCTGCAGGAAGAATACTTCCCCTGTCTTTTAAAGATATACCTATTACTTTTGACCGAAAATTGGTGGCAAGTTTCAGTTCATCGGTTATTGTGGTGGCTTTTAAATTGAATGGTGACATTTTTCCAGCTTTGAGATTGGCATCTGATGTGCCAATGCTCTGAACAGAATCGTCTTGAGTGCAGTACATCCATTGCTTTTTTGCCTGCACAATAAAATCATTGCCTGCAATGCCGTGGATGGCAGGTACGGATCCTGTGTAGATGGTGCTATGTCCGATGGCAGTATATGACGGAATATAGTTCAGCATCGTGTTTTCACACGAGAAGCCCTCGTTTAGCAATCGTTTAAATCCTGTTTCAGAATATCTGTCATAGTAGCGATAGAGATAATCCCATCGCATTTGGTCAACCACAATTCCAACCACTAATTTCGGACGGTCTATGCTTGCGGATTTTTTCTCATTCTGTCCAGCCAGAGACAGTACACCGCAAAGCATCAAACATAATGTTATTAAATTCTTCTTTTTCATGTTTTTAATATTCTTTCTTAATAATAAAACTCATATTGATATATAGTTTGATTTTCGCAAGCATCTGTTGCCGTGAAAATTAATTCATGAAAGCAATCCTTTTCCAGTTTATCTTCATCAAAAATATAGGTGTAGACAGGCGATTTCATGTCGTGAGTGAACAATGCAAATTTTCCGTCAATGAGTGCTCTGAACGATGACGTGCCGCTCATGCTGTCGTTTATCCTAACTTTAATGGCTTTCTGTGCAGCCCATCTTTCAGGCGATATAGGTTCGATGGTTGGAGCCACAGTGTCTAGATAGACAGCATATTCGCATCCCAGTTCACGAATCGTAGATGTGACAGAGCCTTTGTCGTAAGTTCCGCCAAGCCAAAGATCTCGTCCTTTTCTGATTTGCACAATGCCGTATTGCTTTTTATTGTTGAGTGTATCGTTCGTCAGCTTAATCTTTATAGATGCTTTATCATCCAGAGGTACAGGAGTAGTGTTGACCAGATAACGGTCAGATAGATATGTGCCCGATTTTGATTGGCGGAGCGTGAACCGGAGATCAGAATATAAATTTCCTTTGTCTATTTCCAGCGAAAATGTTTTGTTCGAATAATAGTTCTTTTTATTCCAAGGCATATACGATAAATATTGATCATCTGAAGGAATTGTTTGCTTCTTCCCTGTTATGGAAAAATTATATGAAGTGTTATTTCCATAAATGTCGGTCAACTGATATTGGACATTGTATGTTCTTTCTTCATTGATATTGATATATCCGTTGTTTGTCGACGAATAGAACGGAAGTTGATTTCCTTCTTCCACAAATGATTTCATGTACCACTCTTTTTTGTTGCGCCATGTTGCAAAGTCGGCAAAAGTATTAATCATCCGGGTTTGATCGAAAGAATAGGATTCTATATCAGACTTGAATATTTCTTTTCCATCTACTTGCAATTCTACCAACTTCACACCATAGATATTGGTAACATTGCTCATTTTGTCGTAAGCCTTCAATCCAAGTCCAATTGTACCCCATGCTTCAATCGAGGTTTTCAGTGGTAGGTATTCTCCCTTTTTAGATTTACTGACAACTTGCATGAGAGGTGATGATGATCTGTTGACAATACCTTTTTCGGCGATTGGATACACTGCTAAAGCTCTCACTTCAGGAACAATCGTGTCTACGATCATGGCTTTGTAAAATTTAAGAGGATCAAGGATTCTTTGAGTTTTGGTTTCCCTTATTTCAAAATGAAGATGAGGCCCTGCCGATCCTCCGCTGTTTCCACTATACGCAATGAGCTGACCTTTTTTTACAGGAAACAAATCGGGTTGGAGATAAATATTTATTTTATAATTCTCTTCTTTGTATTGTTGTTCTTTCACGTATTGGGCAATCTGTGGTGCAAAATTGTTCAGGTGTCCATAGACACTCGTATGCCCTGTTGTGGGATGATCAATGTATAGAGCCAGTCCATATCCACTTGGGGAAACGGAAATCCGCGAAATGTAGCCGTCGGCAATGGCTTGCACTGTTTTTTTTTCGACACCTTGCGTTTTTATATCCAATCCGCTATGAAAGTGATTGTTACGCAGTTCTCCGCAATTTCCGGATAGTATCAATGGAATATTCAGAGGGCTTGCATAGTTCTGAGCCAGAATATTAGTACAGAAGATTGCTATAAAAAATAATAGACTGTTTTTTTTGTTCGGTCTTTTGAATATTTTAAACGATTTAATCATCAGACAATAAGTTTGTGAGATTAACTCTTTATTCCGATAAGAGTTTTGCGAACAATATCTTTGGCCACTTCTGTTTTCGATTTCAGTTCAAAGTTTGAGCGATTTCCTTGTCGGTCAATGATGGAAATCTTGTTGGTGTTATGTCTGAAACCTGCACCGGCATCATTTAACGAATTCAATACGATGTAGTCGAGGTTCTTCGCTTCCAATTTTTTGAGTGCATTGCTCTCTTCATCATTTGTTTCGAGAGCAAAACCAATCAACATTTGGTTTGTTTTTTTTATCTTGCCCAGTGATGCAGCAATGTCTTTGTTCGGAATAAGTGAAAGATCCAGATCAGCGCCACTTCTTTTAATCTTTTGTTCTGCCACATCTTTGGGTTTATAGTCGGCTACGGCAGCACATAAGATGGCTGCATCCGCATCTGAAAATTCAGACATGCAGGCATTGTACATTTCGTCAGCCGATTCTACATCGATCCGGTGGATAGAAGAGTGGTTTGTTTTCAGAGAAACAGGTCCTGCAACCAAAACAACTTCTGCACCCCTGCGGGCACATTCTTCGGCAAGTGCAAAACCCATCTTACCTGATGAATAGTTGCCGATGAAACGGACAGGGTCTATTTTTTCATAAGTGGGACCAGCCGTTATCAGAATTTTTTTTTTTGATAATGTATTCTGCTCTTCAAAGAAATCTTTCACTTCATTGAGGATGTTTTCAGGTTCTTCCATTCGTCCTTTACCCATCAAATGGCTGGCAAGTTCACCCGATGCAGGTTCTATGACCTGATTCCCATAAGAGCGAAGCACATCCAGATTATGTATAGTAGAAGGGTGCGCAAACATATCCAGATCCATTGCAGGCGCAATCATCACGTGTGCTTTCATGGACAAATAGGTTGTTATGAGCATATTGTCAGCAATGCCGTTCGCCATCTTACCTATTGTGGCAGCTGTTGCAGGAGCTATGACCATGAGATCTGCCCAAAGTCCCAGATCAACATGACTGTGCCATGTGCCATCATTGGCTGTAAAAAATTCACTGACAACGGGTTTTCCGGTCAATGCAGAAAGCGTCACCGGTGTGATGAACTCTTTTCCGGAAGGTGTGATAACAATCTGAACTTCTGCACCTTCTTTAATAAACAGTCGAGCTAATATCGCTGCTTTATATGCTGCAATGCTACCGGTTATGCCCAATACAATGTGTTTGCCCTGAAGAATCATATTTCTGATCTGGTATTTTATAATTTGTCTCAAAGATACGGTTTTCAGTTTTTCTTTTAAAGAAAATTTATGTTATATAACCCAAACTTAATATATTTGATTCATTGATTAAACAAGATGAAAATAATATATAATAAATATCTGCCCACAAAAGGTTTCAAAGCAATCAATTTGTTTGGAGTTATTTTTGTCCGGTCAGATGCTGGAGTATTGACACGCATAGATGCCAACCATGAAGCAATTCATACGGTGCAGGCGCGGGAACTGTTATTTATCTTTTTCTATATCTGGTATTTGACCGAGTGGTTGGTAAGATTGGCACAATAT
This sequence comes from Dysgonomonas sp., assembly GCA_047974325.1. Classification (GTDB taxonomy): domain Bacteria; phylum Bacteroidota; class Bacteroidia; order Bacteroidales; family Dysgonomonadaceae; genus QVMP01. The sequence goes on along the minus strand of JBKECE010000098.1, from coordinate 19,269 downwards.
AGAAATACGTTGACAGCTTATTTTAATATTTCGTTTGAAAGAGAAGCCTATGCTAACGAGAAAAATCTGGACTATATCAAAAACCGGACTTTCTTTAGCTTCAGAAAATATCTCAAAAAAAAATAATTATATTTGTTTTTCTTTAAAAGGACTAACTCGACCTCACAACTATGCAAAGAGACAAAATGCCCAATCGGGATATAGCCACAATAGAAACAAACCATGATGATGAAACATGGGTGATGCAGGTTTTTGATAAACATCATCATTTGATAAAAAATAATGCAACTCTTAATGTAAAAACGGAAGAAGAAGCCTTTTTTTGTGAAGATGGAAAAATTGCGGATCATTTTCTTCCGGGAGAATATGTTCTCAATGAAAAAAGCCTACCAATATTGTCTGCGTTGCAAGGATGGAAGTATGATTCGAACAACCCATTTGAGTCAGATATTTGCTTTGTAAACACACAGCAATTTTCTGAGCAGAGTTGGGCTGCGCAATCTTTCGTCTCGGATTCTGATTCAATTCCGGAAAAGATAGATGTTTCTTTGTCAGGAATATTTTCCTTTCAGATAATTAAAGCTGAAGTGTTTGTCAGAAAATATATAGCGACCGAACAGAAAAAAGATAGCTTTTATGTGAGTGAAAAAATTGGGGATTATCTTTCATCTTCATTATCAGCAATATTGCAGGATGTAAATGTCGAACCCGAATTCTTGTATAGAGAACTCGGCAAAGTTTCTGAAATTGTTTTGGAATCGCTTAACCGAAGTTTTCAGGAAGAAGGCATCAACCTCTTGTCTTTTCAGATAGTAAATGTCTCTGTAGATTCTGCTGTGGTTGTCAATGAAGATGGTACAGTGATAGTTGAAAATACTGAAATTGTTGATCTTGAAAAGCTTGCTAGGATTAAAGCCGAAAAAGAAGCGAGCGAAACAGACAAATCTGTCGGGTTTGAAGCTGTGAATTCCGGTATAATCAACCAAAAGTTGTTGGACGTTATTGCGAAAGACAATTTAGAAGTAATTGAACATTCTCCGCAAAATGAACTAATAGTTGAAGAAGATATTGATTCGGAGATTGTAATTCCATCAGTCAGCTATTATGTTGCTATAGACAATAAGCAGGCAGGTCCATTTGAAAATGCGATCTTGATTCAATTGTTTTTAGATGGCAAGCTGACAAAAAGTTCGTTAGTTTGGACAAAAGGACTGAGCAATTGGGTAATTGCAGAAAGTCGAGACGATTTGAATTTTGTATGGGAAACAAGTATCCCACCTCTTCCAGAAAACTGATGAGGATTGGCTCGACTTTATTTTTCAAGTCAGATTTTTTTCTTTCTGAAAATAACGAGTTTATTTAAAACAAACTGGATGGCAGAAACCATCATGATAGCAATGATCTTGGCGGCATCTTTGTTAAAATGCATATAGTCCAGCATGATTGTCATGAACACGGTACTCAAAAACATTCCGAGTATGACTAATGCTATGTATGGGATGAAGCGTTGAAATTTGCGGTCGCTCACTTTGAATGTGAAATAACTATTCATCAAAAAGTTATTCACAGCTCCCAGAGTGTTGCCTATGAGGCTCGATACCAAAGCATCCGAGGTTCCCGTCTTTGTGGGGATTCCCAAAGAATTATATAAATTGCTGATTTGTTCCGAAAAAGAATAGTGGATATTGAATATTGACACTAACAGATAATAAACACCGAAATCTATGGACAAGCCTACGACACCGACCAACCCATATTTTATGATTTCTTTTATTGTTTGCTTCATAAAAAGACTTTTTTGCGCACAAAGATACTGTTTATTCTATTTTTCTTTATTTTTTTTCTCTAAAAATGAACAAAAGGTAAGGTTGTCCGTTTTCTAAGTAGATAAAAGTCGTATATTTGTAGTAGCGATGCGCACTGACTTGGATGCGCGAATGGGCAAAATAGTTGAAAACGGGAATGAAAGCAAAAGTGAAGTTATCGGTATTGGGGTTCTCTTTCAATCAGAGTAAGTCCGGAACTTACGGACTCGTTCTGTCTGAAGTCGGAGGTTTGCGCCGATTGATGATCATTGTTGGAACTCCCGAAGCTCAGTCTATCGCATTCCGTCTTCACGACACAACACCTCCACGCCCTTTGACTCACGATTTGTTTAAGACTATTATGGGGCGATTTGGTATTAAACTGTCAGAAGTACTCATATATAAATATGCCGATGGTGTTTTTTATTCGCGTCTGTTGCTTCAGCAAAATAATCAATTTATTGAAATAGAATCGCGTACATCGGATGCCATTGCAATAGCATTACGTACCAATTCGCCTATCTTTACTACAGAAGATATTATGCGTAAGCTTGCTATTGTGGTCAAAGAAAATGATAATGATCAGAATCTGAATGATGTTCAATCTTCGGTGATAGACGAAATTCAGAACAGCAATTATAATCACTATTCAGTGTTGTCAAAGGAAGAGCTTGAAAACCTCTTACGAGAGGCTCTGGAGATAGAAGATTATGAATTGGCTTCGGTTATCAGAGATGAGATCAGAAAAAAGAATGAAGCTATTAATCACAAGTAAAATAATCTAATTCTGCACACTATCCCTACATCATGGAAAAAACGATATTCTTTGCTCCTGATATTCTGACCAACCATGAATTGCCGGAAGATGAAGCAAAGCATTGTGTACGCGTTCTCCGAAAAAGTATTGGTGATGAGATTCTAATTGCAGATGGCAAAGGCACTTTCTATGAAGCAGAGTTAATGACAGATAACGCGAAGCATTGCTTAGTGCAAATCGTAAAATCTTTGCCAACACCTAAAGCTTGGAATTTTAACCTGCACATAGCTTTCGCTCCAACTAAAAATATGGATCGCATAGAGTGGTTTGCCGAAAAAGCCACCGAAATAGGCATAGACCGATTGACGCCACTACTTTGCCATCACTCCGAACGCAGGGATATCAAATTGGCTCGGATAGAGAAAATTCTTGTGTCAGCTATGAAACAATCTCAAAAAGCGACGCTTCCTCAATTAGACGAGATGATTCGTTTCGATGAGTTTCTAAAACAAAAATTCACCGGCAGAAAGTTCATCGCGCACTGTTACGATCAAGAAAAACACTTGCTGAACAATATTTATGAAAAGGGTGAAGATGCTCTCATTCTAATTGGACCCGAAGGCGATTTCAGTGAAGCGGAAGTTGCTGCTGCAATGAAAAAAGGATTTGAACCGATTAGCCTGGGTAATAGTCGCTTGCGCACTGAGACTGCTGCACTTGTTGCCTGCCATACTATTCAGGTACTCAATCAATAGAAATATATTTTAACACTTCCCAAAATCTGTCAGGAAAAAATATGTTTTTTTTCTGATCGGAACGCTTTTTCGCAAACTATAAAAAAAATGATATTCAGTTAATATATAATTAAAGTATCGGAATATGAAATGAAATATAAACTCCAAATCATTATTTTTGTCTCGGAAAATCAAAAATAGAAGACATATCTTTTTGTTCAATATGAAGAGAAAATATATTTCAAAAGCTAGCATTTATAATGAAACGATAGAAATTATCAGGCTCACAGGTATTACCGTTTCCTTTTTGTTTCTCGCTTATACGATGGGAGAAAAACAAACAATGTTCATGCTGTATTCCGGTATTTCATTTGCATTCTTCGTTTTGTTTAAGTTTATGGCGAATGTCTTATATCAAGCCTACCGTTATATTGAATTTACTAGCGGTAACAGAACAAAGAAGTAAAATATAAAAAGAAGATAGAGTTTTTCTTATTTTCAAGCAATTGGTAACTTTTCAGAGTCAATAATTCCAATAAGGAAGCATATTGGTTTTTGTCATTACCATTTTCTGGAAAAATATTTGATTCGGACAAGCTTCGTATCTGAGAAGCGCGAATCATCTGAGGCAGCCGGATCGGATATGTGTTGATATATTCCGAACACTGTTATCTGCAAATAATCAAAATTCAACTAGCTCTATGAAAACACAAAGTATGGTGTGCATTCAATCTTCTCATGATCTCGATAAGGGGTTGAATAACAGATTGATAGAAGTAAAGTATATATGTGAGGGTGAAATCTGGGAATTCATATCCAGTGACTATAAACTGATTTTTATCAATGCAGGGAGTTTAAATTTCTCTATGGGGATGTACTCGGGCAAAAACTATATTTCGGAGGGACAAGCAATGTTCGTGCCGAAGAGTGCAAAATTTAAAGGAATCGCCCTTGAGCATCTGTCCATCACAATTGTGTGCATTAAACCAGACGTTAAGTTCACAAATATCTTCCAATCAGGTAATGTTCTGCAATCTGATAGAATTAGCGAAACCGGTAAAAAGAAGAATGGCTTAAAGAATAATGTTGATCTGATCAAACCAATGATTTTGGATATGAATGAAATGCTCAGAGGTTATTTCTATTTGCTCAATCAATGCTTGTTGCAAGGTGTGAATTATCCCAACTATATGGAAAGCAAAATTCAAGAATTGGTTTACATTATGCATATTTGCTTCAAAAATGAAGAACTCACAGGCTTTTTTGATCCATTAATCTCGTCAGATAGAATATTTTCGGATTTCATTTATAGTACCTATCGCCAGATCAAGACTGAAAAAGAGCTGGCAGACTTGTCTTTCTATAGCATATCTGGTTTTCGTAAACGCTTTTTCAAAATATTTGGAGTGTCTCCGTCTCATTGGCTCAAAGAGAAAAAAGCCGAAGATATACTTCTAGAACTTTGCATGGGAGCCAAGTCAGCGAAGCAAATTAGTTTTGAGTATAGTTTTTGTTCTCCTGCCCACTTCAATGATTTCTGCAAACAATATCTGGGAGGAACTCCAGGTGAGATCAGAGAGCGTAAAATGCTTAATGAAGACCGTTATATTTAAATTAACATTTAAGCAAATGTATTGTTAAATGGAGAGAATGCTAGTACATTTTGTCGTAAATGTGCACTGTTTTTAACGATTTGATATTCTTGATGCATATATAGGTCACTTTGTGTAATAAAAGTAATCTTTTTCGTAATCAAATAATTTATAATATGTTCTATATTTGTCAATAAGAATTAAAAAGTAATACTAAAGAATCAAAAAGCAGTACTGTTTTTGGGTCATTGTAAAATGCCCAAAAATGAATCAAAGCTAATATAGCTATCTAATAACTGTTTACCATCTATTGAAAAAAGGTGTGTTTTAATACAATCCTAGCATTTCTACAAAGACTAAATAATGCTCATCCTGATGCTGGGATAGGGGATGGAGAGCATTAAATATTTTACATAAATAAAGTTAAAATCAAAGGCTTAACTGTTTTTGGGTGTCCCCGGATAATGCCTTTTCCCGAAAATCATACATACAGCAACTATTGAAATGAAGCGTACAGATATATTGTGGTTTGCTATGCGAGTCCCATATAGCCGTGAAATGAAGTTTAAAGAGCATTTGGATTCTCTGTGCATAGAGAACTTCATCCCGATGCATTATGAATTTGTATTACGAGATGGAATAAAAACCAGAAAGTTAGTACCTGTGATTCATAATTTGGTTTTTGTCCGAACGTCCAGAACCATTCTTGATAGCATGAAATCCGATTTGGAAATGAGATTGCCGGTTCGTTATATAATGAATAAAAGTCAGAGAGAACCACTGACTGTGCCTGAAAATCAGATGCGGGACTTTATAACCATAGCCAGCACGTTAGACGATCAGCTCATTTATTTGGATGCCGGTGAAGTCTCTCTCAAAAAAGGAGATAAAGTCCGCATCACGGATGGGGCTTTTTCTGGGATAGAAGGCAAGTTTGTCCGCATAGGCGGAGACCGCAGGGTCGTGGTTTCAATAGATGGGCTCATGGCTATAGCAACAGCTTTCATTCCTATATCTCTCCTCGAAAAGATAGAACAGTAGATAGGTTTTAGTACCTGTCATAGTCTATTGTTCATCTTGCTTTAATCAAATAATTTTTCAAATACATTTTAATAATAAATCGATCATGGAAAAGTATTTTTACATTCTTTTATCATTCAGCATTAGTGTTTTACTGTCGATGGTTGTAACTCCTAAAATTTTATTAATCTCGGCTTTGAAGAAATTGTACGACATCCCCGATGCTAGGAAAGTTCATCACAAAGCAATATCCAGATTGGGCGGTACTGCTTTTTTGCCAATAATCTGTCTTACAATAGCTTTGGTGACAGCGATTCACAATATTCTTAACGGCGGTTCGGGCAATTATTTTGATATTACGCAGTTTACTAATCTCTGTGTTATATCTTGTGGGTTGATCATTCTTTTCCTCATAGGGGTAACTGATGACTTGATAGGAGTCCGTTATAAAACAAAATTTGTTACTCAAATATTAAGCGGTGGTTTGTTAGTTGCTTCCGGCATCTATTTTGATAATTTATATGGGCTTTTCGGAATTTATGCAATTCCTCCGGTAATAGGCATGCCGCTCACAGTTTTTTTTGTGGTTTACATAATTAACGCTATTAATCTGATAGATGGAGTAGACGGGCTATGCTCAGGACTTTGTGGTATTGCGCTTATCGGTTTTGGTATTCATTTTGCCATGCATAATTTATGGATGTATGTCTTGGTTGTGGTTGTCACGTTGGGTACACTTGTTCCATTTTTCTACTTCAATGTGTTCGGTAACTCTAAACGTGGGCGTAAGATCTTTATGGGAGACACAGGGTCTCTGACTCTTGGCTTTATATTGAGCGTGTTGACCGTGCGTTGTAGCATGTATGATAATATTTCGCTTATGAACAACAATATTGGTTTCTCTTTTTCTTTTTTACTCATACCCTTACTTGATGTCATCCGAGTATTTTTACATCGTATCAGAACTAAAGCGCATCCTTTCAAGCCGGATAGAAATCACATACATCATAAGTTTTTGGATTTAGGGCTGTCGTCGCGTCAAACAATGGCGATCATCGTCATTATTGCCGTCGTATTTGTTGCCGTTAACGGTATATGTCTGTCCAATAACAAAGTCAATATCAATTTGGTGTTAGCTATCGATTTGTCGTTATATGTAGGATTGAATGCATGGCTGACACATAGAATCAAAGAAAGGCAAAGCGAGAAAATTATTATCACAAAACAAGTGAAGTTATGAATAAATTAGTGCCTCTATTACTACTATTAATAATATTAGCTTCGTGCAATGCTTCCAAGGATGTTCTGTATATGCAGGACATCCCAATAAACAAGACAGATACCATTTTCGAAACTGAGGGAATGAGAGTCCGTTCCAAGGATAAACTCGCAATCGTTGTTTCATGTAAAAATCCCGAATTGTCGGCAATGTTTAATTTGCCGGTAGTATCGTCGCAAGGAAATTCAGATATGCTTTCGGCAGGGCAACAACAAAAGATGTTGGGCTATTTTGTAGATAATGAAGGGAATATAGACTTTCCGATATTGGGGACTTTACACGTGTCAGGTCTTACACGCAAGGAGATTTCAGACTTGATAAAACACCGGATTAAAGATGAAAATCTGATTCAAGACCTTATTGTAACAGTCGATTTTGCTAATCTGAAGTTTTCTGTTCTGGGCGAGGTCAAAGCTCCCGGAATGTATGATATTGAGGGAGATAGAATCACAATTTTGGAAGCAATTGGTATGGCACAGGATTTGACTATATATGGAAAAAGAGAAAAAGTTCTGGTGATCAGGGAAGAAAATGGAAAGAGAATAAACTATCAGATAGATTTACGCTCATCTCAATTTTTCACATCTCCGGCATATTACCTTCAGCAGAATGATGTTGTTTATGTGCAACCCAATAATGTCAGAGCAGGGCAATCTACAATCAACGATAACAACTTCAAATCGGTCACTTTATGGACTTCCATAGCTTCTTTATTTACAACAATTGCAATATTGATTTGGAAGTAATTTATTTTTTTATTTGAACATTACGACACATGGCAGAAAATACAACTGTTAAAAAAATATCGGACGAGAGTTTTATACATTTGCAGGACTTATGGAAAATTGCAATAAAGAAGTGGCACTATTTTGTGTTTTCCATAATCATTTGTCTCAGCGTAGCTGTTTTTTATATTGCACGAACTACACCCCTCTACACGTGCAGTGCATCTCTCTTGATCAAAGACGATTCAAAGAAAAATATCGGGGCTGGCAACGGCGAATTTTCCAATCTTGATTTGTTTAAATCGACAGCCAATATCAATAACGAAATATTGACACTGCAATCTCCGGCTTTGATGGCTGAGGTGGTGCGGGCTTTGAATCTGAATGTAAACTATTCCGTCAGTGAAGGGCTTCGATATAAAACACTTTACGATCAATCTCCCATTACTGTGAAACTGCCGGATTTGGACGAACGCGAATCTTTTTCATTTTCGATTCAATTGCTGAATGACAAAGTGCAATTGTCTGACTTTGTTTCGAAAGGAGAAAAAATGAATGTTGCGGAAGTGACAGGAACATTGTCCAAACCATTGGCTACACCTTTCGGAAGCGTTATAATCTCAAGTACATCCCACCATGTTGAGAAAAATAAAAAGATGGAGATATTTTTCTCAAAAGTGGATATAAAATCGGTTGCAAATAGTTACGTGCATGCATTGAGTGTGACATTGGGTAATGAGGAGGCAAGCATTGTGAACCTGACAATAAAAGATCCTTCTGTGAAACGAGGCGAAGATATACTGAATACATTAATCAACGTTTATAACGAAAATTGGATAGAAGACAAAAATAAAATGGCTATCAGCACATCTGATTTCATAGACAAACGTTTGGTTGTCATCGAAGACGAATTGGGCAATGTTGATAACAATATATCTGAGTTTAAAAGTAAAAACCTACTCCCTGACATTCAGTCCGTCACATCAATGTATATGGCGCAGTCAAATGACAACAATACTCGATTGTTGGCTTTGAACAATCAACTGACCGTTATGAAGTATGTGAAGAGATATATAAGTGATCCATCGTCAAAGAATCAACTCATTCCTTCGGGTTTGGGAATTGCGGATATGGATATACAGACTCTCGTCAATGAATATAATACAATGATGCTAAAACGCAATACATTGCTTTCCAACAGCAGTGACAACAATCCCCTGCTGAAAGATATTAATGAATCATTGAACACTATCCGGCAATCGGTGATCAGTTCGATAAATAATATAGTTAAGACAACAGATCTTCAGACAGATAATATTATCAAATCGGAAACTCAGACTAACCGGCAGATAGCAACTAATCCGAGTCAGGCAAAATATCTGCTTTCGGTCGAACGACAACAAAAAGTAAAAGAATCCCTATATCTCTATTTGTTGCAGAAACGCGAAGAAAATCAACTTTCTCAGGCTTTTACGGCATACAATACACGCATAATTAATCCGCCATCGGGCAATACGATACCTGTTTTTCCTCAGAAGAAAACAATTTTTCTTATAGCATTGGCTGTTGGTTTGATCACACCTTTGATGATTATTTTTCTGCTGAATAATCTGGATATTTCCGTTAGAAACCGTAAAGACTTAAAGGATGTGACTGTCCCTTTTATTGGAGAAATACCATCAAATCTGGATGTCAAAAAAGGAAATTTCTATAATAGACTGTTTCATTCCCAAAAACATAAATCGGACAATCAATTATCCATCGTGGTGGGAGAAGATGTGCACAATTATATCAATGAGGCATTCAGGGTTGTGCGCACAAATCTTGATTTCATGAAAGGCAAATCAGACAAAATGAAAGTGATGTTGATGACATCTTTCAATCCTGATTCCGGCAAAACATTTATAATTAATAATTTGGCTATGAGTCAGGCTTTAGCCGGAAAAAAAGTGATAGTCATCAATCTTGATATGCGCACGAGTGGCAAGAATTTAGCGAATTTGGACGTTAATCAGGCTGGTATTTCAAATTACCTAAATGGTTTTATCGATGATCCGCAGGATATTATTGAGAAAGGTTCTCTACATCCGAATTTGGACATAATTCCGATCGGATCCATTCCGCCCAATCCTACGGAGCTACTTCTGAGCGAAAGATTGCCTAAATTATTCAATTATTTGCGAACGATCTATGATTATATACTTGTCGATTGCACTCCGATTGATTTGGTCGCAGATCCTGTGATCATAGAAAAGCATGCCGATTTGACCATTTTCGTGATCCGTGTGGGACTGTTAGACCGCAGAATGCTACCGGAACTTGAAGAAATGTATCAGAACAAACGTTTCAAGAATATGGTGATGTTGCTTAATGGAGTGATTCATCCCTATAACAAATACGGTTATTATTACGGAAGTTATCACCGAAAATGATCGATCAAAAGAGTTTCTCACAATATTAGTTGTTTCATCCGGGCATCAGTTTGATACCCTTAATGCTTAACCTTTGGAAGAAAATAATAAACGCATAGCGAAAAACACTTTGTTGTTATATATCAGGATGCTGCTGATTATGGCAGTGTCGCTTTATACCGTCAAAGTAGTATTGAATACCCTTGGCGCTATTGATTATGGTATCTATAATGTTGTGGGCGGCATTGTCACTATGTTTTCTTTTCTTAGTGGAACGATGGCGTCAGCTTCTCAGCGTTTTTTTGCTTTCGATTTGGGGCAAAACAACGGAGAAATGCTGAAAAAAACTTTCAGTATGACCATGACCATTTATATACTCTTGGCTGTGATCATACTCATAGTTGGTGAAACCGTAGGGTTGTGGTTTTTGAATACCCAGATGACTATTCCGGCTGAACGTATGGATTCTGCTCGTTGGGTATATCAGTTTTCTATTTTTTCGTTTGTTGCAACAATGTTTAGTATTCCCTATAATGCCTCTATTATAGCGCATGAGAATATGAAAGTATATGCCTATGTCAGCATTGTTGAGGTAGTTCTGAAACTGGTGATCGTTTTCATGTTGGTTCTATCACCTTTCAACAAATTGAAGTTATATGCTGTGTTGATGTTTGTTGTTACCAGTATCATAACTTTGATCTACAGAGCCTATTGCAAGCGAAGATTGTCTTTCTGCCGATTTTCTTTTTATTGGGACAAGCCACTCTTCTTGAAAATTGTAAGTTATTCCGGATGGAATTTGTTTGGTGCTTTGGCAGGTACTTTCAACAATCAGGGAATCAATATATTATTGAATATATTCTTCGGACCTATCGTAAACACCGCCAGAGGCATAGCTTTTCAAGTGAATGGTGCGATCAATCAGTTTGTACAGAATTTTATGACCGCGACAAAGCCTCAGATCACAAAATATTATGCCGTAGGAAACACGGATAGGATGTTGTCTTTGGTTTTTCAGAGCTCCAAATTTTCTTTTCTGCTTTTGTTTATCCTTTCTATGCCCGTAATGCTCGAAACTAATTTTATATTCATGGTTTGGCTAAAACAGGTTCCTGAATACGTCCTTCCGTTCACGCGACTGGTCATCATTGCGGCATTGGTCGATGCATTGTCTTTTCCGTTGATGACGGCAGCGCAGGCAACAGGAAGAATAAAAAAATATCAAATGGTGATAGGAGGAGTGATGTTGTTCAATCTGCCCATATCTTATCTCTTTTTGTCGGAAGGATATTCTCCTGAAATAGTGTTTTATGTGGCTGTCGTGAATTCCGTTTTGTGCTTGTTTCTTCGGTTATATCTCTTAAGAGCGATGATAGGCCTATCTATGCGACAATATATTCGAAGAGTGCTTCTTCCTCTGAGTGTGGTGGTCGTTGCTGCCTATTCTGCTCCAGCCTATTTGGAATATATGTTGAAAGAAGGTACTGTTAAATTTATAATCGTTGGATCTATTGGTCTGGTAAGCTCCATTCTTTCTATTTATTATTTAGGCTTGTCTTCAAATGAAAAAAAATATAGCATCCAGATTGTGAAAAATTTTGTATCAAAGTTGAGGTGACAAACAAACTGACAATAGTAGCTTTTGTCTCCTAATGTAATTAACAATATTGTATAAATTGAAAATAAAATGGATATTCAGGATTTTCTGATCAGTCATGCTATCCCATTTAGTCAAAATGTGGATTTGAAAACGAAGACATGGATTCGTCGTGGGGGAATTGCCAAATTTTGGATACAACCCGAAGATATAGAAACTTTTAAGCAATTGGTTGTCTGGATTCAACAGAATAACATTTCGGCAGAAATAATGGGAAGCACTTCTAATTGCTATTTTTTAAATGAATATTCTCCAGATGTAGCTATTTCTACATTGAAACTGAGAGGATTGCATGAAACAGAAGACTCTATTGTCTGTGATTGTGGATATCAGATGGCACAATTCGCAAAATATTGCAATGCAAGCGGTAGGGCAGGATATGAAGGTTTTGTCGGTTTGCCGGGAACTGTTGGAGGTGCTGCAATCAACAATGCCGGATGTTACGGAAGTCTCATTTCAGAAGTTGTGAAAGAAATCACTTTTGTGCAGAATGGAAAAGTCTGTGTATTGACTAATGAACAACTCAATTATAGGCATAGGTCTTCATCTCTGAAAACCAAAGAGATTCAAGGGGTGGTGCTGAGCGTAACATTTGATATTTCCCGTCGTGAAGATCGGGCTGTGCTTTGCCAAAGAGCCGGAGATTATTTGAAAAGCAGAAAAACATTTCAGGAGCATACCTATCCCAATCTGGGAACAATATTTAGTGAACTTGAGTTTAAGCGGTCTTTTTGTCAGAAAACGATTTGTAGCCTTTTCTATAGATTTTGTGGAATATTCAAAGTTGACCCCTTAAAGAGGCAACTGTATATGGTTCGATTATTTTGGGCTTTTTATCCTGCTCGGTCATTCAGGCGATATGTTTCCGCATACGGAGTGCAGTGTTTCACATGGAGAGATGGTCATGCAGATCAAGCTTTCAGGAGATATCTCAATTTTGTGCAGAGTCGGGCAATAAAAGCAGTGATGGAAATAGAAATAAAAGGTAAAATGATATGAAAATAGGAATCCTAACATTCCATTGTGCTCATAACTATGGAGCCGTGTTGCAAGCCTATGCATTGCAGGAGTTTTTAAAATCGCATCAATTTGAGACCTATGTCATAGATTATCGCCCCAAGGAGTTGACAGGGCCATTCAAAGTATTCAAGTTCTCTTATTGGATGTCTAAGAAACCGGCTGAGTGCATACAACGGTTGTTACACGAACCATTCAATCTACCTCTGCGCATTCAGCGGCATGGAGGATTCAGATCATTCATCAAGAAGAGATTGTCATTGAAAAAAATAGACTTAACTTCGGATCAGACCGATATAGATGTTTTCATTGTAGGCAGCGACCAGATATGGACATCAGGCATATTTAATGGATTGAATCCGGTCTATTTCACAGCATTCAATGCTGCTAAAAACAAAAAGAACATTGCGTATGCAGCAAGCATGGGTGAAGGTTCTCTCTATCCGATAGAATGTTATCTTTTCAGCAAATATTTGAAAAACTTTTCATCGATCAGTGTCAGAGAAAGTATGTTGCAGGATTTGCTGCAACCTCTGACCGAAAAAAAAATTCATCAGGTATTAGATCCTACATTACTCGTCCATCCGCAAGTTTTTGATAAGATAGCCATAAAACCTCAAATAGCACAACCTTATATTCTTGTCTATCAAATATCGTCAGATGATAAGACAAGGCAGATCGCCGAAGATCTTGCCAAGCAGGAAAATGGAATTGTAATCGAAATCAAGGCATGGGTGAGGAAAGATAACCATACCGATGTATTAGTGGCCACACCTGAGGAGTTTATCGGTTATTTCAAATATGCTCATTGTGTAGTCACCACTTCATTTCATGGAACAGCATTTTCTGTTATATATGAAAAACCTTTCTATGTGGTCAATTCTTCCAAGCAAAAACCTGCTTCTCAAAATAGAATGCGGTCTCTACTATCAGCAATAGATTTGAATTCGCGTTATATTTCGGAGGATGCCCGGCCTGAATTTACGGAAATAAATTATTCGAAGGTAAAAACTGAGTTGAGTGCTTTAAAAGAAAATTCCAAATCTTTTTTGCTCCAAGCTTTGAACTAAAGTGATACTTAAGCAAGATCAAATCATAAGATGACTCCTCAGATTTCAGTGATTATCCCTGTTTACAATATGGCTCAATATCTGCCACGATGTATAAATAGCGTACTGGGACAAACATTTACGGATCTTGAATTATTACTAGTCGATGATGGAAGTAAGGATGCTTCGGGTAAAATATGTGATGAATATGCACAGAACGATAGTCGGATAACAGTTGTTCATAAAGAAAATGGAGGTGTTGGCAGTGCTCGTAATGTGGGTTTAGATCGGGCAAAAGGCAAGTGGATAGCTTTTGTGGATGCTGATGATGTTGCCGAAAGAAATCTGTTGGAATCATTGCTGCCTCTATCGCCTTTTGATGGAGACATATCCACTATTATGGGAAATAACAGATGCAATGAACTGACTGGGGAAAAGGAAAAGATAGATATGCTCTATGGTCAGGATTGTCTTTTGAACACCAATAGCCTGCTGAGAAATACTGATTTCTTTTTATCGCAATCAGCTAGTCTATATTCCAAGATTTATGACCGGAAAGTCATAGATGAGTATCACATTCGTTTCCTCGAAAAAACTAGCATATATGAAGATTGCATATTCAACATAGAATATTTCAGTCATGTTGAAATAATCCGTTATAAGAATGAAGCTCAGTATTGTTATATGATCTATCCGGGTACATCTTCTTTGACTCGATCACTGAGGCCTTTTGCCGAATATGAGGAAACTGCACGTAAGATTTTACCTTTGATAGAAATGGTTTGTGACAACAGTTCAATCGAAGAAGTGACACGGAAGAGAGTGGCACGTATGTTTGCAGAACGGCTGTTCAGCGGTGTTTTTTCTTTGTATGGAGATAATAAGATATCTAAACAGGAACGCATCAGTGCTATGATCAATTATCTATCTGTATTGAGACCTTATCTTCTTCAGACAGAATCTTGGTCTTTGAAAAACTCTGCTTATAGAACAATGTGCAGCAAATTGATTCCCGTCATTCTGAAAGATGTTTTGATTCGAGTGTGGATGAAAAAGTAATTGGCAATGAAAGTTTTGATAGATTTGACATATATTTCGTCCCAAAGCACAGCAGGAGTTGTTTTATATGCCTTTCGCCTACTTAAAGGAATGTACTCGCTGAAAAATGTTGATGTATCATTGTTGGTGACGGAAGACAATCAGGAAAGAATAAAATCGGAATGTCCATTCTTTGAACAGATACTTTTTCATGAACATTGCAGAAGTCTTACGAAATATTTTTTCTATCTGAGGAGATATGTCAATGGAGGTAAGATCAATAGTTTAATTACTGAGAATAATGCAGATATATTTTTTAGTCCATATCTATATGCCGGAGCTTTGACTACATCGCATGTTCCACAGATTGGAGTTCTGCACGACACTCAAACTTATATATTGAAAAGCAGACAATTGGTGAAAGGTTGGATTCACCGTATTTTTATGAATCGGATATTGAAACACATGACAGCAATTGTCACAATATCCAACTATGCGAAAGATTCTATTTACAAGACGATTGTCTCTTTAAGAACTCCTGTTCATGTGATATACAACAGCATTGCAGTGTTGCCGTATAGTGATAAAGAACCCAAAACCCGTAACTATCCATATATACTGAATGTCAATTCTTTGGAGCCATACAAGAATCTGATGACTTTGGTGAAGGCTTTGAATGAACTAAAAGATACAATCCCGCATAAGCTATTGATAAAAGCACGGAAATTGCCTTATTGGGACGATGTTGTGATGCCTTTTATAACAGAGCATGATCTACAAGACAGAATTGTCTTGATTGAAGAAAAATATGATGAACAGCAAATGAAGATGCTCTATCGTGATGCTGCTCTGTTTGTGTCCCCATCTTTGATGGAAGGATTTGGATATACACCTGTTGAAGCAGCTATGTACGGGATTCCTGTCATTTGCAGCAAAGAAACAGCTCTTTATGAGACTACGAAAGGCTTGCTTTTTTATTATGAACCTGCAACCGATCACAAACGACTTTCAGATCGTATTGTTGAGGTGTTGAACCATAAACCGGACAATTTGCAAGGTATTGCAGAAACATTTGCTGCTTGTTATTCGCCCGAATCGCAAGCAACCCAATTGGCAGAGATTTTTGAGAAAACACTTCGTTCGAGGGGATGAACCTCACAATTTGGAAATAAGATTATATCTATTTATTAAGTTCTGATGAGAATTGCGTTTATACTTTCATATTCGGTTTTTGCTCCAACCAATGGCATTGTCAGTCAGGCTCTCACATGGAAAAAGGGATTGGAAATGCTGGGGCACGAAGTTGTGCTGATAGATATGTGGCAAAAGAATGATTGGAAAGGTTTTGATATCATTCATTTCTTCAATTTCAGCCAATATATGGCTGGATTTATAAAAGTGGTACATAAAGTGAATCCTCGTATTGTTGTGTCTCCGATCCTTGATCCCAATTATAGTGTGCGTATGCTAAAGTTATATTCTCATTGGGGATCACAAAAATTCCGTCTCACCAACCCTTTTTATGAATTACGGTCTGTAAAACATCATATAAAGATGTTTTTGGCTCGTTCAGGATTTGAAGAAAATTATATGATTGAAGGGTTTGGATTGCAGCGGTCTCAATGTCGGATTGTACCTCTTTCATACGGAGTCACACCTCCTGATAACATGCCTGAAAAAGATAATTTCTGTCTGCATATCAGTCTGTTGTGCGATGGACGTAAAAACGTAAAACGGCTGATAGATGCTGCCGAAAAATACCGCTTTCGTTTGATTTTGGGTGGTAAACTACGGAATGAGGAAGAAAAAAATACTTTCGGGAAGTGGATAGAAGGCAAGAGCATGATAGAATATAGAGGCTATCTCTCTGATGAAGAAATAACAGACCTGTATTCCAGAGCGAAGGTGTTTGCATTGCCCAGTATCACCGAAGGTGTAGGCATTGTGGCATTGGAAGCTGCAGCTTTTGGTTGCAACATTGTGGTGACGCGGTTAGGTGGACCACAGGAATATTATGGAGATAAGGCGATGGTAATTGATCCGTATAATGTCGATGAAATTGGCTGTGCCGTAAAAGATTTTCTGGATGACAAAAAAACTTTTCAACCGGGACTGAGTGAATCTGTGCGTGAGAAATTCTCACTCAATGCGATTGCTGCTACTTTGGTGGATGCATATAAAGCAATATTATAATGCGAAGTTTTTTGACTGTCAATAATCTTATTTGTTTGATTGTGGTGGCAATGGCTACTGCCCTTTTGCCTTTCATAAAAGGTAGTATAAACTACCTTTTGGTTAGCATTATGTGTCTCAGTCCTATTGTTATAATCAGATATCCGCGTTTGTATAAGTTTGATACACAGATCATCATATTCCTATTGGCATATATCCTTTGTGCCCGTTTGCATCCCGAATCTTTCCGATGGTCTACTGTTTGTTATACAATATTGTTTTGCACCACGTTTTTGGCTTACATGCGGTTGCTGAATGAGGGTACTTTTACCATAGAGAATTATCTGAATCTGATCAGATTCCTATTATATGCCTATTGTGCAATGTTGATAATACAGCAGGGATGTCGTTTGCTGCATTTGCCTATAATAAATGGAATAGCTTATAGACACGAAAATCTGTTGAGCGTGAATTCTCTTGCTTTGGAACCGTCGCAATCTGCCCGATTGATCGCTCTTTTCATGTTCTGTTATATTTCTATGAAGGAAACTCTCTCCGGACAAATATATAGTTTCAAAGAAAACTTTAAGGAAGACAGGTGGGTATGGCTTTCATTTGCATATCCGATGCTGACAATGGGAAGCAGCAGTGCTTTCATTTTCATTGCATTGGTTTTATTAAAATTTTTGAGCTTCAAAAAACTTATTCCTTTTATTCTGATTGCTGCCATTGCCAGTCTGGGCATGACTTTGCTGGGTGGAGAAACTTTTGAGAGAACGGAACGGATTTTTCTGGCAACATTGAGTTTGGACGAAAATACGATCATAAAAGCAGATCCGAGTGGTTCGATACGAATTGTTCCCATCATCATATGCTTTAAATTGCTGAATCCTGCCGATCCTAATTTTTGGATAGGGAATGGAATCGATTATGTTTCAGGGTTCTTATATCGGGTGCTTTCGGGCATCCCGAAAGGATTTGGCGGTGGTGGTTTGTTCGGGTCAATACTGGACAATGGAGTTATACCGATTGCACTATTTTTATGGTTTGTTTTCAGTAATTGTATCGGCAAAAAGAATTATCTGGGAGTTGTGTTCATATTGCTACTTGTTGTCATCAGTGGAATAAACCTCTATACAACATGGTCAACAATACTCCTTTTCAGTACCAATAAATATTTTGAAAATAAATATGTCAATACCTAAAATCATACATTATTGTTGGTTTGGACCTAAACCCATTCCCGAATCGGAAAAGCATTGCATTGAATCGTGGACGAAAATTATGCCTGATTATGAAATAATGTTTTGGAATGAAAATGTGTTTGATATCAACAGTGTTGATTATGTGAAGCAAGCTTTTGGAAAGAACAAATTTGCTTTTGTGAGTGATTATGTGAGAATGAAAGCTTTGTATGAGTATGGTGGCATTTATATGGATACTGATGTCGAAGCTTTGAAGCTGTTAGACGATTATTTGGGCAATGATACGTTTGTGGGCTTTGAGAACAGAACAATGATCGGAACAGCTATTATAGGCACAGAAAAAAGTTCTGAAATTGTGAGAACAATTCTGGACTATTATGAGAACACCGATTTTGTTGACAATCACGGAAATATTGACACTATGACAAACGTGACCTTGCTGAGTAAGATACTACACGAAAAAGGCTTCACGTTGGACAATCGGGATCAGTCTATTGATGATGTGCATATTTACGAACGGGATGTCTTTTATCCGAAGAAAATAAGCAATGATGAATTTAGGGTAACAGATCAGACTGCGACCATTCATAGAATGTCTGGAAGCTGGCTCACAGACAGGGAACGAAGGCGAGGTACGAGTGTTATCTGGAGAAATGTTTTTCGTCCTGCACTCAAACGGACAAGACAGGCGGTGACAAAGATTCTGGGAAACAAGATGGCAAAGCAAATAGAGATTCGGCTCAGAAATTATCTGAGATAATATCATTATTCCTGATGAATTATGACTAAGACTTCTGTATCGGAATTG
>JBKECE010000008.1:0-5662 GCA_047974325.1 Dysgonomonas sp. | reverse complement strand
GTATTTTAACTCAATAAAAAAAGATCCAAAGACGATTATAAATAAAAAACTATTAGTACACTAATTTATTCTAAAACAACATGAAAACACTCTATTCTTTGATATTGACTTTATTATGTATCACTCCATTATATGCTGACGAAAATTTTGTAATAACGTACGGGTTTAACAATACGATGTCTCCCGATGTAAAAAACTATACCGCTTTCACGGCAAATGACGCGTTGGCAGGAGGTACGGGATTGTATTCCCCTGTGTATGTGAACGAGGGAGCAACCGCGGCGTGGCAAGCCGGAATCAAGAATAACAATCCCAATTTTTCACAAACCTATGTGCGTTTTGATATTCAACCGAGATTTTTGTACAATGTAAAAATAGATTCCGTTTTAGCTACTCAAAAACACAGTGTCGTAGGTGGCGCTTACAATTTTGTGGTGGGAACGGCGACTGGTGGCGCTATCCCTACCGAGATAACGGATAGAATACCTTTTACGGCAGATTACAGCAGTTTTAAATATTCTCCCCCCTTATCTTCGTCCACTTCTCAAAATGGAGACTTAATCACGGTATGGCTAAGCGCTCGCGGATTAAACACATCCACTTCTTTGTGGTACATCGATGAAGTGAAGATTTATGGAACATTCGTAGAGAGCGATCAGAAACCGACAGTGGAAGTTTCGGTCAATAAAAAACAACAGATCAGACTTGGCGTAGATGCCGAGCGTTTGTGGTACTGGCGGAGCGGTATTAAAGATCAGTTGGCACAGGCTGCTGTGGGGGAATTGAAATCCGATTTTGTCCGGGTAGACATAAATTGCGCATATGAAAGAGAAATAGGTGTGATAAAGGATTCGGCTTATATCGAAATCTTAGAAGTAATGACCGCCATGAGAAAGGCGAACCCATCCATCAACTTCTTTGCAAGTCCGCGTCCGTTGCATGAAGCATATAGCTCCAATGAGAAAAAATTAACGTGGGGGCATACCGATAATGTTCCATGGTCGCCTTATCCGGCTTGGATACTCCAATGGGAGCAAAATGGAACCAAAACGATGCAAGACGGAACTGTTGTCCCGAATTGGGTTATGGGATATTTCGATTATCCGGCTTTAACTCGCTATTTCGCAGATTATTTAAATTTCATGCATCTTAAAGGATTTAATATCCGATATTTGGATTTATCAAATGAGCAAAGAGTTATCACGCCCGAGATAACAAAATACATCTATGATCATCTTCCGCCACTTCTTAATTCGGGAGTAGAACTTCCGGGGTTCATAGTGCCATCAACTTGGAATATTCAGGGAGGTATTGATTGGTTAAATTCTGTGAATCAGTCAAATGGAGAGCATCTTGCTTTTGAGATCGCCGCTGTTCACAACACGAATAGCACGGGTTCTATTGAAGAATTCGCCACAAAATCACATGCGCTGAATAAGGAAGCCTGGAATACGGAATTGCACGAGTGGGTTGGTGTCGAACTTCACGATGAAATCATGAACTCTACTGTTTTTTGGGAATATATGCGTGCCGGATTTACAGGAATTGACACTTGGTTATTTTATGGACCGGGAGTAGGAAAGCCACATTCCATGATTTGGGCTTATACAAATCATTACGTGACGTCAGGGAAATACGAGATAATTAAGCAAGTGGTCAACAAAGCGAATCTGGGCAATTACGTCGAAATCTCTCAGCCAATGTCTTCCATGCCTACAGCCGCGTTTGTGAAAGACAATACCTTGTCGGTCTGGTTACTAAACAAAACGACCAACAATTTTTCGAATTTAGACTTCAATCTAACCGGATGGCAACCTCAAGGTTCGGTCGAAGTGATGAAATGGCACAAAGATTTACCAAAAGAAGGTGTGCAAAGTTCGTTTACCATCGGTTCAGATAAAGAATTCAAGTACAATATTGATGGCGAGTCCTTGTATTTCTTCAAAATAAATGTTGCGAATAACACCGCGACAAGTAATCTTGTAGAAAAGAACGATTTTGTTGTCTCTGCGAAAAAAGAAACTATTCTTATCAAGTCTCAAAAAGAAGACTTGTTTCATTCCAAAGGTCAGTATGCCGTTATTAGTATGCAGGGACAGTTACTCAAAACAGGTAATTTAACCGGAAGTGAGACTATTATTCGTTCAAAGGAGCTTAAATCCGGATGCTATATCGTCTCCATCAATGGTAATAAAACCACAAGTAATCACAAAATTTTACTGAATAATTAGTTGAGTGTTTTAGAAAGAAGACAAAAATCCGAGCAACAATACAATCAATCAAAAATGGCGGCACCTAAAAAAGATACCAACAATACCCGGCTTTTTTCGTTAGACGCGCTCAGGGGTTTTGACATGTTGTTCATTATGGGGTTGGCACCGTTGATGGTCGCTATAACCAAGTTTGCGCCGGAGTCAAACGCCATGGGTTTTTTAGCCAAGCAAATGCATCACGTGAGTTGGAACGGTTTCGCCCACCACGACACCATATTTCCGCTATTTCTTTTTATCGCCGGAATTTCGTTTCCGTACTCGTTGGAGAAACAACGGTCGATGGGAAAATCGAATAAAGAAATACAATACAAAATTATCAAACGGGGTATTGTCCTGGTTTTACTGGGCTTTGTTTGCAATGGTATTCTCAAACTTGATTTCGAAAATATGCGTTACACGAGTGTTTTAGGAAGAATTGGGATAGCGTGGATGTTTGCCGCTTTGTTTTTTACCAATTTTAAGCTGAACGTAAATATTACGATCTCATTCCTAATTCTTCTTGGATATTGGTTGCTGTTGTGGCTCGTACCGGATTCTACAACACCGTATTCGTATGAAGACAATCTCGTTGGGGTCGTTGATAGAGCGATATTGCCCGGTAGGTTGTATGAAGACAATTTTTTCGATCCCGAAGGGATATTAAGTACCCTTCCGGCTATCGCCACGGCTCTGCTGGGAATGTTTACCGGCGTCTTCGTAAAAACATCAAAAGAAATCGTATCCGACAATAAAAAAGCACTATACATGCTGTTAGCGGCTGTCGTGTTTTTGGTAATAGGATTGGTGTGGAACACGGTTTTTCCGATTAACAAGAAGCTCTGGACAAGTTCGTTTGTCTGTGTTGCGGCAAGTTATTCGTTGTTCATGTTCGCTCTTTTTTACTACATCATTGATGTCAAAGGCTACTCTCGTTGGGCTTTCTTTCTTCGGGTGGTTGGATTAAATTCCATAACCATATACGTTGCCCAGCGGATAATAGGCTTCAAGCAGATATCCAACTTTTTCTTGGAAGGCGTAGCCAATTTATCTCCGACTAACATAGGGGAGTTAATTACAAGAATAGGTTATATTACCGTCTGTTGGCTATTCCTATACTTCTTGTACCAAAAAAATATTTTTCTGAAAGTATAATTTTTCAAAAATAACCTTTTTACAAATATCTTGAAAAATGAGATTTTTCCCATTATCCATAGTACTGATTATAAGCCTGTATCTATTCCCTTCGGTATCGAATTCCCAAAACCGACGAGACGTCATTATACCCAAACCGGTGTCTGTGGAATATACGGAACAGAGAGCTTTTAAAATTCCGAAACGGATTACGCTTTATACATCCGATTGTCAGTCTGAATCGGACTATTTTAAATCGGAAATTCAAGATAGTCAGGGGATAGAAGTTCGTAACGTCCGTAAATCAAGAACAGCAGATATACTTATGTCTGTCGCTCCCGAAATCGTAAAAAAAAATGAAGGCTATAAATTAATCGTTGATAAGAAGAAGATAACAATTATAGGTCATGACAATGCAGGCGTATTTTACGGGGTACAATCCCTGTTACAACTATTTTATGCATCAAGAGAATCGAAGGTAATTGAATCACAAGTAATTAGTGATTCTCCTGCTTTCTCCTGGCGAGCCTTTATGTTGGACGAAGCACGGCACTTTCAAGGTGAAAAAGAAGTGTATCGGCTTTTGGATGAAATGGCGGCGTTGAAGATGAACAAAATTCACTGGCATCTGACCGATAACGAAGGCTGGCGAATCGAAATAAAAAAATATCCAAAACTGACTGAGATAGGTTCTATACGGAAAGATACTCAAATGGGAGATCGAAAAAGCGAAAAAACGAAAGGGAGTCCACATTCGGGATTTTATACACAAGCAGATATCAAACGTATCTTGCAGTATGCAAAAAAAAGACACATCCGAATCATACCGGAGATAGAAATGCCGGGACACGCCAGCGCCGCCATTGCTTCGTATCCCTTTTTAGGATCTTCGGATGAAAAAATCGAAGTTCCGATCAAGTTTGGAGCTCATTTGGCTGTTTTTAACGTCGCAGATCAGAGAGTTATCCACTTTTTGCAAGATGTGCTTGACGAAGTATTCACCCTTTTCCAAACAGACATTATTCATATTGGTGGTGATGAAGTGCGATACAATCAGTGGAAAGTCAACAAGGCGATAAACGAATGGAAAGATAAAAACCAATTGGCATCCTACAAAGATTTTCAAGTTTATTTTACAAACCAAATGTCAAAATACATTCAAAGTAAAGGTAAAAGGATGATGGGCTGGAATGAAATTTTAGGACAGGGAAGTGAGCATAAAGACAACGATGTATCTTCCGGAAACTCGAATCAAAGACTGGCTGACAACGTAATCGTACATTTCTGGCAAGGTAACCAGCAAAAAGCGATTCAGGCTGCGAAAGATGGATACGACATTGTAAACTCCTATCGCAAATTTACTTATTTGGATTATGATTATGAATCAATTTCGTTAGAGAAAGCCTATAGTTTCAGTCCGATACCCGAAGGGATGCCCAAGGAATTTGAATACAAAATCTTAGGCGTAGGATGCCAACTGTGGACGGAATGGATTGATGAGCCGAAAAAGTTGAATTATCAGGTATTTCCACGTATCGCGGCAATTTCAGAAGTAGGCTGGACAAGCAATGAAAGAAAAGATTACACGGATTTTTTACTCCGATTAAAATATTTTACGGATAGGTGGAAAAGAAAAAACATTACCTACGGAACTGTAGTATCCGAATAACGCTATTGTTACATTAATTTGAATAATTGAATAAAAGCTACCCCCTATCTGCATAAAACTTAATCCTTCTATGGATTTAATAAATCTATTTTTGTATAACTAATTTTTAAATTTTAACATCATGAGAAAGATTACATTTGTTTTAACTT
Organism: Dysgonomonas sp.; assembly: GCA_047974325.1. Lineage (GTDB taxonomy): Bacteria > Bacteroidota > Bacteroidia > Bacteroidales > Dysgonomonadaceae > QVMP01. The sequence goes on along the minus strand of JBKECE010000008.1, from coordinate 461 downwards.
CGTTTTTTATGACGATGAGTATTTCAACCGCCGTTTTTGCACAAACGTATGAAGTTGGAGCCGGTAAAACCTATGCGAACATAACAGCAGCATGGACAGTCATTAGTAACAATACTACGGATACTGAATTTACCATAAACGTCGATGCAGGCACTTATGTGGAAAGTGAACTGACTGGGGTTGGAATGGCAGGGAAAAAAATTACGATTATTGGCACTGGAGCAGACGTAACAACAGTCATGCGAGCTGACGTCTCTGATTTTCCATTAATCGAAACATATGGTACGGGTGTCACGGATGGTCGTTTAGATTGTGGAATTCTGTTTGCCTCAAAAAAAGCCAATCTTGCGACAGGTTTTCATCTTGTCTGCGAAAAAATTACTTTTAAAAATATTGGAACAAATCGAAATAATTGGTCATCAGCTTTAGTTCTCGCAGATGGAGAAAATCAAACTTACGAG
>JBKECE010000074.1:0-2223 GCA_047974325.1 Dysgonomonas sp. | reverse complement strand
TCTTTCAGCTGAAGTTGAGCACAGGTAATATCCCGCCGCAAATCATTTGGTTTGAAAGACCAGAAGAAAGGTGCTGTCATTTTTTGCTTTCCGGAGGAATTTCCTTTATCTCCATATTGAGCACTTGCCCCGTTGATTCGTACGCCAATAGTATAACCAAGTTCGCTACTAACACCGAGTCCCATTGGGATCTCAAATATATTTTCACGATAAGTTTGATCCAATTTGCTTTGATTTATCAAATACCAATGGTTTTCTACCGAAGGGTTTATATCGTGGGTGTTGCCTGTAATAATAGGCGATAAATGCGTTAAAGCCAGTTCGTACATAGCCTTGCGGGTGGCATCATCGCAACGCTGAGTGGGGTAGGTAGGGTCGCTGTTTTCCGTTGCAGTTATATATCCGTCTTTTGCTTTTTCTCGAATAGCCCATCCTCCACGAGTTAATGCAATATTGGCTAATAGGGCATGTGCATATCCTTTGGTTACACGCTCTGTTGTGTAATTAGAACTTTCATATGCCCATGGCAGAACCTCTATTGCAGCTTCCAGATCTGTTATTAGATGTTCCATAATAACATCCCGGTCTGTTTTCTCCAAGTATGCATTGCTCAGGTCTGGTTTTGACGATTCCATTTTCATTGGGATATCGCCAAAGAAGCGAATCAAATCGAAATAAACCATGGCACGGATGGTTAATGCTTCTGCTTTAAATCGTTGCATTGCTCTTCCATCTGTTCCTTCAGTCTTGGCTAAGGTGCTGTTATCCACCCCTTCGATCGCAAGGTTTGCATTTTCTATAATACCATACATATAATTCCAAAGACTAGCAATGTTGGCCCATCCCGGATTGGCGTTATAATTCATGTTTCCTCGTTCATTGGATGTATTTGTCGCATCATTTCCTAATCCATCGATTAGTTCACAGTCTGTGTTTGTTCCCCATATGATGGGAATATACTGTGAATAAGTTTGATCACGCGTCATCTCTCCATATAATTTGTTAACCGCCAATTCAGCATAATACACTGATTCGAAAACAACGGGATGTGTTTGTTCCGACGGAGAGGTTTGATCCAGAAAATCAGAACAAGCTGAAAAGCTGAATATACCGGCAGATAATATTATTGTTTTTATTAAATTTCTCATGATTTTTTAGATTAGAATGAAACATTTATACCTGCTACAAACGAACGACTTTTTGGATATGATGCATAATCAATACCCGGGGTCATGGCATTTCTTTTAGTGCTGGTGTCTACTTCCGGATCAGGACCGGAATAGTCGGTGATGCATAGCAGATTGTAGCCTGTTGCATAGATTCTTACATTCGAAATGAAGGCTTTCTTTATCCATGCTTTAGGGAAAGTATACCCTACCGTCAATGTGTTAAGTCGTAGGAACGATGCATTTTCTACAGCATAGTCTGTTAGCTGCATTGTAGAAACGCCTGCTGGATTGTACATATTAGCTCCTGCATTAATTTCATTCAGGCGATATATCAACGCGTCTGCTCCTCCATAGTAACTTATTACATCATTAGATGGACGACCAAGGTTTAATCCTGTTGCAGGATCGATCCATGTATAGCGATTGCTTAGAACAAAATCACTATTCAGGTTATAGCCTCTGGCTGATCCCTGATAAAAGGATAGGGCTAGCTTGCTACCGTTAATGATTTTATTTCCAATAGAATAGTTGCAAAATATGTTAAAATCGAAGTTGCCAACGTTACCATTCAAGCCGAATCCTCCTGCAACAGGGGCTACAGTGTTTCCAAGTTTTTGTTTGATAGGGTCTCCGTTTTCATCACATTGAACTTTCAATGCACCCGGATAATAGTTTCCTCCGGTTATTGTAGCACTTTTATTAACAACTCCATCTTTCAATTTCCATGTGGTGCCGTTTAATACTAATTCTCCGTTAGGATTGTTTATAGGGTCATAGGCCGTGAAATAACCGTCGGTTTTATAAACCCAGATTTCACCTAAACGTCCACCTTTTTCTACACGAAAATCTTCATATTTGGAGATTGTACTGCCAGACCAGTTGCTGCTCTGCCAAGGATTTTCTGTTGCCAGTTTGTCAATCCTATTTTGGTTGTATGATATGTTAAAGTTAAAGTTCAATTTGAAGTCTTTGCGATCAGCCAATACTGTGTTCAACGTGAATTCTACTCCTTTGTTTGACGTTTGGCCAAAATTCTGATATTGATAGCTATAGC
>JBKECE010000038.1:0-9250 GCA_047974325.1 Dysgonomonas sp. | reverse complement strand
TATAATATTGTTTGTTTACACATTGCAAAACAAACAATGCTGCAAATCTATTAAATGGGCGATGAGTTTTTTTCTGATTAGCATGAGTTTGTATTATGCATATAAAGCATCGGGTTATGTTTACATATAAAGGCAAACGAAGAATAATGTTGTCTATTCTTATTATCCGTTCTATAAATAAATTGTAAAAAAAATAATTCATTGAAAAGAAAAAAATAGTGTATTTGGGTATAATCTTGCTTCTAATTGGTATCTTGAAACAGGAATTCTGCCTCCATTTAAGTTTTATACGGCGCAGGAAATCTGGACAAGGACAGACAGTCTAGTTTATGTTGAAACAAATGAATATTTGAAAAAAACACCGCCAATGTGGATTGTTATACCAGACGCTACGCTCGTGACATCGACTCTTGGCGTGAATTCCAATCCGGTGTTGAAGCAAATGTTGGAAAAAGACTATCTTTTGATGGGAAATGATGCTTGGCATCAATATTATAGACACAAAGAAAATTGATATATATGCAGCACGCAATATTGATTACGGCATATAAGAATTTTGACCAGCTTGCAGGTTTGATTGATGCGTTTGACGCATCGTTCAGATGTTATATACATATAGATAAGAAATGTACTTTCACGTCGCAGGAATTCGATCTTTTGTCGGAAAGAGAGAATGTAGACTTTATTGTCAGACATTTTAATGTATATTGGGGAGGCAGCAACCATTTATATGCGATTCTTCAACTATTGAATGAGGCATATAAAGACCCATCGAATCAATATTTTCATTTAATCACAGGACAGGACTATCCGATTAAAAGGCTGAAAGATATTGACTCTTTTTTTCAGAAAAACGAAGGGAAAGAATTTCTTGAATATAACAAGATGCCTTATGACAAATGGGAGCATGGTGGACTTGAGCGTTTAGAATATCATAACTATTGCGATCACTTCAACAGAAAGTCCGCATGGGGTAAATTCTGGATACGGACATTGCTTGAGTTTCAAAAAACATTCCGAATCAAAAGGAAATTTTATGAAGGTTTTCCTGCTCTCTATGGAGGTTCTACCTATTGGTCTCTCAGTCGCAATTGTGTCGATTATGTAGAGAAATATATATTGCAAAATCCACAATATCTGGATCGTTTCAATAATTCTTTCTGTGGTGAAGAAATATTTTTTCAGACACTGATAATGAATTCCCCGTTCAAAGACAATGTTGTGAATGATCCGCTACGCTACATTGTGTGGGAAAACAGGAATGGAAATTTTCCTGCCAATCTGGATTTGACAGACGAAGACTCGATGATGCAATCACAAGCTATTTTTGCCCGAAAGTTTGAACCTCCTGTTTCTGACGAACTTTTGAATAATATTAAGAAAAAAATAGAAAAGTAAAGGGTCTTGAGTATATTCAATTGTTAAGACTTAATTATACTTAAACGTGTCAAATTTACCCATTATCAATTTGCGTAATAGAAAGGAACACTATATTTTTGTACTGTGTTTTTCATAGTATTAGATTTAAGGTTATAATAAAGATAGGTTGTCGGGATGACAACCTCTTCTTTTTTTATGCTCTTCATGCTCTGTTTTCAGAATCTTCTTTCTTACCTTTGTTCTGCTTTTATCAATATAAGATGGATTTCAGAACCGAAATATTTATTTCAAAATCGTCATTCTCGATAGCTCATCAAACAAGATTGTTGTTGTTTGGCTCATGCTTCACAGAAAACATAGGATCTTGCCTCCAACAAAATAAATTTGATGTGAATCTGAATCCTTTTGGTGTTCTCTACAATTCGGCATCAATATGTCAGGCTTTGAACTTTTCTTTTTCAGACCGGACAATAGGGCAAGAAGATATTTTTTCTAGTCAGGGTGCATATCATAGCTTTCTTTTTCACAGTAGTTTTTCGGATGCGAACACAGCTTCCTGTCTGGATAAGATGAACAATTCTTTGCAGAATCTGAGGAAAAATATCAGTTCATACGATGTTTTGTTCATCACATTCGGTTCGGCTTATGTTTATATTCATAATAAAACGAATAACATTGTGTCCAATTGTCACAAGTTGCCTGCGGGAGATTTTACCCGAAAGCGACTCAATGTTGACGAAATTAGCCGCGAATGGATTCGCGTTATAGGTTTACTTCGCGAAAAAAATCCCCGGCTCAAGGTGGTGTTCACCGTCAGCCCGATAAGACATTGGAGTGACGGAGCACATGAAAACCAGTTGAGTAAATCGATCTTACTTCTGTCTATCGACAAGCTACAACAATCGCTCGATGGAATATACTATTTCCCATCTTATGAGTTGTTGCTCGACGATCTGCGTGACTATCGCTTCTATAGTGAAGATATGGTTCACCCGAACAGCTTGGCGCTGAAATATATCTGGGAGAAGTTTTCTGCTGCTTTTTTTGAAACGCATACAATACAGATCATGGATGAGTGGACAAAAATAGCAAGGGCGATTGAGCATAGACCCTTTAATGAACACTCTAAAGAGCATCAACATTTTTTAAAGCAAACTTTGTTAAAGCTGCATACTTTTCAGGATAAATATCCGTACATTGATTGTTCTAAAGAATATAATCTCGTAGAGAGTAAACTATCAATATAAATTTTGAATGACATGAGCTATAGAGTCTCAGAAATAGCAAAAATTTTAGGAACACATACTCAAAAACCGCAAGAAGGAGTTATCTCCTACCTGTTAACGGATAGTCGGAATATATTTTATGCGGAACAATCATTGTTCTTTGCGTTAAAAACGGAAAATAACGATGGGCACAAGTTTATAGAAGATTTGTATCAAAGTAATGTCCGTAACTTTGTGGTTCAGCAAATGAATGCAGGATGGGAAAAACTGGAGGGTGCTAATTTTTTTCTCGTAAAAGATTCACTTGTAGCATTACAGAAAATAGCAACATTCCATCGAAAAAAATTTGATATTCCAGTCATCGCTATTACCGGAAGCAACGGAAAAACAGTGGTTAAAGAGTGGCTTTATCAACTTTTACGCAATACGTATAATGTTACACGGTCGCCCCGCAGCTATAATTCTCAAATAGGTGTTCCATTGTCTGTTTGGCAACTGAATGAGGAATCGCAGGTTGGAATTTTTGAAGCCGGAATATCTAAGCCCGGTGAAATGGATCGATTGGAACCAATTATTGCTCCCACTATCGGAGTATTGACTAATATAGGTGACGCTCATCAGGAAAATTTTGATACCCTGAAGCAAAAATGTCTTGAGAAACTTGAACTTTTTATCAATTGTGATGTCATCATCTGTGAGGGTGATAATAAACTCATTGATGAATGCATGGAAATAGCAGGGTTGTCACAGAAAAAAATGACATGGTCTAAGAATATGTCCGGCAACAGCCCGATTCAGATAAAAAAGATTGACAAAAAAGATTTTTCGACTGAGATAAGCTACATTTTTCTGGAGTTAGAATTTAAAGTGACCATTCCATTCACGGATGATGCCTCCATCGAAAATGCGACAACAGCTTTGGCTGTGGCGCTTTATCTTCATGTATCCAGTGAAGATGTGACAACGGCTTTGTCTAAATTGGAGCCGGTGGCGATGAGGCTAGATGTGAGGTCAGGCAAAAATAATACGATAATTATCAACGATACATACAATTCTGATCTCAACTCATTGGGCATTGCGTTGGATTTTCTGCAACAACGATCAGCTGTGAGCTCATTGAAGAAAACAGTCATTCTATCGGATATTTTGCAATCAAGAATACAATCCGGCTCACTATATCATCGGGTTTATGATCTGCTGAAACAAAAGAAAATAGACTATTTCATCGGAATAGGGAAGGAGATAGGGCAGAACAGGAGTATTTTTGAGGCATTGAACAGTACTTTTTTTGAAACAACTGACGATTTCATCGCATCGGGTCTGTGGTCACGCTTTGCGGATGATCTGGTGCTTCTGAAAGGAGCCCGGGATTTTGGCTTTGAACGAATCAATGAACTGCTGGAAATAAAATCACATGAAACAGTTTTAGAGATAAACCTCGATGCCATTGTGCACAACTACAATTTCTATCGTTCAAAGCTCAATAAGGATACTAAAATGGTTTGCATGGTCAAGGCTAATGCTTATGGATCGGGAGATGTGGAAGTTGCAAAAACACTACAATTTCATAAATGCGATTATTTAGCTGTCGCAATTGCCGATGAAGGCATAGATTTGCGCAAAGGTGGAATTAAAATTCCGATCATTGTTTTAAATTCGGAGGTTAAAGGTTTTGAAAATCTATCCAATTATGGGTTGGAGCCCGAAGTTTATAATTTCAGAATCTTGGATTCGTTCATTAAGGAGGCTTCTAATAAAGGTGTGCGCAATTATCCTATTCATATCAAAATTGATACGGGAATGCACCGTTTGGGTTTCACTAAAAAGGATATACCTGCACTGTTGGACAGAGTTAGGAGTCAGAACTATTTATCGATAAAATCGTGTTTCTCACATCTTGCAGCAAGCGAAAGTTGGGCTTTCGATGATTTTACAACTGAACAAATAAAAACATTCAAACATATCGCAGGTGAATTGGAATCTGGCCTGAAATATCCTATTATGAAACATATTCTCAATTCAGCAGGAATCGAACGATTTCCTAATGAGCAGATGGATATGGTGAGGCTAGGCATTGGCTTGTATGGTGTGAGTGCAAGCGGACTGAGCGGTTTGCAAAATGTAGCAACATTGCGTACAACCGTTCTTCAGATCAAAGAGATTCAGGCGGGAGAAACCGTTGGATACGGCCGAAAAGGAGTTCTGGAACATGATGCCCGCATTGCAACTATTCGCATTGGATATGCCGATGGCTTGGATCGTCGTTTTGGTAATGGAATCGGCAAATTTCTGATAAATGGCTATCTCGCGCCACTTGTCGGAAATGTTTGCATGGATCTGTGTATGCTTGATGTTACCGGTATTTCCGTTAAAGAGGGAGATATTGTCACTATTTTCGGAGAAAACCCTTCATTGATTCAATTAGCTGAATCTATCGGCACAATTCCGTATGAAATACTGACCTCTGTTTCATCGCGCGTAAAACGGATCTACTATAAAGAATAACATTTTCAGATTAGCTATTATTTTGTAAATTTGTTACCGTTCAGATTTGACAAAATTATGGCTGGCATTTCTCAGACAGATATAAAATACCTAGCAGGAGTGGGGCCGAAAAAGGCAGAGATCTTAAATAAAGAGCTCGATATCTTTTCGGTTGAAGATTTGTTGTATTATTTTCCTTATAAATATATTGATCGCAGCCGTATTTACTATGTGCATGAGATTGATGGGAATATGCCCTATATCCAACTCAAAGGGAGAATAACCGCCTTTGAAACTTTTGGAACAGGTCGGCAGAAACGCCTGATTGCCCATTTTACCGATGAAACCGGATTCATTGATCTGGTTTGGTTTCAAGGTGTTAAATTTATTCAGGAGAAATACAGAATCAATGCGCAATACATCGTTTTTGGTAAACCCACGGTTTTCGGAAACAAATTTAATATAGCCCATCCGGATATTGATCCTTTCATCGACGAAAAACATAGTTTAGTTGGATTGATGGGATATTACAATACAACGGAGAAAATGAAGAATCATTTTCTTAATTCAAAGGCAATCCAGAAAATAGTGGCATCGGCTTTTTCTTCTGTTTCGGCTCATTTAACCGAAACTTTACCTGATTATCTTATAAGAGAGGCAAATGTTATAGACCTGAAGACAGCTTTGCGGAACATTCACTTCCCTGAAAATCCTGCAATTTTGAGGCAGGCGCAGTTCCGGCTCAAGTTTGAAGAACTGTTTTATATCCAACTCAATATTTTGAAATATGTAAAAAATAGGAGCGAAGCGTTGAAAGGGCATATATTTTCTCAGGTTGGAGATTATTTCAACGAATTTTTTTACAAAAATCTACCTTTTGATCTCACTAATGCACAAAAGCGAATTATCCGCGAAATTCGTCACGACATGGCCACAGGCCGTCAGATGAATCGTCTTCTGCAAGGGGATGTTGGCAGTGGAAAAACTTTAGTTGCTCTGATGTTGATGCTCATCGCTGTAGATAACGGCTTTCAGGCTTGTCTCATGGCTCCGACTGAAATATTGGCGACACAACATTTTCACACTATATCAGAACTTCTGTTCGGAATAAATGTAGAGGTCGAATTGCTGACCGGATCTACAAAAAAATCAAAGAGAGTGCATATTCATTCCGGTTTGATGACCGGAGAAATAAAAATATTGATTGGTACGCATGCCTTAATAGAAGATACTGTTCAGTTTGCAAATCTGGGTTTTGTCGTTGTTGATGAGCAACATCGTTTTGGAGTTGCTCAACGAGCCAAGTTGTGGAATAAAAATACCATTCCTCCGCATATTCTTGTGATGACGGCCACACCTATTCCCCGCACTTTGGCGATGACGGTTTACGGTGATCTTGATGTTTCGGTGATAGACGAACTTCCTCCGGGACGGAAACCGATACAAACGATTCATCAATATGATAAAAAACGTGGAGCTTTATATGAGTCCATGCGCAAGCAGTTGAAAGAAGGTCGTCAGATTTATATTGTGTATCCGCTCATTGAAGAAAGCGAGACTCTGGATCTCCGCAATCTGGAAGAAGGCTTTGAGCATATAAAAGAAGTTTTCCCCGATTATATAGTTTGTAAGATGCACGGGAAGATGAAACCGTCCGAAAAAGATGGAGCTATGCAACAATTTGTGAACAACGAAGCACAAATCATGGTTGCCACAACAGTAATAGAAGTTGGTGTCAATGTGCCTAATGCATCGGTGATGGTGATAGAAAGTGCGCAGCGGTTCGGATTGTCCCAATTGCATCAGCTTCGTGGTAGAGTCGGGCGTGGTGCGGATCAGTCGTTTTGTATTTTGATCACACCCTATGAATTGTCGGCAGAAACGAAGAAACGGATAGATATAATGGTGGAAAGTAACGATGGATTCGAGATTGCTGAGGCTGATCTCAAGCTCAGAGGCCCCGGTGATCTGGAAGGAACTCAACAGAGTGGCGTTCCGTTCAATCTGAAAATAGCAGATATTGTACGTGATGGTGAGATCTTATCTTTTGCCCGTGAAATGGCAATGAAAGTGCTGGATGCGGATCCCGATTTGGAACATCCGAACAATCAGATTTTGAAAAAACAATTGAAAAAATTAACTGGCAATCGTTATAATTGGGGACTAATCAGTTGATGATGAAAAAATAATATTGTTTTGTTTAATTGTAATTAGATAATAATCAATTAAATATAGTATTATGTAAAACTATAATATTAAATATTATTTAACTGTAATTATATTTATTAATTTTTTAGTAAAAAATTATATATTAAGTGTATAATTATGTATTGAATTCTATAAAGCTATAATAATAAACATATATTATATTTTTATTAAAAGATAATGATTGAAAAAAGTAATAAAGTTTTATTCAATTTTTTCCTTTTTTAATATAAACTTTTTGTATGGAAAAAGAATCTTCACGTTCATTTAGCAAATGGAAGATAGTTCTTCCGACGATCATCGGTTTTGGCGTTATAATATATATGTTTTGCCAAGATTTTCTCGGTGAAAACGCTGCGGACAATATAGAAAGTCTCAAAGAGGTTTCTTTTTCATGGACAATGGTGTTTTGGTTTTTCATTGCATTGTTATTGATGATAGGACGTGATCTCGGTTTCATCATTCGCTACAGATATTTGACCGATAAATTATTGACTTGGAAACAATGCCTGAAAGTCACGCTTCTGGCAGAATTTGGGTCTGCTATCACACCTTCGACGGTCGGTGGTTCAAGTATGGCTGTTTTGTTTCTGGCGAAAGAGGATGTTTCGGTTGGCAAAAGCACAACCATCGTTTTTGTGACCATGCTACTCGATGAAATGTTTTTTGTGGTCACTTTTCCTTTTTTATTGTTGTTTATTCCGATGGATACGCTTTTTATGGAAACGACGGTGCTGGAAACCGGAGTTATGGGACTTTTTACGATTGCTTATCTCATTAAATTATGTATTTGTATAGGACTGATTGTCGGATTGTTTTTCAAACCGCAGGCAATTAGATGGCTATTGGTGAAGATTTTTCATTTACCGTTTTTGCGACGTTGGCGTAATGCAGCAATAAAAGTGGGAGACGACATTATTGTAAGTTCTCGGGAGATAAAAGGAAAGAGATTCAACTATTGGTTTCCTCTTATTGTTGCTACCGTGTTGTCGTGGTCGTCTCGTTATTTGGTGGTGAATGCTATTTTTCTGGCATTTTTTCCTGTGGCGGACAATTTGCTGATATTTGCACGGCAATTTGTGATGTGGATATTGATGGTTGTGAGTCCAACACCCGGAGGAAGCGGATTCACCGAATTTATTTTTAAAGGTTATTTATCAGAATTCATACCTTTACAAGGACTAATTCCTGTTATTGTATTGATCTGGCGATTGCTCACTTATTATAATTACCTGTTTATCGGGTCTGTGATGGTTCCACGATGGGCAAAAAGCGCTTTTGGGAAAAAATAAATTGTTATTATAAATTAAATGATGCGTATGAAAGCTTTAAAATTTTCTTTCTTTCTCTTGTTTTGCTTTGTTCTGCAAATGAATGGTCAGACTGTGGACACAGTTATTGTACATAGCGACAAAATGAATATCGATGTGAAGAATGTTGTGATCTTGCCCGGAGGTTATGACAAAAAATCGGAGAAAAAATATCCTGTTCTTTATCTTTTGCACGGTTACAGTGGAAACTTCGGCAGTTGGATTGCCTTGAAGCCTGAATTGCCAAAAGAAGCTACCCGATTGGGAATGATTATTGTTTGCCCTGATGGCAAAAATGCTTGGTATTGGGATAGTCCGGTTGATCCGAAATTGCAATATGATACTTATGTGAGTAAAGAATTAGTGGGATTCATCGATCGGAACTATAAGACCATACAAACGCCTAAAGGCAGAGCAATTGCCGGATTGAGTATGGGCGGGCATGGCGCTTTATGGTTGGCAATCAATCATCAGGATGTATATGGTGCTTGCGGTTCCATGAGCGGAGGCGTTGACATTCGTCCATTCCCAAACAATTGGGAAATGAGCAAATCATTGGGTTCTTATAAAGACAATAAAGAACTCTGGGAAAGCCATACTGTTATCAATCAACTGAACAAGATAGAGCCGAACAGTCTTGCCATA
>JBKECE010000028.1:0-30235 GCA_047974325.1 Dysgonomonas sp. | reverse complement strand
ATCGGATCATTAATCTTTGGGATAATAGTTTTTTCTCCAGACACCCCAAATACATCTTTTGTATTTTCAGCTAGTATACCTCCATTAGCATTAAAAGAAAGTTTGTAAATAACAAGACTATCGGTTTTTATGAAAGGTTTGGGTGCAGGTAGATAATACACAGAATCGTTGTTGTTTACGTTTTGTCTACCACCATCATTCCATTGATTTATTCCGTCATCAATTATAAGATTCGGCATGTATTCCAAACCATGTATTGCAATAGTTATATTGCTAAGAGCTGTTGGTATTCCAACTCCCTGATTATAGCCAATACTACTATTTGCATTTAGATCAGAGCTGTAACAATTTGTTATGATGCCATTTGAATATCCAATTAAACTGCCTACATAATTCGAACCCATGACAGAACCGCATGCGTATGAGTTTTTGATTGTTGCAGATGAGTATCCTGCGAAGCCACCTATATAACTTGTTCCATTAACTATACAAGATGTATAGCAGTTTACAATGTTACCGTTCAAATTTTTGCCTACTAAGCCACCAACAGTATCTATACCATTGATTATCCCTCCGGAAACATAACAATTCTCTATCGTACTATTACTACATCCTATGAGTCCTCCAATATTTTCTTTTCCACCAATTGATATAACTTCCAAGCCAAGATTTTTAATTATTCCATCAGCGAATCCGAATAGGCCGATATAGTTTTCGTTATTACGGTTGATAATGAGGCCTGTTATTCTATGTCCGTTTCCATCGAGGTTACCCTGAAAAATTCCTTTTTCATTTGAAGAATTGTAATATCCGATAGGCTTCCAACCTTTGCCGTTATCATAATTCGTACCATATGCAGAAAGATCGACATCTGATGTTAAAATAAAATACTTTCCATTGTATGTGATACCTGTATTTACACTATCTGCAAGTTCAACCAATTGTTCTTTAGAAATAATTTTATATGGATCCTCAGGGGTGTCACCACTGCCAGTCCATGTTTGCCCCCATATTAGATTTGTAGGCATTAGAATCAGTTGTAATAATAAGAACAATTGTTTTAAATTCTTCATGTTTTGTGATTTTATATAATTATAACATTTGCTAAGATATTACTTAATATTGTGTTATAAAAATAAATTTTTATCGAATTATAGAGAATATTGAAAATAAATATTTTATCATGCTTAAGGTAGTATTATTGGGGGTATTTATTTTAGAGTGTTAACCGAATTTTGACGAAAAACATATATTTAAATTTTCTGTTTAAGCAACTAAAGCTTATATTTGTTTTTCAATAAAATAAACTAATAAACTATATTCACATGGAAAATAACGAGTTATTAGCTCAAGTTACAGGTCGTGCTAATGTTTGGTTGTCTGGTAAATATGACGAAGACACAAAGAAAGAAGTGAAACGGATGCTTGACAGCGAAGATAAAGCCGAGTTGATAGACGCATTTTATAAAGATTTAGAATTTGGAACAGGTGGATTGCGTGGCATTATGGGAGTCGGCACCAATCGTGTGAATAAATATACAATAGGTAGCGCTACACAGGGTTTGTCTAATTATTTATTGAAAGAATTTGCTGCTTTGAAACAAATATCGGTTGTTATCGGATTTGATTGCCGTAATAATAGTCAGGAATTTGCACAAATTGTAGCAGATGTATTTTCTGCAAATGGCATCAAAGTCTATAAGTTCAGAGAACTGAGACCAACTCCCGAAATTTCTTATGCTATCCGTCAGTTAGGTTGCCAAAGTGGTGTTATGCTCACCGCTTCACACAATCCCAAAGAATATACGGGTTATAAGGCTTATTGGGACGATGGAGCACAGGTGGTTCCACCTCATGACAAGAATATAATTGGTGAAGTGAACCGTATATCTTCTGTCGAAGACATTAAATTCACATCTAATCCGGCATTGATCGAATTAATAGATGATGCGATGGACGATAAGTTTATAGAAGCAGTAAGAACTGTCTTGTTATCACCGGATGCTATCAATCGGAACCCCGACATCAAAATTGTGTACACACCATTGCATGGAACTGGTTCTACGATTATACCTCGCGCACTTAATGCTTATGGATTTGCACATGTAATCGGTGTGCCGGAACAATATGTGCACGATGGAAATTTTCCAACTGTAGAATTTCCCAATCCTGAAGAACCGACCGCGATGGCCATGGCTCTGAAAAAGGGAGAAGAAGTCAATGCTGATCTCGTATTTGCTACAGATCCGGACGCGGATCGTTTTGGTGCAGGAATCCGTGACGATAAGGGTGATTTGATTTTGCTCAACGGAAATCAGACTATGATAATGTTAATCTATTATATAGTAACTCGTTGGAAAGAATTAGGAAAACTCACCGGAAAAGAATATACAGTTCGTACAATTGTAACCAGTACACTTACTCAAACTATTTCAGAAAAGAATGGAGTAGAAATGTTTGAATGTTACACAGGTTTTAAATGGATTGCAGCTGTGATTCGTGAATTGGAAGGTACTCGTAAATATATTGGTGGAGGAGAAGAAAGTTATGGATTTTTGGCAGAAGATTTTCTGCGAGACAAGGATTCCGTTTCTGCTGCTGCATTGTTCGGAGAAATGGCTGCATGGTGTAAAGACAATGGACGTACGCTTTATCAGATGCTTCAGGATATTTATGTAGAATACGGATTTTCGAAAGAAAAAGGAATTTCAGTTGTGCGTAAAGGTCGTACAGGAGCAGAGGAAATTGAAAATATGATGAAAAACTTCCGTAACAATCCTCAGAAGGAAATTGCCGGATCGAAGGTGAATCTTATCAAAGATTTTGCGACTCTTAAAGCTCAGGATTTGAATCTGAACGAAACTTACACGCTTGAGATGCCGACAACATCAAATGTATTGCAATATTTTACTGAAGATGGAACTAAAGTATCTATCCGTCCATCGGGAACAGAACCTAAGATTAAATTTTATATAGAGGTGCATAGTAAATTGGCTTCCAGATCTGACTATAATGTTGTTGATTCTGCTGCTGAAGTTAAGATCGAGCAAATCTGCCACGATTTAGGTATTTAATTTATACAAAATTGACTACAAACATATTTACCAAAAGGATTGCCTTGCAACATACAGGTGATCCTTTTTTTATCTATCGCTTTTATACAAAATATAATGAATATATTTGTCCTTTAAAATCAATTTGACTTTTATATGAAATACAAACTTTTATTACTGATATCATCTTTTATCTGCACACATTCGATTTTATTTTCTCAAAATCCGGCTGATGGAATCTATAAAATGAGTGTCCAATATAATTCTGATTCGCAAGAAAATATAGCATACATATCGGCAGGAAAACTTTACTTCTTTTCCGATGTCGGTAATTTTTCTGGTAAAGTAACCTTCACCGACAAAAAAATTAAACTCCAATATCCTGTTTCATTCAAATTGGAAACTTTTGTGAAGAAAGCAGAATCAGATTCATTACTACTGCGGTTTTATGATCCGGAGATGAACACACAAGTGAGATTGTTTAATGATGGGGAAACAAGCAATTGGCAGACTTTGGATTGGAACATTGGTGAAGTCAAAAAGCCACAACAAGCCTATGAAATTAAAATCTCGAAACGAGATCGGTTATCGGCAATTATATTTAGTAATTATAGTCTGGTAAAAGCTGATTATACGATCGCTAATGATGTTTCGGAAATAAATTTCTACATAAAGAATGATAATAAATATAAAATGAAGATTTATGACTGGCGATATGGTATAACCCAAAATGAGATATTTGTTGATGATCTTTATATTTTCTATTATTGCAATTCGTATAAATTTTCTCCTCAACGTGAACCTACAAAAAAAGCTTTTAGTAAACTAAATGCTGATTCTTCGAAATATGTGTCATTTGAAGATAAAGATTATATTGAATATTTAACCAAAAGTGAAGATGATGCATTTGGAGAAGTGGATTCGACAGCCGTTGAACTTCCATATTCAGAATCAGACTCCTACATCCTGACCGATTCTCTTGACATGAATGCAGCTATAGATACCACTGAAGTGATTTCATTAGCAGAAATTGATACAACCGACAGGGATGAGTCGGACTATTTCAGTTCGGCTGAAGATAAATATATTAGTGAAACAAAAGATGATTTATTTTTGACAGAAAGCAAGACTTTAGATGAACTTCTCAATCTAGCTAAAGAAAAACATAAACTGATCAGGATTTATTATAACACAAATCTTGATATGAAGTCGATTGCCGGAGGGTATGAGAGCAATAACTATCATCCGTATGGAATCAATTCATATTATATAGTGCAATCTTATTCGTCTAGAGATTTTAAAAAATTGAAACAATTGAAGGTGGAGAATACACCTCAGATTCTGATTGTTAGTCCTGACGGAAAGGTTCAATATAAAGAGAAAAACCCTGACAAAGTGTATACCGAACTCGAACTGAAGGATGGTTTTTTGTCTCAATATAGGAAATATATGCTTCAGGAAAATGATCGTTTACGCAAGCTTGCAACCGAAAAAGATGCTAAAATAGAAGATGTCAAAGCATATCTACGAAACACAAATACAGTACTAGCTGTTTATCAGTATGAACAATATTATGTCAATGCTACAGAATCATATATTTCAGATGGTAATTTGTCTGAAAACATGGATGCTCTGATTTTTGCATTCGATTGCATTAAGGATTTACCTGAGGATAAAGAAATATCTCAGTATGTAAGGGATTATTTATCAATGAACTATAATTATAAAATACAAATTGATAAATTACCTGAAGCATTGGTCTATTTGCTTAAAAACTCCAATGAAAATGAAAAAACAAAGAATTATGCAGAAATGAGAACACGCTCTGCATTTCAGGATGTGAATATAAATTCTCAGATAATTGAAAATGCTATGGCGCAGATACCCAATCGCAAAGATATACTTTTGAGCATTTATCTGGAAGGTGGAGAACAGGGCTTGGTGACCGATTCTCTCGATGTAAAAGTTGCATTTCTAAAGAAATATTTCGATGAGATTTTACCTGATTCTGTGAATGGATCTAAAGAATTTGTGAGCACGTATCCATATTTTCTGAATAATCTTGCATGGAAAGTTTATACCGATAGCCTTGTCAATAGCTACGAGGATGCTTTATTGTGGGTGAACAAGGCAATGGATATAGAAAAACGTGCTGCCTTTAGCGATACAAAAGCGCATCTGCTCTATCGTCTCAATCGAAAACAAGAAGCTATCAAAATGCAAGAACAGGCTATAGAACAAGAGGATGAAAAAGGAAATAAAGAGAAAGTATACAGTAAAAAAATTGAACTGGAACTGATGAAACTAGGAATACTCTGACTTTGAGTAGGTGAGTGTTCTATACAAACTTTATTCTTAAAATTAAAAACAAACAATTCAACATATGAGATTATTTTTGTCTATTATAGGTCTGTTGCTGATGATGGGAATATCAGCCCAGACACTCAATCCGGATTATCCGAGAGGTGTGTATAAAATTGGGAGAGTGAATGGTTCTTTCGGAAATGAAGCAAAAATCATTCTGGATTCGTCAAATAATATGTTCATTTATGCAAAATCGTCTGGCTACACAATCTTATTTAAAGCTGACTATACGATGAATAAAGATACTGCGTTGTTGCACTTTGATCCTGTTTATCTATACGGAGAAAAAGTCGATAATATTCCCGAACGGCACTTGAAAATAACTTATTCAGATCAATTTAGTATGCTATCTGATTTGTCTTTTGAGTTTTTCAAAAATAGCGATACTATACCTTTATTGAAAGAATTAGCTGCTGAGTCTATGATTGAGTGGAATAGTAAAGATTCGCTGCGGATTCAGATAAAAGATAATAGTGATAGCAGAGCAACTTGTTTTTATGTTGCTGATGAAAATATAAATAAAATTACGATTTATCCCAATATTGGGCTGGTTGATCAAAAAGAAAAGCCTTTCTTAGTGCAGACTCCCAATTTACCAAATCAATTGAAAATGGGAACTATAGGAAAAGATGATTTGGCTGGTGCCCTCTATTATGTTGGACCTGTAACGAAAGATTTGTTTGACAATGAACCCGCTGGTCAAAATCTGAAAGCTGTGAAGTCAAATTTTGAGATCAAAAAGAATTCCTATAGTGATGGTTATTATTCAAAAACAGACGTTGCTGATCTTATTGTTTATGATAATCTGAAAAAAGCGGCGATAGATGCTAAAATGAATGATAAATTGTTACGCGTTTATGTAAACGTTGATATGGACTCTACGGATTTTAAAAATTCAATTTCATCAGATATTAATAACTCATTTTATGTTTTTGTTAACCTAAAAGAGGAAAATGATTCTTCAAAAAGCCTGAAAGTAATGACTCCTCAACTTGAAACTTTGTATGCTGACAGCATTTCAGAATTTTCACTAAGAGGTTATAATGAAGATTCATATACTGATACATTATCAATATGTATTAAGAGTTTCAATAAGAAATTAGGAGAGAAAATAGATAAAGTGAAGACAGCAGATGAGGGTGACTTTCTGCGGCAGTATTTACTTAATAATCTATATTTGGTTGACCTATATGCAACGATTGACAGTGCAGAATATCTGACTTCACAAAAATATCTGAACAAATACATAAAGGAATATAATAAATATGCTCCCGATTCAATTGTTTTCAGTAATATCATCCTGCTATTTCAACAAAATATTGGATTGAATCTGGATACTGCAAAATTGGAAGTATTGTCTGAAGCTCAAAAATATCTATTGAAAAATAGGAATCAAATATTGCCAATAAGCCCAGTATTGTTAACTAATATGTCCATTTATGATGATAGTAAGAAAATAAATACATTGAATATATTCTTTCTTAGTCTTTTGTCGAGAGAAAAGGTCTCTTTTTCAGCTATTAAAGAAGCATTAGCATTATTGCCCGACTATTCAGATTATCTTTATCTCACATATCTCGTGAGCAAGAAAGAGGTTATTTCGGAAAAAGATATGGCATACATAAAGAGTTATTTTGATGTATTGTCTAAAGATATAGATTTTAGTTCAACAGATCCGTCCCATTCAGCAATCAGTGTTGCCAATGAGAGAGCTAAGAAGATGTATGAAACTGACCCTGTTAATTTGATCGGAGGTGTCGGTTCAGAATTTGCCGATATATATGAAATAAGTGATTTTTATCATGGAATGTATGCTATCATGTTCAACAATCTAGCTTGGAGAGCATACCGAAATAAGAATTTCAACTACGTAGATGACTTTCTTAAATATTGCCGCATTGCCTTGGAATTAGATCCTGACAATCACTATTATATGGATACATATGCACACTTTTTGTATATGAAAGGCCAGAAAAGCAAAGCTTTGGAAATGGAAAGGAAGGCATATGCAATTTCAATTCAGAAAGAAGGAAAATATAGTACACAGAGTCAGTTCTATAAATTGACCATTCATGCAATGGAAACCAATACTCTCGAAAAATATAACAATGATGATTGGGACTTATAAAGTATTACTTTAGTGTCAAAACTAAAAAGCAAAAGCCGGAAGCTAATAAAACTTCCGGCTTTTGCTTTTTGTATTCTTTCTGTTTTTTCAGAATTTCCATTGATCAGAAGTCTTGCTTCCTGCAGATGAATTATTTTTAGTGGATGATGTTCCTTTATAATATTTTAGAGCTTCGTTTAAATCTTTTTGAATGGCGGTGATGCGTGTTTGGTCAGATGGATGGGTACTCATAAATTCAGGAACCGCTGTTGAGTTTTGAGACATTCTTTGCCAGAAACTTGAAGCTACGGATGGATCATATCCGGCCATAGCCATAAAAATAAGCCCTAATTTATCGGCTTCGAGCTCTTGTTTACGTGAGTAGGGGAGCATTACTCCATATTCGGCTCCAAGACCATAAACTGTGGATGCAATTGTTTGAACTGCTGAAGAGGATCCGCTAAGAGCAACACCAAGAGCTGCACTTCCATATTGCGATGCTACTTGTTGGCTCATGCGTTCATTGGCATGTTTTGCAACAGCGTGTGCTACTTCATGACCGAGTACTACAGCTAATCCGGCCTCTGTTTGAGTATAGGGTAATATACCTTCATACACAACAATTTTACCTCCAGGCATGCAAAAAGCATTCACATCAGTGCTTTGTACGAGATTAAATTCCCATGAATAGTTTGAAATTTCATCCGCATAACCGTTTTCTTTCAAATACGTTTCGACGGCATTGGCTATGTTGCGACCCACTTTCACTACAATGGCTGTGTTTGTCTTATCTGTTGATTTAGGTGCTGTTTTTATAAATTCACTATATTCTTGCAAGCTTAAGGTCAACACTTCCTGATCCGAAACCAGTAACATTTGTTTTCTGCCTGTGATTGGAACACTTCCACATCCCGACAATATGAATGAAAAAATAGTCATAAATATAACTCCACGCAGTTTCATAGTTTTCAATGTTTGATTAATTTTTTGATTGATTCGATTATTATATATATTTAACACTAGAGGGTTATTTTTGTTTAGTTTTGCTCATTACAACAGTCACAATTGTTATGTTTATCAAGTACACGATGTGGAAAATCGCCATGCGTGACCAACTCTATAGGGCAGCCGCTATATGTTTTTTCTATCCATTCCGAACTGATATCACTTCCCTGATGATAATGTAGCCCTTCATTGACACAAGCTATATTTTTGATGAGTGGAATGATTGTTCCTATGTCATGTGATACCAGAATGATGGCTGTTGTTTCATTTATTTTTTGCAGCGAATTGTAGAAGTTGGTTTCAAAACGTTTATCCACATACGAACTTGGTTCGTCAAGAATTAATAAGTCGGGATCATCAACAATGGCACGCCCGAGCAAAGCTCTTTGTAACTGTCCACCGGATAATTCACCAATTGGTCTGTTTGATAAATCTGTCAGACCCATATCTTCTATGATCTTGTGAACTTTACTTTTTTGTTCTATGGAATATCTGTTAAAAAGGCGTTTTGTTTTCAATCCGGATTGCACTACTTCAAAAACAGAGATGGGGAAGTTTTTATCTATTTTATTTATTTGGGGCAAATATCCGATATTTAAATCTTTGACATTTTGGCCGTTTTTATAAAAGATTATTTGTCCACCACATGGTTTTATAAGATTGAGAATTGTCTTGAGTAGAGTAGTTTTTCCTCCACCATTAGGACCTATAATACCCAAAAAATCATTTTCGTATACAGTGAGATTTATGCTCTTCAGAATATTGGGCTTATTAGCATAACCTACACTGAGATCTTTTATTTGCAATATCTCATTCATATTCACCTGCCAAAGCTTTGGCTATTTTAATCATTTCTTCGTTCCAATTGTATGATAATAAATTTAGAGGAACAACCTTTGCACCTATTTCATTGGCAATGGTTTCGGCATTTTTTTCATCATATTCGGCTTGAATGAAAACAACTTTGATATTTTCTGCTTTTGCTAATTCTATTAGATTTCTTATTTCGGAGGGTGTTGGTTGCTTTCCATTATGCTCAATGCTGTATTGGCATAGTTCATATTCTTTAGAAAAATAAGAAAGTGCAGGATGGTAGATGATGAATGAACGTGATGGTGCTTTTTCTAGGTAGCCTTTGATGATACTATCTGTATTGTATATGAGCTGAGACAATTGCTTGAAATTAGCTTCATAAACAGATTTGTTTGCCGAATCTATATTCACAACTTCATCATACATATTTTGTGCCATCTGCAGAGCTGTTTTTGGAGAACTCCAGATGTGTGGATCAGGCCCTTCATGATCGTGATCATCAGCATTAATAGGTGTGATCCGAGCTGAACTGTTTACAATTCTAAGTTTTGGATTATTTTTCTGGACATTTGGAATCCAAGCATTCTCAAAACTTATAAAAACAACTTTGAAGTAGAGTGCACTTTTTCCTAAATCTACCATTTGTGCTGGCGTAGGATCATAGCTCTCGGGATTAGATCCATCCGGAATGATTGTCTTCACCGAGAAGTTGTCTTTTACTATATTGTCCAAGAAAAATTTTTGAGGTTCTATTGAAACAAATATAATTTTGTCTTTTTCAAGTTTAGGCTTGCAACTACTAAAAACAATAGCAGTTGATAATATAATTATTGTTATGATACTGTTCTTCATTCTATTTGGCTAATAAAGCATTGTTTATTATTTCTCTGATTGAGATAAATCATAAATCTTACGGGTATTGTTCAATTCTTTTTCGAAATCAATTTCCAGATCGTGAATATAACCTTTGTTCAAGTCATAAACCCAGCCTACGACCTTTGGATGTCCATTTTCCAGATATGCTTTTTGCACTTCTGCAGTTTTTATGACATTGATGCATTGTTCATATATGTTCAGTTCTACTAACCTATTGTATCGTTTTTCCATATCTTCAATGGCATTCAATTCTTCCTCGTGTGAGCGATAGACATCGCGAATGTTCCTTAACCAAGGATTGAGAATACCCATATCCCTCGCTTCCATAGCAGCTTTAACTCCTCCACAATTGTAATGTCCGCACACAATGATATATTTTACTTTCAAAAATTCTACGGCATAGTGTATCACCGATTGAACATTGAGATCGGTGTGGATGACCATATTGGCGATATTCCGGTGCACAAAAACTTGTCCGGGAGCCAATCCCATAATTTCGTTTGCGTGTACGCGACTATCGGAACATCCGATGTAGAGATAGTCAGGGTTTTGTTCTTTTGCCAAATCTTTGAAAAACATCGGATTACTTTCCTGCATGCGTTCAACCCATTTTTTATTGGCTATAAATATATTTTTATACAGTTCTTTAGGCATATCCTATTCAGTCATTATTTATATCGGTCAGAATATTGTTTACCTGCTCTATGAGAGAATGCTGTTCATCGTTATAGACTACATAGTCAGATCTGGCAATTTTTTCTTCTTCGCTCATTTGATTATTGATACGCTCTTGTACCATTTCACGCGAAGTGTTATCACGTTTTGAGACTCTGGCTATTCTCATTTCTAACGGCGTATAGACCGTGATCACTTTATCCATGAGCTGATCTTCACCTGCTTCAAATAGAATTGCGGCTTCATGCGCTACAATTGAATGCTCTGCCTTGCTATTAGCCCATCTGATAAAATCTTTCTCGACTTCGGGATGGATAATATTATTGACCTGCTTCAAATTTTCTTCATTTGTGAAAATGAGTGAAGCCAACATTTTTTTATCTAGATTTCCATTATTATATAGTTCTTTGCCAAAAAGCGAAATCAATTTATCTCTGATCGTTTGAGAGCTATTCGTCAATTTTTTACTTTCTATGTCGGCATTGTAAACAGGAATGCTCATAAGTCTGAAAATCTCACTCACGGTCGACTTTCCACTTCCTATACCTCCTGTTATGCCTATTTTTATCATTCTGTCAGTGCTTTTTTATAATCGTTGTTGAGTGTAATAAAGTCCTTATTATTGTTTTTTTTCAAACACAAATTCAATTTCTGACGGGGTCAGTGTGATGTTGTGTATATGCCCTACAGCTGGACTGGCAGTGAGCCTAATCGGAGTAATCATCGATTTTATATTCTTCAGATCGTTATAATCCAATTCGATAGAAAAATTATTTTCTGTTATGTCTTTATACTGAGTTAAACCGACAGCAAAAGAAACTTGCACTGTGGATGGAAATAATTTAACCTCCATATCTTTAGGCATATTAATGCATGAAATAGGCACAATTACAATTTTTTCAGTAAGTTTATCTATCGGAATATATAGATTTGTTCTATTAGGTACGAGTTTAACTTTTGCAGGAATCTTAAGATTCACAGGTAAATTTATTTCTGATTTTAAATTTTTTATAGTGTCATTACTTGTATAAGCATATGTGATGGTATTCAGAGATTCCTGAGAACCATAGACCGTTGCAGAGTCAGGTTTGAGCATAATATCTCCATTCAGCAGATAACCGGGATCTATAACTATTTGTCCGTCAAAAATAATTGGAACTTTTTTACTCATAAGTGACGAGTGCTCAAGCGAGATTTTCACCGGAGAATAATTCTTTATTTCAGAAGATGTGAAAAGCTTGTTTCTCAATAAAGCTTCGAGTGTTGCCCCCTGAATTACAGTATTTTTGTTTGTTTCCAGAAATTTTTTGACATTAACAGTCAATGTATCATTCCGTTTAGTGAAGAAATATCTGAAAAGTGCGGCACCGTCATCTTTGATACGCATTGTCGTTACTTGAGGCAAATCCTGATCGAAGACAATATCATCGGGAATATTTGTATATTTTATTGGGATGGAGAGAGTCGTTTCAAACGGTTGCCGATATACCTGCATCAACCAAAATATTGTAGCGAGCAGAATGAAAAAAGAAAAAGTCAGAATCTTTCTCCATGTTATACCGGATAAATCTATTCTGACTTTTTTTGATATATTTTCTCCTTTTTTGCCCATTGCTTTCAATATTTCATATAAAAGTAACAATAAAAGTTTACAGTTTTTATTATGCAGAACTTTTATTGTTGTTTTATCTGCAACTTACTTTGCAATCTCGGGAGCAGGATTTTCTTCTGGTTGTGTGCCACCAGGATGCACTGAAGTCTTCTCTATCTTGATTCTCACATTTTCGGCAATTTCAACGATAAATATGGTTTCTTTCACTTCTTTAATTTTTCCATGTATTCCACCTGCTGTTACTACTCTGTCACCGACTTTTAGAGCTTCTCTTGCTTTTTGTATTTCTTTTTGTTTCTTTTGTTGTGGGCGGATCATGAAAAAATACATAATAGCAATCAATGCTACCATCATCAAGAGAGATTCTATACCCATTCCTCCTACTGCTAAAATTACGCTTAAAATCATAAATTTACTTATTATACTATTACTGTTTCGACCATTATCGCAAATATACGATATTTCATGTTAATTACATCATTTTTTTATTGATTGCAAAAACTATACCGTAAATTTTTCTTATTTCTTAACTATTATATTATCTTTTTTCAAATCACTAATGATAGCATCCAATATCCCATTTATAAATTGAGCACTTTTGTTTGTGCTATATGATTTAGCTATATTGATGTATTCATTGAGGGTAACACTGATTGGAATATTGGGAAAGTTGAGTATCTCGGCAATAGAGATCTGCATGATGATCTGATCCATTAAAGCAATTCGTTCCGATTCCCAGTTTTTTGCATATTTGGAAACATATTCATTATATTCAGAAGCATTCAGGAGCGATTCACGTAGCAGTTTTATTGCAAACTCGTAGTCTTCATCATCTTTAAATTTGGGCAAAAGTTCTTGCTCTTTGCCTGCGTTTTCTTCAAAACGTTTGATGGTTTTTAATACAAATGATTCTACTATTTCCACATCGTCATTCCAATAAAGACTTTCTTCTTCCAGCAGATCTTCCAGTTCCTCATTGTTTTCGATGAATTTTTTAAATATCCTTTTCCAGAACTCACGGTCAGCCTCATAGCTAAGATCAGAACTTTCAATATATTCTGCATAGATTTCGGACTGTAGAATCGTTTCCAACAACTTTTTGACAAAGGTTTCGTGTGCATCCCACGATAGAGGTCTTTCTGATAGAAACTTGTCGAGAGCTGTATTGTTGCGTAGTTGTTCTATAAACTTATTGTCTGACAATCGGGTATTTGGATTTATATCTTCTTGTGTAGGCAAGAGTTTCGACTTACGTTGTTCTGTCTTTTTTGAGTAACTGTCTGTCAGTTCTATTAATAAACAAAGAAGATAGAAATACAGATCATATGATTTTTGAAGGCTAAAGCTAAAATCTGATTCTATTTTTTTTAGATCCTTGTTATTAGTCAGGTGGGCTGAATAAAGAATTTGTACTACCCGAATACGAATAAGAACGCGATTTATCATTTTTTGATTTATGAATATATTATAAGTCCGCAAATTTAAATCATTTTTGTGTTAATATACGAAATAATAACTCTTAATATTTAGAATGAGTTATATTATTTCTGTATGCATCTGCCTTATCAATGACACTTAGATATTATTTATTTGCATTTTGATGTTTTCAGGAAAACAATATTTACGTTTGTAACGTTTATATACCAAAGTTTAGATCAGTTTAAAACAATTGTTATATGAGAAAAATCATTATATGTGCATGTCTATCTTTATTGGGATTGACAATGAATGCGCAAAATCTATCAAACAATAGTAATAATACTAAAAATAATAAAGTTATGAAATTTGAATTACCAGTGTTGCCATACGCAACAGATGCCTTAGAACCAGTTATCAGCAAACAAACCATTGAATTCCATTATGGTAAACATTTGCAGACTTATATCAACAATTTGAATAATTTGCTTCCCGGAAGCAAATTTGAAAATTCAGATTTGGAAACAATTGTGAAAGAAAGTGACGGTGCATTTTTTAACAATGCCGGTCAGATTCTAAATCACAATATTTATTTCTTATCTTTTAGTCCGAAAGGTGGCGGTGAACCAAAAGGAAAATTGGCTGAAGCTATTAAAGCAGAATGGGGTAGTTTTGAAAACTTCAAGAAAGAATTTAATACTCAAGGTACAGCTGTTTTCGGTTCGGGTTGGGTATGGTTGTCAAAAGATGCATCTGGTAAATTGTATATTACAAAAGAAGCTAATGCCGGAAATCCTGTAACTAAGGGATATACTCCTCTTTTAGGATTTGATGTTTGGGAACATGCTTACTATTTGGACTACCAAAATAGAAGAGCTGACCATTTGACTGAATTATGGAAAATAATTGATTGGGATGTAGTTAGTGCACGTTACTAATTGAATCAATTTGGATATAAAATGTAAGAGCCTGTCCTAAACGGACAGGCTCTTTTTTATTCTATTATATACAGTTATTATAGTGTTATATATATGCTAGAGTAATTATATTTCTGTTTATTAGATATATAAGTAGATGATTAATTTTATATTTGATGTTAAGTAATGTTGTGTATTATATTAATATATAACACTATAATTAATATTCGGTATTGTCTATATTCATGATCTCTCCTAGAATATAACATGCTGTTTCCACATTCGGAATATTTTTTATGGTGATAGACCGTTTATTATTCTTTTCTTTTAATTCACAAATGCGAGGATGTTTCTGAATGTAAGTGAGTAACTTATCGAAAGCTGCAGATTGATAGTAAGGTGATTCAATATTGGAAACTAAAAATAGGTTCATAGCTCCATTTTTAAGCACAACCTTTTCCAAACCTAGTGATTTTGCAGTGCGTCGCAGGTTAACTACACGAATCAAATCAAGGCTTTCTTGAGGTATTTTTCCGAAGCGGTCTTCTAATCGTATTTTGAATTGGGCTAAATCAGATTCGTTTTCTATATTGTCCAGTTCACGATAGATCGTGATGCGTTCCGAATCGTTAGGGATATAACTTGCCGGGAATAGAAGTTCCAGGTCACTTTCAATGGTTACATCTGTCACAAAATCATTTCCAGAAAGTTTATTTTTTTCGTCCACAGTGTCTCTATACAAATCTGCAAATTCTTCATTTTTTAGTTCATTAACGGCTTCCGTCAATATTTTTTGGTATGTTTCGTATCCCAGATCTGCAATAAATCCACTTTGTTCAGCTCCAAGCATATTTCCTGCACCTCTGATATCAAGATCTTGCATCGCAATATGGATACCACTGCCAAGTTCTGAAAAATTCTCTATTGCTTGCAACTTTCGGCGTCCTTCAGGTGTGAGTGTATGGAGTGGAGGAGATAATAAATAACAAAATGCTTTTTTGTTGCTGCGTCCGACACGACCTCTCAACTGATGCAGATCACTTAAACCGAAATTTTGGGCGTTGTTGATGATAATTGTATTTGCATTTGGGATGTCAATGCCAGACTCAATAATAGACGTGGCAATGAGAACATCATATTCGTAGTTTACAAAATCTGTAATTATTGTTTCCAGTTTTTGTGGTTCAATCTGTCCGTGGCCTACTGCAATACGGGCATCGGGGACAGCTTTACTGATAGTGTTTTGTAGATCATATATGTTGCTGATCCGGTTATTGATTATGAAAACCTGACCGTTTCGACTCATTTCGAAGTTGATAGCTTCTCTGATAATTTCTACATCAAATGTATGCAATTCTGTTTGAATAGGGTATCTATTGGGTGGAGGAGTGGTAATGGATGAGAGGTCACGTGCTCCCATCAACGAAAATTGCAATGTCCGAGGTATTGGAGTAGCGGTCATTGTCAATGTATCTACATTGGTACGAAATTGTTTCAATTTTTCTTTTACGGCAACCCCAAATTTTTGTTCTTCGTCTATAATAAGTAACCCTAAATCTTTAAATTGAACGTCTTTGCTCACAATACGGTGTGTCCCGATCAAGATATTTATCTTACCATCTTTTGTGTCGGCTAGAATTTGTTTAATATCACTTACTTTGCGAGCACGGCTTATATAATCTATCCGGCATGGAAAATCCTTCAGTCGTTCACGGAATGTATGAAAATGTTGCGCTGCCAGAACAGTTGTCGGCACCAAAACTGCTACCTGCTTGTTATCTGTCACAGCTTTGAAAGCTGCCCGAATTGCTACTTCTGTTTTTCCAAAGCCCACATCTCCACATATAAGCCTATCCATGGGCTTGTCGTTTTCCATATCATGCTTGATATCGTTGGTCGCTTTTTCTTGATCGGGCGTATCTTCATAGATAAATGAAGCTTCCAGCTCATGTTGCAAAAAAGAATCGGGCGAGAAACTGAACCCTTTTTCTTGTCTTCGTTTCGAGTAGAGGAGTATAAGATCGCGGGCAATATCCTTTACACGGGATTTGGTTTTCTCCTTCATTTTATCCCATGCACCTGAACCCAGTTTATTTACACGTGGAGGTTCACCTTCTTTACCTCTGTATTTCGATATTTTGTGGAGTGAATGGATGGACACAAAGATGGTATCGTTGTTCAGATATGTCAATTTGATCAATTCCTGCATTTTGCCATTCACATCTGAACGGATCAGCCCACCAAAACGACCGACTCCATGATCTATATGGACAATGTAATCACCAATCTGAAATTGCTTGATCTCCTTCATAGACAGTGCAATTTTCCCTGATCTTGCCTTTTCAGATTTAAGATTATATTTGTGAAAACGATCAAATATTTGATGATCCGTGAAGCAGCAAATTTTCAATGTGTTGTCGGTGAAACCTTCGTGCAAGGTTTTATTCACCGGAGTGAATTTTATGTTGTCGTTCCTATCTTCAAATATTGATTTGAGGCGATCATTTTGTTTCTCACTGTCACTGAGGATATAAATGGAATAATCGTTATTAATGAACCCGTGCAGGGTTTCGCTGACGAGATCGAAGTTTTTGTGAAATAATGGCTGCAATTCGGTTTGGAATTGAATTGAAGCTTCTGTCATTCCGTGTTTTTTATTACCTAATTGTATTTGTCTGAATGAAGAAATCTGCTTTGTAAATTCCTTCTCCGAAATTAGTTTCGATTTTATGTCCGATTCGTATTCCGGATTATCCAGAATCGGTTCATCTTCATAAATTGCAATCAAGCGACCTTCTATCCAAGAGTAATCTTTATATCCTACTATGGTTCCTTTGGGTAGCAGGTTTAGAAAAGATTCGTTTTGAAGACCTGATTTTCGCATTTCAGGTACAATTTGGATAAAATTGAGTTTATCTTTGGACAATTGGCTCTCAACATCGAAAGATCGGATGGTTTCTACTTCATCACCAAAAAAATCGATACGGAAAGGGTATTCGTTCGAAAAGGAAAAAACATCTATGATACTTCCTCTTATCGCATATTGTCCAGGTTCATATACATAATCGGTATATTCAAATCCATAGGAATCCAAAACCTCGGATACGAATTGAGGATCAATCTTTTCTCCTACAGTTATTTTTAGAGTATTTTCTTTAAGAGTCTCTTTTGAGATCACTTTTTCTGCTAACGCTTCCGGATATGAAACTATGATTTTATGATTGTCTGTTGTTTGTAGTTCGCTCAGAACCTCGGTTCGCAGAATTTCATTTGCAGAATCTATTTGACCATATTTGATGGCTCGCTTGTATGCCGATGGAAAAAATAGAACAGGGTCTATACCCAATATCTGTACCAGATCATGATAGAAATAGCCTGCACTTTCACTGTCTTCCAGAATAAGAAGAAAGGAATTGTTCGTTTTTTCGAAAATAGACGCTAAAAACATTGCACATGAGGAGCCAAGTAGTCCTTTGATATGAATGTTATTATATTTGTTAAGAGAATCAATACTTGCCGCAATGTTGGGATGTGACAAGTATTGCTGTTGAAGTTTTCTAATGTCCACTATCTGAATTTTTGGATTACAAAGATAGATAAAAAAGAGATCGCTCCTATTGAATAAGAAGCAATCTCCATATTATTATGTATATATAAAATAAATGGGTTTATTCTGTTATTAAGTATTGGACATAATCTTCTATTCTTTTGTTTCTTTGTTCGATAAAATTCATAACTCTTTTTTTGTATAATAAATATTCATCAGTATTAGAAAATGTAGGAGGGGTTTTGAAATTATCGAATGGTAAATAAAATCTGATTTTTTGATTCTCGTCAATCAAATCCTCCAGCAAAAAGAAATGAATATAACCGATGAAATTATCGAACAAATCGAAGAAGTATTTGTATCTTACTAAAGTATCATATAGCGGACTTATTTGTCCTAAATAAAAACGACGAATACATTCTAATGTCAAATCAAATCTATCATCTATTAAGCTATTAATTCCGCGTGCTTGATTAATTGTATGTTTACCATCTATTCTATTATTTGGGAAAATAGTATATGCTCCAATGGTAGAACCAGCATCAAAAAGTTCATTTACTTCGTCTGGAATTTGTTTTATTAGCCATTGTTTACGTTTCTGATTTTTATATGAGTGCGTAATCGCATCACTCCCAAAGAAAAATTCTCCGAGTTCTGATTTATGATATAAATAAGTATTATCTTTCTCTAATAGTTCAATTTTTTTATTATTAGATAATGGTTTACTCCATAATTTTTTATGATACTTCCGAAGTTTTGGACTTGTACTATCTGGATCTCCTCCTTTTGCATCGGTGAAAAAATTATAGCTAATATTAATTATTAGTTTTTCCATTCTCTTTTAATTATATTTTATTATATCTATATATCTGATTCGTATCCAATATATTAAGGTATGTCATCTTGTAAGTGATAAATATACTATAAAAAATAACATTCAGATATTATTGCTAATAAATTATAAAATAAAAACCGCAGCAAATATATAATTTACTACGGTTTTTACTATTTGATTAGTTGGTATTCGTTACTTCACTTCTTCGAAATCAACATCTGTTACATCATTGTCATTATTCGATTGAGAATTTCCGGCATTGGCTCCTGTTTGTTGACCTGCATCTGCACCTCCTGTCTGGTTATACATTTGTTGGCTCATTTCGTGGAGCAATTTATTCAAATCTTCCATTGCTGCATCAATAGCTGCAATATCTTGAGCTTTGTGAGCGTCTTTTAGTTTGTTTAACCCTGCTTCGATAGGTGCTTTTTGTTCAGCAGGGATTTTGTCTCCCAGCTCATTCAATTGCTTTTCGGTTTGGAAGATCATTGAATCTGCCTGATTCAACTTGTCTATCCTTTCCTTTTCCTTCAAATCAGATTCTGCATTTGCTGCTGCCTCGTCTTTCATTCTTTGAATTTCGGCATCGCTCAAACCTGAAGACGCTTCTATACGGATAGATTGCTCTTTGCCGGTAGCCTTGTCTTTAGCCGATACTTTTAAAATACCGTTTGCATCAATATCGAAGGTAACTTCAATCTGAGGCACTCCACGAGGTGAAGCGGGTATTCCATCCAAATTGAATACGCCGATTTGTTTATTATCTTTAGCCAGCGGACGTTCTCCTTGCAAAACGTTGATTTGAACAGATGGTTGATTGTCAGCAGCGGTTGAGAATACTTCACTCTTACGTGTAGGGATCGTTGTGTTTGATTCTATCAGTTTTGTCATCACGCCACCCATTGTTTCTATACCTAATGATAGAGGAGTAACGTCTAATAACAAAACATCTTTCACTTCACCTGTTAAAACCGCACCTTGGATAGCAGCACCTACGGCAACCACTTCGTCAGGATTTACGCCTTTTGATGGTGATTTTCCAAAGAATTTTTCCACTTCAGCTTGTACGGCGGGTATACGTGTCGATCCTCCAACGAGAATAACTTCGTCTATATCAGATGCATTCAATCCCGAATCTTTCAATGCTTGACGACAAGGATCGATACATTTGCGGATCAAAGTATCAGCCAATTGTTCAAATTTTGCACGTGTCAAAGTTTTCACCAAGTGTTTTGGAATTCCGTTCACAGGCATGATGTATGGCAAATTTATTTCAGAAGAAGTAGTACTGGAAAGCTCTATTTTAGCTTTTTCAGCAGCTTCTTTCAAGCGTTGCAGAGCCATTGGGTCTTTACGTAGATCAAGTCCTTCTTCTTTTTGGAATTCTTCTGCTAACCAATTGATGATCACATTATCAAAATCATCACCACCTAAGTGTGTATCTCCGTTGGTTGATTTCACCTCAAACACTCCATCTCCAAGTTCCAGAATAGAGATATCGAATGTTCCACCTCCTAAGTCAAATACAGCGATTTTCATGTCTTTGTGCGCTTTATCCAGCCCATAAGCCAAAGCAGCGGCAGTTGGTTCATTCACAATACGCTGAACTTTAAGTCCTGCAATCTCTCCAGCTTCTTTTGTTGCTTGACGTTGAGAGTCATTAAAATAAGCAGGAACGGTGATCACTGCATCTGTAACTTCCTGTCCAAGATAATCTTCAGCTGTTTTCTTCATTTTTTGAAGTATCATTGCGGAGATTTCTTGTGGTGTATATAAACGTCCGTCTATGTCAACACGAGGTGTATTATTATCACCTTTGACAACTTTATAAGGTACACGGGGAATTTCATTTTGAACTTGATCCCATGTTTCACCCATAAATCTTTTGATAGAATAAATTGTTTTTTCAGGATTAGTGATTGCCTGACGTTTAGCAGGATCGCCAACCTTACGTTCTCCGCCTTCTATGAAAGCAACAACGGATGGTGTAGTTCTTTTTCCTTCATTGTTTGCGATAACGATTGGCTCGTTACCTTCCATTACGGCAACACAAGAGTTTGTGGTACCTAAGTCTATTCCAATTATTTTTCCCATAATTTAATTTATATTTATTTTATTGTTTTGTTTCAAATTTATATTTTTTCGTTTTTTAGCGACACAAGGGTATAATCAAAACTTGTGCCAAAAAAAGCTTTTTCTGTAAACTGACAAACTGACAGAATGAAAAAGAGTAGCTCACATTGTATAAGCTACTCTCGTTAATTATCATAATCTTTTTACTGGTCAATATTTGCTGGCTTCATCCAACCGTTCCAAGTCGGAGTGAACTAATTGTATATCCACAGCTTTCAATATGTCCAATTGATCAGCATTGGAAACGCTAGCAATTGGTGCAGTAATGGATGGACGAGCCAATAACCAAGCAAGAGCAATCTGAGCTGATGTTGCTCTATATTGTGTGGCCATTTCATGTAGTACCGTCAATATGCGCAGACCTCTAGGATTCATATAATTCATTAACTGATCTTTGCGTTTACTTGTCGCAATATCGTCTGCCGATTGATATTTTCCGGTAAGAAAACCACTTGCTAATGAATAATAACTGATAACTCCCATACCATATTTTGCAGCCAAAGGTTCGTATAAGTTTTCATACTTTTCTCTGTCATATATGTTGTATTGAGGTTGCAAACATACGTATTCGGGCAAATTATGAGTCTTGCTTACTTCCATCGAAACATTGATCCTCTCCGGATTCATATTGGACGTTCCTATATATCTGACTTTTCCTTCTTTTACCAATTGGGCATAGGCTTCCAAGGTTTCTTCAGTCGGAGTCTCCAGATCATCGAAATGCGTAAAATATAGATCGATATAGTCTGTATTCAATCTTCCTAAAGATTCTTCAATTTCATTTATGATGTATGACTTTTTTAAGCCTCTCTTTTGTTCTGAAACTTGAGCACCAACTTTTGTAGAAATAATGATCTTATTTCTTTTGCCTGTTGATTTCAGCCATTTACCTATTATTGTTTCAGATTCACCTCCTTTGTTACCGGCAACCCAAGCCGAGTATGCATCTGCCGTATCTATAAAATTGAATCCCTTGTCAACATAAGCATCCAGAATCTTAAATGATTCTTTTTCATCTGCGGTCCAGCCAAATACATTTCCTCCAAGTGCAAACGGTACTATTTCCAGATCCGACTTGCCAATTTTTCTTTTTGCTGTCATAATTCTATTATTTTAGGGTATTTCGTTTTCCTCAAAATGCTTTATTTTTTATTTTTGCGTCCATTGCCGCTGCTGCCTTTCGTCCATCTCCCATTGCTAGAATCACAGTAGCTCCGCCACGTACAATATCACCTCCGGCAAACACGTCTGGAAGATCTGTTTGCATTGAATCTTGCTGAATTACAATCGTACCTCGTTTCGTTACATCCAATCCTTTGAATGAGGACGGAATCAGTGGATTGGGTGACACACCCACACTCACAATTACCTCATCTACATCGAGCCATTCGGTTGCACCTTCTATAGGAACAGGGCTACGACGACCTGATGCGTCAGGCTCTCCCAATTCCATTTTTTGCAGTAACATACGTGTTACATGACCTTTTTCATTTCCTTCGTATGCAATCGGATTATGTAAGTTAAGGAATTCTATGCCCTCTTCTTTGGCATGTTTTACCTCTTCGACACGGGCTGGCATTTCTTCCTCTGAACGGCGATACACAACCATTGCACGGTCAGCACCTAGTCTGCGCGCTGTGCGTACAGCATCCATAGCGGTGTTGCCTCCACCTATGATGGCTACTTTTTTACCCATCTGTACAGGAGTATCACTGTCGGGGTTGGATGCATCCATGAGATTGACTCGTGTCAGATATTCGTTAGAAGACATTACCCCAATGAGATTTTCCCCTTCTATACCCATAAAATTAGGTAATCCTGCGCCACTGCCGACAAATATTCCTTTAAAACCATCAGCCCGTAAGTCTTCATAACTGATTGTTTTGCCGATGATGCAGTTTTTTACAAATTTAACTCCACTCTTGGACAAAACATCAATCTCAACATCTACAATTTCATTTGGTAGGCGGAACTCTGGTATTCCATATTTCAGAACACCTCCAATTTCATGCAAGGCTTCAAAAACCGTGATGTCATAACCTCGTTTAACCATGTCACCGGCAAAAGACAATCCGGCTGGACCTGATCCGACAACTGCTATTTTGATTCCGTTATAATTTTCAATTTTCGGTATAGCTATTTTACCACTGATGCGTTCATAATCGGCTGCAAACCGTTCCAGATAGCCAATAGCTACGGGTTCCATTTTCATTTTCTGGATATATATACACTGACTTTCGCACTGTTTTTCTTGTGGACAAACACGTCCACATACTGCGGGTAAAGCACTTGTTTCTTTTAGAGTCTTGGCCGCTTCTAGAAATTCACCACGTTCTATGTTTTTGATAAATGTAGGGATATTTATTTCTACCGGGCAACCTGTCATACAGGTTGGGTTTGCGCAATCCAAGCAACGTTTTGCTTCGGTTAATGCTTGTTCTTCAGTCAGACCCATATTCACCTCTTGTTTTAGTTCTCGGCTTCTTACTACAGGGTCGAGTTCAGGCATATGCACTCTTTTTATTGAAGAACGTTCTCGTGCTTTCATATTTCGGCGCAATTCGTCTCTCCAAGGCTCATTCCGTCTTGATTGTATGCTATCTGATTGTATCATGATTTGTTTGCTGTTTTTGTTTCAATTATAGGCTCTCAATCTCAAAAGCATTTCGTCAAAATCCACTTTATGGGCATCAAACTCTGGTCCGTCTACACAGACAAATTTTGTTTTTCCATCTACAGAAACGCGACAAGCTCCACACATGCCTGTTCCGTCCACCATTATCGTGTTTAGTGAAGCCATTGTGGGGATATTATATTTCTGAGTGAGAAGGGAAACGAATTTCATCATTATGGCAGGTCCTATTGTGACACATAAATCCACTTTTTCACGATTGATGATGGCTTCCACGCCGTTGGTTATGACACCTTTCAATCCATAAGAACCATCATCGGTGGTGATGATAACTTCATCGGAATATTTTCTTACTTGCTCTTCTAGAATGATTAAATCCTTGTTGCGGGCAGCCAAGACAGAAATAACTTTATTTCCAGCCTTTTTCATGGCTTCTATAATTGGTAACATGGGTGCAACACCAACACCACCACCGGCGCATATGACTGTACCATAATTTTCAATATGCGTGGCATGGCCTAAGGGACCTACGATATCAGTAAAATAATCACCTACATTGAGTCCACACATTTTGTTTGTGGAAACCCCTACGTTTTGAATTACCAGGGTGATAGTTCCTTTTTTTGTGTCGGCAGATGCTATTGTTAATGGTATGCGTTCGCCTTTTTCACCAGTACGTACTATTACAAAATGTCCGGCTTTGCGACTTTTGGCAATCAAAGGAGCCTCTACCTCAAACCGAACAACATTAGAAGAAAAATATTCTTTATCAATGATTTTATTCATAGAGTTTTTAGTTATGTAGCTACAAAAATAATAAAATAACAAGGTCTCGGCAATATTTTATGTATTATTGATTTTTTTATGATGGAGCCATATTGGTTACAGAATGTTTGTTTTATATTGATCGTATTTTGGTGTGAATATATTACCTTTGTATACAGGAAAAATGTAATGGATTTAAAACTATTTTATGATTACAATATTGGGTATTGAATCTTCGTGTGACGATACTGCAGCGGCTGTCATTCAGGACGGAATTTTACTCTCGAATATCATTTCGAGCCAGAAAGTGCATGAAAATTATGGAGGTGTGGTTCCTGAACTAGCATCTCGTGCACATCAACAAAATATTGTTCCGGTTGTTTCAGAAGCTCTGAAAATAGCGGGAATAGATAAAAAAGATCTGACCGCCATCGCTTTCACGCGTGGCCCCGGATTGATGGGATCTTTGCTCGTGGGCACATCTTTTACAAAAGGTCTGTCATCGGCTTTAAACATCCCGATGATAGATATTAATCATCTGAAAGCTCATGTATTGGCTCATTTCATTCAAGAGAAAGACAATGAGAAAGAACTTCCATCTTTTCCTTTTTTGTGTTTATTGGTTTCGGGTGGAAATTCTCAGATTGTGCTTGTCAAATCTCATGAAGAAATGGAAATCATAGGGCAAACTATTGACGATGCAGCAGGTGAAGCCTTTGATAAATGTGCAAAAGTCATAGGACTGGGTTATCCGGGAGGACCTGTTGTAGACAAGCTTGCCAAGATAGGATACAGTGACCGATTCAAATTCAATAAACCGCATATTAAAGGTTACGATTATAGTTTTAGCGGACTTAAAACATCTTTTTTATATCTCCTTCGTGATGAGTTGAAGAAAGATGCTGATTTTATTGAGAAAAATAAAGAAGATTTGTGCGCATCACTTCAGAAAACAATCATCGAGATTCTGATGGATAAATTATATAAGGCATCGAAAGATCTAAACATAAAGGAAGTTGCTATTGCTGGTGGTGTTTCGGCTAATTCGGGACTGCGAGATGCTTTTGCCGATTATCAGAAACGGTATGGATGGAAAATTCATATACCTAAATTCGGATACACGACAGACAATGCGGCTATGGTTGCAATATCAGGATATTATAAATATCTTAATAAGGAGTTCTGTACAATGGATGCTGCCCCATTTTCGAGAGTTGTTGTTTAAATGGATATATTTGATATGTTGTATTACCTCATATTATTGATAATAGCTCTTGATTTTTCATGGACTCAATATTTGGCTTATCGGAACCGTAAACGGATGAGTCCGGATATTCCTGCTGTGCTGGAAGGCATTTATGACAAAGAAGAATATACCAAGCAACAAGCGTATCAAAAAACAAATAGCCAATTTGGACTATTGACTTCCTCGATTTCGTTTTTTGTCACATTCATTATTTTTTATTTTCAGGGATTGGGTTGGTTAGATAATTTTGTGAGGGAATACTTTACGAATACAATACTCATCTCAATTGTATTTATAGGTGTGTTATTCATCGGGAATGAATTGTTGTCCTTACCTTTTTCTTATTATAACACTTTTGTTATAGAAAATAAATTCGGATTCAATAAGTCAACCGGACGAATTTTTTGGATGGATCAATTGAAAGGTTTGGTGTTGTCAGTCGTTCTTGGAGGAATAATCTTGTCTTTACTCATCTGGTTTTATGATAGTTTTGAAAATCATGCATGGCTGTATGCATGGGGAGTTGTTACCGTTTTCTCATTGTTCATGACAGTTTTTTATTCTAATTTGATTGTGCCTCTGTTTAATAAACAAACTTCGTTGCCAAAAGGCGAATTGCGTGATGCGATAGAAGAATTCTCAATGAAGGTAGATTTTGCTCTGACCGATATTTATGTGATGGATGCATCGAAGAGATCAACAAAAGCCAATGCTTATTTTACAGGTTTGGGACGAAAAAAACGTATTGTCTTATTCGACACGCTGATTAATGATCTTGATCCTGATCAGATTGTAGCTGTTTTGGCTCACGAAATAGGTCACTATAAGAAGAAACATACGCTGAAGCATTTATTGTTTTCGATTGTCTACACCGGATTGTTGTTGTTCATATTATCATTTTTTATAGAGAATCAGAGTCTGGCATTAGCTTTGGGTAGTGATGTAGCGTCGTTTCATTTGGGAATCATCGCTTTTTCTATTCTATTCACACCTATCTCTCTTGTATTGGGTTTGTTGATGAATGTATCGAGTCGAAAAAATGAATATGAAGCGGATGCTTTTGCAGCAAGATACGGTTTGTCACAACCTTTGATCGACGGACTGAAAAGGTTATCTACAAAATCATTGGCTAATCTGAATCCGGATAGTTGGAATGTATTTTTTCATTATTCACATCCTACTTTGTTGCAACGGATAAATGCATTGAATAGAGATTCTTTAAAACGAGAATGACATAAGGGGGAAGATATAATTGAAAAAGTAAAAGATTTATAAAAGATAAAAGATAAAACAGATATGAAAGCAGCAATAATAACAATTGGAGATGAAATACTGATCGGCCAGATTGTGGATACGAATTCAGCTTGGATTTCAAATAAAATGACTGATGCTGGTTTTGAAATAGAGGAAACTATTTCTATAGGTGATAATGCAACCCAGATTAAAGAAACCATTAAAGATGTTTTCAGTAGGGTTGATGTGATTCTTACAACAGGAGGAATAGGACCTACAAAAGATGATATCACAAAAAAAACATTGTGCGAATATTTTGGAACAACTTTAGTCTTTGATGATAATGTTTTGCATAATATAGAAAATCTAGTTGCAAAAGACCGATTAAATGATCTAACACGAAATCAGGCTTACGTGCCGAAAGATTGTGTTGTGATACAAAACAAAGTGGGGACTGCTCCCATCACATGGTTTGAACAATCTGGTAAAATACTGGTATCTATGCCGGGTGTTCCCTATGAGATGAAGTATAACATGGAAAATGAGATCATTCCACGCCTGCATTCAAATTTCGATGTTGGTCTTTATTTGAAAAAGGTATTTATTGTCGGAGGTTATACCGAATCGGGGCTGGCTATCTTTATTGAAGATTTTGAGAATAATTTGCCTCAAGGCTTCGGACTAGCTTATTTACCAACTCCCGGAGTTATGAAACTCAGACTATTTGTGAAGGGAGCACATCGTAAATCTGAATTTGAAGACCAAATCCGGAAACTGGAAAATCTTTTAGGTAATAATATTCTTTCAGAAAATGATTATCCGCTCGAAAAAATATTAGGACAACGACTCTTTGAAAAAGGGCTGACAATAGGGACAGCCGAAAGCTGTACAGGAGGGAATATCTCACACCTTATAACATCAGTTGCGGGTGCTTCCAGTTACTTTAAAGGTAGCATTGTGTCTTATGCTAATGAGATTAAAATAAATGTACTAGGAGTTTCATCAGAAAATATTGATGAATATGGCGCAGTGAGTGAAATAGTTGTGCGTGAAATGGCAGAGGGTGCTTGTCGGATATTGAATACCGACTGTGCAATAGCAACTTCAGGAATTTCCGGACCAACAGGTGGCACAGAGGAAAAACCTGTGGGCACAGTTTGGGTAGCGACAACATATAAAGGGAAAACTATTTCTAAACTATATCGGGGCATGAGTACACACCGCGAAGCAAATATTACCCGTGCATCCAACAATGCGATAGTTCAATTACTGAATATGCTTGAAGACGACAATTAATCGTCTAATAGATCAGGGCGCAGAAGCATCGTCCGCTCAATGGCTTTCTGGTGCTTCCATTCATTTATTTTAGCTTCATGACCAGACAAAAGAATCTCAGGCACTTCCCAACCTTTGTAGACAGCCGGACGTGTATAGACAGGAGGCGCAAGTAAATTGTCCTGAAAAGAATCGGACAAGGCCGATTGTTCATCACCAATAGCTCCGGGAATAAGGCGTACTA
Source organism: Dysgonomonas sp. (assembly GCA_047974325.1). GTDB lineage: Bacteria > Bacteroidota > Bacteroidia > Bacteroidales > Dysgonomonadaceae > QVMP01. The sequence continues at coordinate 1,487 of JBKECE010000028.1, read as the reverse complement.
TGGCATCGGCAATCATCGCTGCAACCAATTCTCCACCTGTCAGTACAAAGTCGCCTATTGAAATTTCCTTGGTTATAAGATGTTCCCTGATGCGAAAATCAATGCCTTTATAATGTCCGCATAGAATGATAATATTGTTGAGACTGGACATCGTATTTGCCATTTTCTGATTGAAACGTTCGCCGTCCGGCGATGTGAAAATCACTTCATCGTAAGTCCGTTCTGTTTTCAGAGCCGAAATGATTCGGTCTACAGGTTCAATCTGCAAGACCATTCCAGCTTCACCTCCAAATGGATAATCGTCCACTCGACGATGTTTGTCTGTTGTGTAATCACGTAAATTATGTATTTGTATTTCAGCTAAATTCTTTTCTTGGGCTCTTTTCAAGATGGAACAATTCATCGGCTGTTCCAACATCTCGGGTAACACTGTGATAATATCTATTCTCATATTCTTATGATAAGTGAAATGCAAAAATAACTAAAAGTCATTTATATTTTATTGAATCGTTAATTTAGAAGTATAAGAAATTAAACCTAAATTTGTCATTCAAAGTTTTTCTTGATTTTACAGACTAAATTCTAATAAGATAAAAGGTGTTGCCCAAGTAATAAATAAAATAAATGGCAGACTCGTTAATCTCTATAATAGTTTCAACCTATAATCCGGACAAATTTGCTTCATTCTCTGCAAATGTAAGTCAAACTATTGGTCTTGACTATGAAATGATTCCGATTCATAATCCTGGTATTATGGGAATCTGCGAAGCATATAATAAAGGACTTTTGTCAACGAAGTCTCCTTACGTATGTTTTTGTCATGACGATATTCTTTTTCATACATCAAATTGGGGGCATATATTAGTTGAATTGTTTGAAGAAAATGAAGGTGTAGGTTTGGTGGGATGTGCTGGGGCGGCATATAAAGCCAGCATTCCATCAGGTTGGTCTTCTCCACAAACATCAGATCTGGTAAAATTAAATTTCATCCAAACCAATAAGTCTGGAAAATCAATAAACTATGCGAAACAAAACAAAACCTGCAATTTTGAGGAAGTAATATGTTTGGATGGTTTTTGGATTTGTGCAAAAAAAGAAATTACTGATCAGTTTCGGTTCGATGATCACACGTTTAAAGGTTATCATTGCTACGATGTGGATTATTCGCTACAGGTTAGCACTAAATATAAGGTCGTTGTAAGCTATGATATTCTTGTTGAACATCTATCCGGAGGTGCATTTTCAAAAGAATGGCTGATAGAAACCTATAAATTACACCGAAAATGGAATAAATATTTACCCAAATATATTGGAAATATATCGAGAGTCGATAGGCAAGTGCAGGAAATGAGAGCTTTTAATTTTCTTTCTGATAAGACAATTGAGTTTAAAATTTTATATTTGAAATTGATGAGGATTCTTTTTTCTTGGAAACTAATGTCTTTGGTGGGATTCAAAAAATGGTGCTTTGTTTTCAAAAGAACAAT
>JBKECE010000309.1:0-7264 GCA_047974325.1 Dysgonomonas sp. | reverse complement strand
CCGACGACCATGCCGAACTGCTGAAGCGCTACACCAAACGCGTAGCCGTACTGATGGATGCCGACGACCGCGGACGCGAGATAGCAGCCGCAGCCATCGCCGTACTCCATCGCCACGGCATGCAGACCAGCGAGTTACTTCTCCCACCCGGCGAAGACCCCGACTCCCTCTTCCGCCGCCTGGGAAAACGAGCCTTCCGCACCATAGTTGCAGAATCCCAACTTACCGGACACCTGCAAGCGCTTACATCCTCTACCCTGTCAAATAAAAATGGTGAAGCATTAGGGATAGAAGGAACCGGAAACCAAGAAGTAATCCAGATGAATGGGGAAGCAACGAATATAGAAGGTCACTATCTGGAGGCTGACAGTTTAGATATAAATGGAACGGAAAGACAATCAGGAAACAGCAGTGACGCTGTATTGCAAAGCGATCGCCCAAGGCTGATGGCACGGGAGCAGGAACTGCAACACCAAATGCGAAAGCTGGGAAGCAAACGCTTCCTGTTCGGTCAGGGACCTGAACGAATGCAGATCAACACCGAGTTGATGAAGCTCCGCTCCCAACTCTCCGAAGTAAGTAAACAACTAAACAGACCCGTAGTCTGGTATAAATAAAAAAGGCACCGGTCGGATAAAATCTAACCATGTCAGAAATTACAACACCCCGACCAGTCGCCTTAAATACATTTTTACGTTGATTGATTTATTTGGTTTAGGTTATCTATTTCTTACCCCCGTCCACTTTTCGCAACGGACGGGGGTTTTTATATAGTAGTGTTATTGGTTCTTCGTCAAATTTGTCCGGACATTTATGAAATGAGATCATAAAACAAAGGAGAAGTCTTATAAAAAAGAACGAGGTATAAATCTAACGATTTACCCCCCTTCTACATGTTTTCACAACGGAATACTCCTTATTGTGATTTGCTTCAAAATTGTATTGCAAAAATAGTAATTTTCTTATTCCATACAATTTTATACGATTATTTTGTATAAATTATTTTTTATTAATCGAAAATACTATATTTGAATATCTAATAAATAAATCATGAGAAAGATCTTGGGACTTGATTTAGGTACAGCAAGCATAGGTTGGGCTGTAATTTCGGAAGAGAACGAAAATACTCGAATTGAGGCTATTGGTAGTAGAATAATACCTCTTTCTACTGAAGACGCCGATGAGTTTTCAAAAGGAAATGCTATTTCCAAAAATGCATCGCGAACATTAAAAAGGACGCAACGAAAATGCTATGACAGGTATCAGCAGCGAAGAACAAGACTTACTCAATTTTTCAGGATCTATGGGATGCTTCCCGATGAAGAATTAATTAAATTAGAAAAGCTACAACTTTGGGGGCTACGTGCTAAAGCTGTCAGTGAAAGACTAACGTTACCGGAAATTGGTCGGGTGCTTTACCACATAAACCAAAAAAGAGGATATAAAAGTGTTCGTGAGGATAATAATGATAAAAAGCAACGAGAATATGTTGAGAACGTTTTGTCCCGGCACAAAGAGATCATTAAAAGAAACATTACTATCGGTCAGCTTTTTTTTGAAGAACTCTCCAATGATTCTTCCTTTCGTACGAAAGAAAGAGTATTTCCTCGGAAAGCTTATGTGGAAGAATTCGATAAAATTATGGCCTGTCAAAAGATATATTATCCGCATGTTTTTACGGATGACAACATTGACCTCATACGAAATCAAATTATCTTTTATCAAAGACTTTTGAAGTCTTGCAAGCATCTTGTCTCTTTATGTGATTTTGAAAAACGAGAGTTTTTGAATAAGGAAGGTAGAATTATTATAGACGGACCAAAGGTCGCACCCAAAAGTTCGCCATTAGCCCAAATTTGTAAGATTTGGGAAAGTATCAATAATCTTGTTCTGAAGAATAGAAGGGGAGAAGAATTATTTATAACTCAATCACAACGTCAGGCAATATTTAACCACCTTGACAATAATGAAATATTAGGCCTTTCTGATCTCTATCGAATTTTAGGAATCAGCAGATTGGACGGTTGGTGGGGAGGTAAAGCTATTGGAAAAGGATTACAAGGCAACACAACCAAAAATGGGATTAGAAAATCTATCGGAGAAGAATATCAAGATGTTTTGAAATTTGAAATTCAACTGGAAAATTCGAATTTGGTAGATGTTGAAACGGGAGAGGTTGTGCAAATTGTATCCACCAATTATCTTGACGAACCTTTGTATAGGTTATGGCACCTCCTATATTCTATTAAAGATAAAGAAGATCTTGCCAATGCTCTAAAAAAGAAATTCAATATAACAGATCAATCGATTGTCGAAAATTTATATGCGTTGGACTTCGTTAAACAGGGTTATACAAATAAGTCTGCTAAGTCTATGAGACGTATTATTCCCTATCTTGAATTAGGATTAAAATATTCCGAAGCTTGTGAAGCCGCAGGTTTCAATCATAGCAGCAGTTTAACCAAAGATGAAAACCAATGTCGTGAATTGGTGTCGAAACTTCAACCCATTCAGAAAAACGAACTAAGACAGCCCATAGTGGAGAAAATTCTCAATCAAATGATCAATGTGGTTAATGCGTTGATGGATAAATTCGGGCGGTTTGATGAGATACGCGTTGAATTGGCCAGAGAGCTGAAACAAAGCAAAGACGAGCGAAACGAAACCTTTAAGGCTATGTCTAAGGCCAAAAAAGAAAATGAGATTATAGCTTCACGAATATTATCGGAATATAAACTTACCCCAACTCGTTCCCGAATTCAAAAATACAAATTATGGATTGAATCCCAACAAACCTGTTTTTATTGTGGACAACCGGTTAGCGTAAATGAATTTCTAAATGGATTTGATGTGGAACGAGAACACATTTTACCTCGTTCAGTTTATTTTGACGATAGTTTTTCAAATAAAGTTTGCGCTTGTCGTAAATGTAATAAAGAAAAAAACAATCAGACGGCTTATGATTATATGTTAAATAAACCTGATTTTAATGCTTATTTGGAGCGGATTGAAAAACTGTATAAAGACCGGAAAATTAGTAAAACGAAGTATGAAAGGCTTTTAATTCCTGGAGATAAAATACCAACAGATTTTATTGATAGACAATTGAGAGAGAGTCAATATATAGCCAGAAAATCTCGAGAGATTTTAGCATCGGTTTGTTATAACGTAACCGCTACGAGTGGATCGGTAACCGATTTTATTCGGCGTATTTGGGGATGGGACAGAGTGTTGCGTAATCTAAATTTCGAGAGATATCAATTGGCCGGTCTTACAGAAATTAAAGAACGAGAACATAAAGAACAATTTTTCAATGAAGAGATAATTAAGGATTGGAGTAAACGAATGGACCATCGCCATCATGCTATTGATGCATTAGTTGTAGCTTGTACAAAACAAGGCTTTATTCAACGAATCAATAATATGAACGAATTAAAAGATGTTAGTTTTGCTCCTAATGCTAAACAAAGCAAAGCATACGGAGAACGGTTGACTAAACTCGAAAAATACATTCTTTCACAGCAACACTTTACAACTACCGAAGTTGAAAAGGCTGTAGATCCTATTTTTGTTTCGTTTAAGAGTGGGAAAAAAGCTGCGACAATTGGTAAGCGATATATTCATCGTGATGGAAAAAGAATATTGGTTCAAAAGAAGATTATTATACCTCGTGGGGCTTTACATGCAGAAAGCATAAGTGGAGAAATTTCGAGATATAATTCAAAAGGAATATTGCAGAAGGAAAATGTAATTAAGTATAAAATAGGAATTGGACAAGGATGTCTGTTTACTTCGAAAGATGATAAGAAAAAAATTGATAAAACAATTGATTCCATTGTTGATAAGGGCATCGCGAAAATTATAAAAAAGAGAGTTGAAGAGAGGAATTACGACTTGAAAGGAATATTTAATGATCCGATACGATTTAATAATTCAGCAATTAAAAGTGTAAGATGTTTTACAGGGAATAAAGCCGTGTTACCCGTAAGAAATGGATTTGTTGTACCAGATAACAACCATCATATCGCAATCTATATTGATAAAGACGGTAAGAGACATGAGAATTGTGTAACTTTCTGGCACGCTGTAGAACGAAAAAAATATAACATTCCCACTATTATTATAAAACCGGCTGCGATTTGGGATAATTTACCAGAAGATTTATCGGAAGAATTTCTGAAACAACTTCCACTACCAGATTGGAAATTCGAAGTAAGTCTTCAACAGAATGATATGTTTGTTTTAGGGCTAGATCCGGAAACATTGGAAGAGGCTCTCAATGAAAAAAATTATTCCTGTATTGGAAAATGCTTATATAAGGTTCAGAATATTTCTACCAAAACCTATAGGTTTTGTCTCCATAATCTGACACAATACGATATAAGTCAGTCAAACAAACCCGACAGGCGGTTTTTTAATATTCGAAGCATTGATACATTATTTAAATATGATCCACTTAAAGTTAGGATTTCACTTCTTGGAGAAATAACAAAAGTATGATAAAACGCACATTATATTTTGGTAATCCAGCTTTTCTGAGCCTGCGTAATGCTCAGCTTGTAATCAATATTCCAAACGCCAATGGAATGGATGATGCAAGCGGAAAGAATACTGTGCCAATTGAAGATATTGGTATTGTAGTTTTGGATAATAAACAGGTTACAATTACACACGGAGTTCTCGAATCCTTATTAGAGAATAATGTTGCACTGCTAACTTGTGATAGCAACCATATGCCGGCCGGATTGTTTTTACCTTTGTGTGGAAACACCACACAAAATGAACGTTTTCGATACCAGATAGATGCCTCTATCCCTTTAATGAAACAACTTTGGCAACAGACGATTCAATCAAAAATTCTGAATCAGGCAGTTGTTTTAAAAGAGTGCCGAGGTACTGAAGTACGAAATATGTTTAAATGGATTGACGAAGTTCGTAGTGGTGATCTGGATAATATGGAAGCTCGTGCAGCGGCATATTATTGGGCAAATCTTTTTTCAAAATTTAAAAGAGATAGAGAAGGAGAACCTCCTAACAATCTTCTGAATTATGGCTATGCTATACTTAGAGCAACCGTGGCAAGAGGACTTGTTTCAAGTGGATTAATACCAACACTTGGAATTCATCATCATAATCGTTACAATGCATATTGTTTGGCTGATGATATAATGGAACCCTACAGGCCATTTGTTGATAGATTGGTCGTCAAGATGTTTGATAATGGTATAGAAAATTTGGATAAAAAAGCAAAAACCGAATTGTTATCAATCCCGATGCTGGATGTAACCATTAACGGCCAACGAAGTCCCTTGATGATCGCAGTAGGGTGGACTACGTCTTCTTTGTATAAATGCTTTAATGGAGAGAATCGCAAAATTCTTTATCCAGTTGTGAAATGAAACGTTTTTCAGAATATCGTGTTATGTGGGTACTTGTATTATTTGATTTACCAACTGAAACCCAGAAAGAGAGAAAAGAATATGCTAAGTTTCGAAAAAATCTTATGAATGATGGTTTTACGATGTTTCAATTCTCTATTTACTTACGGCATTGTCCTTCTCGAGAAAATTCCGAAGTTCATATCAAAAGAGTAAAAGCATTGCTTCCTCCAAGTGGGCAGGTTGGTATAATATGTGTAACCGACAAACAATTTGCTCAAATGGAGATTTTTTCCGGTAGAACTGAAATTAAAGAACGGCATATTCCTCAGCAGTTAGAGCTATTTTAAATAGCATAAATAAACCCACTAAAAGAAGTGGGCTTATTTATAAAACAACCTAATTTTTAAATTCTAACACAGCTACTAAGCTGTTGAATTTGTGCTGTTTACGCATATCGTGCTGTGCTAGATATGTCAAAGATACAATTTTGAAAGCAAATCACAACCAAATAAAGCAGCGGGTTATTGCGTGCTTTTGCTGTGCTAGATATGTCAAAGATACAATTTTGAAAGCAAATCACAACTGGCAGATGTCGACATATGCCTTGGACACGGCTGTGCTAGATATGTCAAAGATACAATTTTGAAAGCAAATCACAACGATATGACATCGTTGACATAAGGCTTTAAGGCTGTGCTAGATATGTCAAAGATACAATTTTGAAAGCAAATCACAACTTAAAAGCTCAGGGGTTAAGTAATCCATCTGCTGTGCTAGATATGTCAAAGATACAATTTTGAAAGCAAATCACAACTACTTAGTGTTTGCAAAAGAATCCGGACATGCTGTGCTAGATATGTCAAAGATACAATTTTGAAAGCAAATCACAACTCAGAACAATTAAGACAGACAAATGAGTCAGCTGTGCTAGATATGTCAAAGATACAATTTTGAAAGCAAATCACAACGGATGGACCACAGAATCTAACTGGGAACAGGCTGTGCTAGATATGTCAAAGATACAATTTTGAAAGCAAATCACAACTTATCTAGACCGGGGGTGGATATCCGGCTAGCTGTGCTAGATATGTCAAAGATACAATTTTGAAAGCAAATCACAACTGAGTTTGACTTTCTCCATTTATCACCGAAGCTGTGCTAGATATGTCAAAAATACAATTTTGAAAGCAAATCACAATCGGGATTGGCTACTGGATTGTATGTTACAACCTGTTTTTCGCGAACCCTGATATTCAACAAGATTTACTTCCTTTGAAATAAGATATTTAAGTATTCTGTCAATGGTTGGCATTGAGAGGTTCATCACAACCCTAACCTTGCATTATCATTTATCTTATCATTTACCGCTTCAACAGGTCCTTCAAACCCATCTCTACAAGGAATCTCTATCAAGAAGTAGGTTCTATCTTCATCTGTTTCAATCCTGGCAAGCTGGGAACCATTTTTACGCAATTCATCTTGGATAGTAGGAATACCAGTCGCTCTACCTTCATACGCTTCTTGAGATGTAATATGCAAATTAAAAATTCGACAGATCCAGTATTGATTTTCGCTTGTTGATTATCGATTTATATTCTTCTTTCATTTGCTGCGGCAAAAAAGAGGTGTCTATAAAGTTGAGCCATTGGGGTACTATTTTCGTCAATCTTATATGTATTCGTTAGCAAGTTTGTTAAGTGTTCTCGTCTTCGGTAAGGGTTCCGGCAAAATTATCTTTCATAAATATCCTGGCCTGTTTCATGATTCAAGCAGTTTTTGTCTGTCCATGGGTACCGGACCGAGTTGCATTCCCATAAGTTTTAACACCTGGTTTACCTTATCCATCTTCAGTGTTTCTTTTCCCTGTTCCAGTTCGCGCAAAA
>JBKECE010000248.1:0-38292 GCA_047974325.1 Dysgonomonas sp. | reverse complement strand
TCGGATTGGAGATTGTCTGTTATCAGTTTGTTTAGTTTTTGTTCGCACGAATAGGAAACCTCGCCAGCGTTCTTATAATGCTCCAACTGGCTTTGTATATTCTTAAGTATAATATTTTTTTCGTTGAGTATCAGTGTCGTTGTGCTCAATTCCCTATTTTGAGAATCTACCTCCTGCTGCAAATTCTGGGTGTGTAATTCTTCGTTTTTTAGCTGGGTTTCTGCCAAGCGTTTTTTCTGCCAAAAATAGATGAATATGAATACGGATAGAGATACGATTCCGACTGAAATCAGAATGGTGACCAATGTCCTGATTCTGTATAGTTCGGCCTTTTGTTGTTCGGTGACCAATTGATTTTGGTATTCCTTAATCTCAAAACCAAAATGCATTTTGTTTATTTCAGCAACTTTGTCAATGCCTTTAATGGAATCTTTCATCAGGATATATTCTTCCAAATTATGGTAGGCTTCTTTATACATGCCTTTATCAGCTTCTGTTCTGGCCAATCCCAGTATGGAGGGAATCAATATTCTGGTGGTATGGTTTTTCAGTGCAGAATTATAGACCGACTGAAAAAATAGAAATGCACTATCCTTTTTATTATTGATTAAGTATCTTTCGGCTAGGTTATATTGTGTTAGATCTTCCAGATATTGATCTTTTTTGTATGCTTTGGCTAGCAGAAAGGCCGTCATAGCATACTCGTCCTTTTTCTTGGCATTGCTTTCAAAATTGTGTAAATTGGTATATATCGTTATCAATAGGGTGGTGTCCGACTGTGATGAATTTTGATGCAGCAAATCATTCAATATCTGCATCGACTTTTCTTTCTTGTTCAGATTAAAATATACAACGGACATATTCAGATTATTGGAAGAGATCAGGCTTTTTCTTTTTGCTTTCCGATAGAGTATATCGGCTTTCTGCATATATTCCAGCGCACTCCCATATTCTTCCAACTCGCTCATCAATATGCCCAAACGCCGATTCACATTGGCTTCGTTGACGATGTCTCCCGCTTCGTGAAATATAGAACGCAACTTTATATAAGTGTTGTATAAGTTGATATAACTTTCGCTGCTTTGTATGGGATTTATCATCAGAAAACGGATGCGGGCATAGTCATACATATACTTTGTAGTGTCTATCATACTGATAGCTTTGTCTAAAAAGCCGGGAGTTGAAAGCACATTATTTTTACTGTGGTGTATAACGGCATCCCAATACATATATCTGCTATATAGTATCGGATCTTTATCTTTTTTTACAATCTCATGAAGCTTAGGGAGCAATTCTTTGAGTTTAGGATCATTTTCCGGTAAGTGATCCATTTCGGACATTATTTTATCAAATTCGGGAAGAACAGGTTTCCAATAACTTTCATTTGCTTGTGAAGCTGTGGTGCATAACAACAGTAGGAACAAAACTACAATATACCTATACCAATCTGACCGATTATTTATTTGGACCATTCCGAGCATAACTCAATTTCTGGGGGATTCTGACATTCAGAGGTGATGAAAGAGCACATTTTAGCAAATGTAGTAAAACATTTTGAACCGTTGAAGATATTTGAATTTTATTAGAATACAGCAACAATCCGTAGATAATAATAGAAGTGGATGACTAAGTGATATGTCAAGGTCTATTTGACTTTCTTTTTGATTGAAAGAATGGGCGAAAGCCGTTAAAAAAATACCTCATATACCATTTATCTACCATCGTTGCACCCTAAAAGACCTTTCTTTCCGATAGATTTGCACTATAGTTAATAAAGATTTCTAATTAGTAATAATCTCAAAACAGAGTTAGGTATGAAAAAAGTTTATCTATTAATTCTCTTTTTGTTTGTCACGATGCTCGGATTTTCCCAAGGCACACTTCTGTCGGAAAATTTTGATAAGACGTTTCCACCTCAAGATTGGAAACTCATAAAGGTGTCGGGGAGCAACACGTGGATGCAAATGTATGAAAGTTCCGGAAATTATTCGGCAGGAATCTCTGCCGGTACGGGACAAGACAGTTGGCTCATAACGCCACAATTGAAACCTTCAGATGCGAATCACATTCTTACTTTTTGGGCTAAAACAAATGCTGATCTGAACAGTAATCTTTCAGCATTGAGTGTGAAAGTGTCTACTTTTAAAGGAGACGTGTCCTATTTTAAATCAACGCCCGAGTTTCAAATTGTGTCGGTTGGGGCAGCCGGAGTGGATAGCCTTTTTTCCAAGGCTTGGATAAAATATACAGTTGACTTGTCTCAATATAAAGGACAAGGTATTTTTCTGGGATTCCAATTTACGTCTGTCGTCGGAGGAGTAGCAGCACGCATAGACAGTGTTTCGGGTATACCATTGGCTACATTCGACAATGACTTGGTTTTAGCTTCACTTACATTGCCTCCTAAAGTTGATTTTAAATATACAGGAGATCAGATAAACTTTTCAGCAAAAGTAAAAAATCAGGGCATTGCAACAGCATCGAATGTTCCTGTCAAATTTTATGTAGATGGTGTAGAATTATCTACTCAATCGGCGACCATATCGGCATCTGATTCAGCAACGGTTTCCGCGCAATGGACTGCTACGGCGGGCACGCACTATATTAAAGCCGTGATTCCGGATGATGATAATAATATTAATAATGAACTTTTGGACACGATCCCCATTTATGCGGTAGGGGCTTTGGTCGAAAGTTTTGAAGGCACTGCTGTGCCACCTTTGAATTGGGTATCGGAAGGTTCATGGATGGCTGCTACATATAATCAGACTCATGGTGCTAAATGTATTGCCGTGTTTTCAGGAGGTAAGAAGTTGGTGACTCCTAAAGTCAATGTTGCATTGGGCGATTCTTTGACATTTGGGGCTTATGTAGGGGCTACATTTGCTGTTCTGACCTCGACTGATTTTTTGACATGGGATACGGTAGGTGTCTATACCGGAAATTATGAGAAAAAGAATTTCTCCATTCATTTTGATGCAAACAACAATACTCAATATTTGGGGAAAAGATATTTTGCTTTTGTGATAACTAGCCAATATGGTTCTCTATATATTGATATGGTTGCCGGTTCACAGCTGGTTAATATTGAACATGATCTGGCACTTGTTTCACTCACGAAGACAAATACTGAATTTTTACAAGAAGGTAAACCCATCAATTACTCTGTGATTGTTAAGAATAACGGAACACAAGAGCAAAGTGGATCGGTTTCCTTATTGGAAGAAGGTGTTAATCTCTTGACCACAGTCAACACTAAACTATTGAAACAAAATGAATCAGACACATTGAATGTGTCGTGGACTCCGAACAAAGGATATCCATCCGTCAATGTTGTTGCAACATTACCTTTGGATGATGCTGATGGAAATAATAGTCTAAAAGTAAATTCTTTGGTCTATCCTAAAGTGGCAGCTGATTTGCCTTTTGCTAACGATTTTGATCAATCGACGGTGTTTCCTGAATATTGGAACACAGATAGCCCCAATGGCTCGGGATGGAAGATCGCCTCTGCACCAATATATTCTCCTACGGTCACTCCGTTTAGTGGAAAATCAGTTCTTGCTTTTCAGTGTTATTCAAAAGATACAATGGCTTTAACTTCACACTTTGTTAATTTGCCATACAACAAATATAAAGTTTCGTTTTGGCTGTATCGGGATGGAACAGCCTCAGCTACTAGTAAAACTGAATATTTAAATATATATGTGAATAATACTCCTGATACGGTTTCTGCTCAGTTTGTTGGTAGTGTGTCCCGTTCCACAACTCTTGAACCCGTGGTGAGTGCTTCCGGATGGTATTTTTATGAGTTTTTTGCAGACTGTTCAGCTCTGAATTCAGGATTCTTCATCTTTGAAGGAGTCTCGGTTCAAAGCTACCAAAATATGTATATAGACAATCTTTCTATTGAAGGCATACCGCCTCATGATGCAAAATTGATAAATAACCATCCTTCGGATGTTATTGTTTGGGGAAACAAAGAAGCAAAACATGATGTGTCTGTCACTCTTAAGAATGTTGGAGAATTTGATCTTACTCAAGCAAAAATAGGTTGGAGTCTGGATGGTGTTTCCCAACCGGACTATGCGTGGACTGGTTCTTTAGGCTTCCGTGATAGCACGAATGTTGTTGTGGCTGCAAATACATCTCTCAACACAGGTATAAACCACAAAGTAGAAGTTTTTGTTAGTGCAGCGAATGATACATTAGCCTATAATGACACTATTTCATATATGGTCAATGCCAAGCAAGCAATTGCTTTGCCTTATCTGAATGATTTTGAAGATCCGGCAACATCTTTCACAGATTGGCTGACTTGGGATTTGGACAAAGATACCTTGACATGGTACGTTGGTTCTGATAAGTCATTTTCCGGAACATCAAGTGCAATCTCTGCATCTTACGATGTTGATAAAGGAGAATTGACTCCTGACAATTGGCTGGTTTCGCCGGGGTTCAATATGGAATATAATAAATCCTTTTTGTCATTCTATGTAGGAGCTGGAGATGATACGTATTTTGATGAAAAATATGAAGTGTTGGTTTCTACTACAAAACCTGAGAAAGACGAGTTTGTGAGTATATATACAGATTCGTTAACCAACAGTCAGTATAAAAAAGTTGAATTGAATCTGGATGGCTATAAGGGTAAGACAATATTTGTGGCATTCCGACACTTTGATACAACAGGTCAATATTTTCTATCACTAGACAGTGTAGCCTTACATTATCCCCAGCTATATACCGTCGATGTTGCTGCCAGTCCTACTGAAGGTGGAGTTGTGACTGGTGCGGGTAAATATCTTTTGGATGATGCGGTGGTGGTTAAAGCTACTGCTAACGAAGGTTATAATTTCGTCAATTGGACATCCGGAGGCAATGAGGTGAGCAATAATCCTGAATTTACGTTCAACCTGATCAGTGATACGGCACTTGTTGCCAATTTTGGAATCATTCAATACACTATCACTGCGTCTGTGGAAGGTGAGGGTAGCATCACACCGGCCGGCAGTGTATCGGTCAACTATGATGGAAGCCAAACTTTCGAGATCACACCTGCCGAAGGGTATAAGATTGAAAGTGTATGGGTAGACGGTGTTGACGTAGGTGCAGTTGCAACGTATGCTTTCAGCAACGTAACAGCAAATCATACTATTAAAGCTGTGCTTGGAATCATTCAATACACTATCACTGCGTCTGTGGAAGGCGAAGGTAGTATCACACCAACCGGCAGTGTATCGGTCAACTATGATGGAAGCCAAACTTTCGAGATCACACCTGCCGAAGGATATAAGATTGAAAGTGTGTGGGTAGACGATGTTAATATGGGAGCAATTGCAACGTATACATTCAGCAACGTAATCGCTAATCATAGCATTAAGGCTGTGTTTGATAAGCTGTCAAGCATCTCATTATCAGGTAGCCAATCTTTGAATGTTTATCCTAATCCATTTGTTGATGTAATTTATTTACAGACTACAGTCAACATAAAAGATATACGCATTGTAGACAATCGAGGTGCATTGCTATATCAGAAAACTGTGGAAGGTGGAATCGAAGGCGATTATTCGATCCGTGTCGATGTGCCTAAAGGATCATATATTTTATTATTGACATATGCAGATGGTTCTGTTTCAACAACCAAATTAATAAAACATTAAGAAAAATAATCTGGACTACCCGTTTGACAATCTGCAAATGGGTAGTTCCTATTTTCTTTTTCGGAAGAGATATTTCAAGGCTTTTGCCAATTATTAATAATTATTTTTATGTTCAAGATCAAAAAACTTATTTTTCTGGCATCCGTTTTTTTCGTCGGATTTTTGGAAACAAATGCTCAGGTTAGTTTTGGTAGCATACCTCCGAGCTTTGTCCATCCGAAATTAAAATCGAATGCCGATACGTTGCAGGCGCAGGTTATACCTGTGAATTTTAGTGTAAAAAAACTCAAAATTGAGGATGAGAAACAGCAAAAGCAGATAGGACAACCCCCACGTGTGGCAGAAGCCATAGATGTTGATCTGAATATGAAAAATTCGGGTGAATGGACTACTTTGCCTGACGGAAAACGAATCTGGCGTTTGAGGATAAAAGCAGATGGAGCTTTAGCTTTGTTGTTGTCATATAAGATGTTTGACATAGCCGAAGGTGATTCTCTTTATATATATAATGAGAGTAAAACTCAGGTATTGGGTGCATACACCAAAAAGACCAATCCGAAAGGCGGATCTTTTTCGACCGAGATGGTTGCCGGTGATGATCTGATTCTGGAATATCTGGAGGCCCCGAACAAACCAGAAAAAGGAAATATTATTATAGACAAAGTTGGGTACTGCTATAACAACGTGACAATACGCAACACTAGCTCGGAATATGACACGTATTCTGCCGGAGCTTGCATGGTGAATATCAATTGTGACGAAGGGGCAGACTGGCAAGCAGAGAAAAAAGGAGTTGTTAGGATGTTGATGTATCTGACAGCATATGGTGGATGGTATTACTGTACAGGAACAATGATAAACAATACAGCACAGGATTTAAAACCATATTTGCTTTCAGCCTTCCATTGCTATTCTGGAGCCGGTATACAGGATTTGGCTAAATGGCAATTTTACTTTCACTTCGAATCGCCCGGATGTGTAAACTCCAATCCGTTGGAAACAAAAACTCTTGTTGGATGCTATTTCAGAGTGGGCACACCTACTGAACATGGTTCGGATGGATTATTATTAGAGCTTTCTCAGGAAGTACCTGTGGATTGGAATGTATATTTTAATGGCTGGGACAGACGCAATCAGGTGGTTTCCGGAGGAGGAGTCGGCATTCATCATCCAGCGGGAGATTTGAAGAAAATATCTACTTTCAATACATATATTTCGGATACCTGGCCGGGAGCAGAGAAAATACCCGGAGCTGATCAAGCTCATTGGAATCTTCAGTTTGTGCAGACCAAGAATGGTTTGGGCGTGGTGGAAGGTGGATCGTCAGGATCACCTCTTTTCGATCATGACCATCTGGTGATAGGAACGCTGACCGGCGGAAATTCTACCTGTACGAATAATACAGGATATAATATGTATGGAAAACTATGGTATCATTGGGATCAGTATGGTAATTCTACGGATACGCAGATGAAGTCATGGCTGGATCCGATTGGGTCAGGTGCTGAAACGTTGAAAGGTATATTTCTGAATCCGGCTGCACCACGAATAACATCTGATAGGGATTCATTGTCATTTTTGGCTTCAGCCGGATCATATAGTACCGTTGATACGGTTGTTGTAAAAGGATATAATCTGACCGAACCTATTATTTCTAAAACAACTCTGGGTGTTTTTCAAATATCTGCCGATGCGCTGCAATGGAGCAATGAGGTTAATCTACCTGCCGAAGGTGATACTCTGTATGTACGCTACTCCCCATCTGCCATAGGGGAACACAACGACGTATTGTCTTTGACCAATGCTGAAACCGGAATCATCAGAGTAAAATTAGTAGGATCAAGCTGTTTGAAAATCAGTATTGTGGACAAAAAACTGCCGGTTGCGGAAATCGGTAAGACGTATTCTTTTAGCCTTGCTTCAACAGGTAGTCAGGCTCCGTATACTTATAGTGTGGTGTCGGGTAGTCTTCCTGATGGTATATCCATGAACTCAAACGGAGTTTTCTCAGGACAAGCAACCACATCAGGTATTTATAATTTCACGGTGAGTGTGACCGATGCGTATGGTTGTTCGAGTGAAGAAGATTTGGGTATATATGTTCAATGCTACGTTGTCAGTACCTATCCATTTGTGGAAGAGTTTGATGATCAGTCCATGCCTTCCTGCTGGGAACAGACTTTCAACAAAGGTCATGTGTCATGGATTTTTAAGGCCGGAGCAAGAGATGAATATGAATCTATTCAGACAGCTTATAGTGGAACCCGGAATGTTACTTTTTATGATGACACATATGATGTGAATTCGACTAAACTAATTACTCCGCAATTTGACTTTTCAACACTGAAAGAACCTAAATTGTCTTTCTGGTATGCTCTCCCTGCTTGGTTGGGCGAACAGGACATTTTTAGAATATATTACAGGACATCGGCATTGAACAGTTGGGTATTGCTGAAAACATATGCCAATGATGTTCCTCATTGGACAAAAGAAGAAGTATTGCTTCCAAATTCTTCTTCCGAATATTTTATCGCATTTGAAGGTGAATCTCACTTCGGATATGGAGTATTGCTGGATAAGGTGACGGTTGAGGAAGGATACAATAGTGGTATTGAAACAAATGATTCAACCATTGCTCTTGATTTTCAAAATCCGTTTACTAATACTTTGGCATTGTCATGGAATTCTCCGGTCGAAGGTGTTTCAATTTATTCATTGGACGGAAAAAAAATGTATCTGTCAGACAATCTCCGAAACAAACATTCATTAGATATACACACTCAAAACTGGGGCCCGGGTATCTATTTGATGAATGTGACGGGAGGTGCAACGAAAGCAGTATTTAAGATTATCAAAAAATAATAATTATAATAAATAGAAGATGAATATGAAAAAAAATTTAAACCGTTTTTTACTTGTCTTAGCTATTATTGGGCTGTCTCTGCCAATATTATCTTGGGCTACAAGTGAAAAGACGACCATTTTTGGAACCACCTTTCCTGCGATAGAACAAGGTGGGGAAGAGAAGGTTGCCATTCAGCAGAATAAAGCAGGCAATGCATTAGACATCCCGTTTTATGAAAATTGGGAAGATACTGCAACCTGGAAACAATGGACAACGTTAGATCATAATCTGGATGGCGTTAGTTGGTCAAATCAAGACTATGAAGGTTACGACGCAAGTCGGTGTGCTTTTTACAGATATGGAACATTGGATGCCGATGATTGGCTATTTTCACCAGCTCTAAATCTTAAAGCAGATAAAGAATATTCAATTACTTTCTGGACAAATAATATATATGTTAACCAGAAAATGAAAGTAACATTCGGCACATCTAAAGATCCGGCAAGTCAGACATCTGTTATTTTAGATTTGACATCCATAGATGGAACTAATAGGGAAAGTACAGCAAAATTCAGAGCTCCTGCCGATGGTGAATACTATATAGGATTCTACGCTTATTCTCCAGGTGGTAGCTATTCCTATTTATATTTGGACAACATCAAGATAGAAGAAGCAGCTCAGTTAGGCGTTCCTGAAAAAGTGGGATCTCTGACTCAGATACCGGGTGTGAATGGCCAAATATCTATGGGCTTGTCATGGATAAATCCATCAACAACATATGGTGGATCTGCTTTGTCTTCTATATCTGCAATTCATATCTATAAGGATGGTGCTACAACTCCGGTTGTATATACTTCTGACCTCACAAAGGGTAAAAAAATAACATGGACAGACCCATTGCCCACAACAGGGTCTCATACTTACCGTGTTACGGCAGTCAATAGTATTGGGGAAAGTTATAGTGAAATACTAGATACATATGTTGGCATAGATGTGCCAAAAGGACCGGAAAATATAACTCTCACTGCTGATGGAAAACATGGAGTCCTGTCATGGACTGTGCCTCCTGCTTTTGGCGTGAAAGGCGGTTGGTATGATGCGTCTGATATTTCATATCGCATTGTGCGTAATCCCGGAAATGTTGTGTTGGAAAAAGAATTTAAAGGAACTTCCTATACTGATACATCGATCATATCGAAAGCAAATTACAGCTATACGCTCACATCAAAAAATCCTGCGGGAATAGGGGGAGCATCCGTTTCCAATAATCTCATTATCGGATCTTCAGTGGTGCTTCCGTTCTATGAAGATTGGGAAAATCCTTTGACATTGAGCCTGTGGACTGTGAAGGATGATAATCTGGATGGTAATACATGGGAATGGAGAACCACACGAGGGTATACTTATCCGTCAACGATATGTTATACCACAAAGTTAGGCGAGCAGATCGAAGCCAATGATTGGTTGTTCACTCCCGGCATAGCTTTTGAAAAGGGAGCGACATATCGTTTGAAGTTTTATGGTAAAACAAATATTTATACTTATGAAAATCTGTATGTAACGATTGGGAAAGCAGCTTCTGTGGCTGCTCATAAGAATAATATAATAAGAGAATGGACTGAGTTCACGACCGGTGGAGACTTCAGGTCTTTCTCAACTACTTTCACGGTAGATGCATCCTCCACGTATAATCTGGGATTCTATATCAACACCAATGGAGGAAACAATTTTTACATTGATGATATGTTGATCGAAAAAGTATTGGATAAAGATATGCGTACGGTGGCTTTGTCTAGCAAAAATACTGCACCGACGGTGAATAATGCTGTCACTACGGTTGTTTCGGTTAACAATAATGGAAAGGTAAATGCCAGTGGATTTACAGTTCAATTGCTCGATGCAGACAATCAGGTTCTGGCTTCTAGCAAAGTGACAAGACCTCTTTCTGCCGGCAGCTCATTGGATGTTTCTCTGGATTTTACACCAACCAAGGTTGGAAACATGGATGTCCGCGGACAAGTTGTATATGATGAAGATGAAACAAACCTGAACAATACCACAGCTCCGTTCACCTTTTCTGTTCAGGCAGCCAATGTAAGTGTGTCTACTATTGGCACAGATAAAGTATTGAGTCAGTATATGCCGTTTAGCCCTTATGGTTATTCGTTCACTGAATCGGTTTATTTGGCTAAGGATATGAAAGGTTATATCGGTGACATTGAGTCTATCGCCTATAAGATACAGAGTGGAGCTCAGGATCTGAAAAATAAGCCTTTCAAAATATGGATGGGTGAGGTTGTGGATACAATGAGTCTAAACGCAGGTTGGATTCCGTCTACGAATCTACAATTGGTATATGATAATAAATTTGATATTCCAACAGGAACATATGATCTCAAAATACCTCTTGATCATCCATATCTTTACAAAGGTGGCAATTTGGTGATATTGATGGATAGCCAATCTGAGTTTGGTCAAACAGCAGAATATGGTTTAACATTCTTCACTACAAATTATAACGAAAATGCAACAATGACGATGAACGGATATTATTTTGATAATAGTCCTGAAACTCCCGACAATTTGGTAGGGCAGTTTTCGTCATACATTCCCAATACTATGTTTTTTGTCAATACGGCAAAAACAGGAAAATTGTCCGGCTATGTCTACAAAACAGATGGAACTACACCTCTGGCAGATGTAAAGCTTACTGTGAATGGAATGAACAGTTCTGTCAAAACAGATTCGAAAGGATATTACGAATTTTCTTATGTAACATCAGGTAGTCGGAATGTATCGGCATCACTTTTGGGTTATACCATTAATCAACAAACTGTAAATATCTCTGATGGCACTTCTTCGACTCAAAATTTTATCCTTTCTGATTTGCCGAAAGTAACTGTGACCGGAAAAGTGGTTGGAGGAGATAACGAATCGGTGGGACTTCGTGGAGTCAAAGTATCATTGTCCAAATATAGCAGCTATGAGGTGACGACAGATGCTTTCGGAAACTTTACCATACCCGATGTTTGGGGGCTTCAGAAATATGGACTCTCGGCCAGTTATGATGGTTATGAAAGCTATAGCGCTGAATTTACATCAAAATCAGTTAATACGGATTTGGGTACTATCGTCTTGAACGAACAGCCGAACCAGCCATTGGTGGTGACTGCCGTTGATAAGATAGAGAACGCTTCTGTGACATGGGAAAAACCTGTTGCCCCTCAATGGATAACAAAAGACGATGGTCTTAATGCCGGATATTTTGGCAGCAATACATCCGGTACTTACAGTGTTGCTCATCGATACACACCGGCAGATCTGAAAGCTCTAGGCATAGGTGACAAACTTTATGTGACAAAAGTAAAATTCTATCCAGCATCAATAGCATCTTATACCATAAAAATATGGTCAGGAGATACAGGCTCTGAGGTTGAAATATATTCTGAAAATGTAACTCCGGATATTGATCAGTGGTTTGTTCAGACCTTATCTACTCCGGTGAAAATAGATCCATCTAAAAATCTTTTGATCGGCTATCAGGTCTCACAAAATCCATCTGCTCATCCTGTTGGCTTTGATAAAGGTCCGGCTGTAGAGAATGGAGATGTGTTTTTTGATGGCAGTGTGTGGACAACAGCTCGTGAAATCACCTCTGGAGTGATGAATTATAATTGGAATATTCAGGGATTCTGTAGTGCTAATCCAAATTCAGAGCCTGTTCAATTAACATTGAATCAAGTGGCAAATTCGGTGAAAGCAGATAACAAAACCACAGACAAAGCACTTTCATCCAAGATGGACAGTCAAAGATTGGCTATGGGAGAAGATTCTGTAGTTTCATCGGTTGTAGAAGGTGGTAAGTACTCAGTCAAATTGCTTGAATCGGTTGGCAGTGCCCCGGTGAACACAAAAAGTTTGTTGGCCGAAAAAGAACCTTTAGGCTATTCTGTCTGGCGTTTGAAGAATGGAGAAGAACATGATGAAAGTAATTGGGAATCATTAACACCATCTGCTTTGACGGATACATTCTTTGTTGATAATACATGGAAACCGCTTGCTAATGGAATTTATCGTTATGCAGTGAAAGCCAATTATTCTAACTCGACATCTTCTCCGGCTACTTTCTCGAATGGTATTGATAAAGGAAAATATGCTGTAGTGAAAGTTTCGGTTTCGACCAATGCCCAAGTTAGTGCAGAAGGTGCTAAAGTGACTTTGAAAAATGCACTTGGAGAATATTCCGCAACAGTTGAGTCTGATGGTTATGCAACAGTTGAGAATGTATATTTTGGAACTTATTCAATAGTCATTCAAAAGACTGATTTCAATGAGTTTGAAAGTAGCAATATCGTTATAGATGCCAATAATATAGAAATTGGACCATTTGAATTAAAGGAAAATACTCGCCCTCCTAAAAATGCGAAAGCGAGCGATTACATTACCAATACGGTGATCAATTGGGAAACACCCGGTATCGATAAAGCTAAATGGATACATAAAGATAGTGGAGCTAACAATGGTTCTATTGGTTACAACAGTGGTGGAACAATGATTATTGGACAAAGGTTTACTTCTGATGAACTGAAACAGCAAGAACTTATAGGTTTTACAATCGACAAGATCAAGATTTTCCCGTATGCAAGTGGAGAGTATACCTTGAAAGTTTGGCGTGGAACAAAAGGAGCAGAGCTTGAAATTTATGCTCAAAATGTAACGATAAACACTGAAAAACAGTGGGTGGAAACTTCATTGAGCAATCCGGTAGAGATTGTAGACAATCAAAGTTATATTATAGGATACGAGGTGGCTCATGCACAGGGAGTTTATCCTTGTGGATATGATTTCGGCCCTAATGTTAGCGGAGGAGATATGATAAAAGTGGATAATTTATGGTATTCTTTTTATGATGCTACGGCACAACAATATAATTTTAACTGGAACATTCAAACCTATTGCACTAATTTCGGAAATTCAACAAAGAGTGTAAGAATAGAGAAAGCTGGTTCGCAAGAAGAATCTCCGGTGAATGAATTCGAGAAATCACTTCCAAAAGTGGATGCAAGCATATTCGGATCGGTAACATCAGGTTTGAAAAAATCAGTGCCTGTTCAGAATGAAGTTGAAGCTGACAAAACCATCACCTACAAAGTGTGGAGATTGGCTTCTGAAGATAAATCAAATGCTGCAAACTGGACATTGCTGACTCCATCCAATATTTCTGATACAACCTTTACGGATGCATCTTGGTCTGGTATAGATAATAAAACGTATTATTATGCGATCAGTGCAAAATATACGGCCGAAAACTATTCCGATACCGTTTTCACCAATGCGTTGGAAAAAGGATCTGTTTCGATTGTAACAATAAAGGCCGGAACAAATAATAATAGTACGAGTGAAGGTGCAAAAGTGAAACTCAAGTCAACAACGAATAGCTATGAGGCAATTCTTGGTGCAGACGAAAGCGTGACAATCTCCGAGGTGAAGAAAGGAAGCTATGCACTGACTATTGAAAAAGATGGATATGAATCGTTTTCAGCCAATGTGGATGTTAATACTGATTTTACGACATTGAATTCTTACGAACTTAAGGAAGCAAAAATAGCTCCTGCTAAGGTTACCGTTTCTTCCATAAATGAAAACAGTGCGACCAAGATCAAGTGGAACAGCCCCGGAAGCTATATTCCCAAGGAAGGTTGGATTTATTGGGACAATGGTACTCCGTTGACTGGTTTGGGTAATTCTAAAGGTAGTGTTGTCTTCGATGCTGCTCATGCATATTCAGTGTCGGATATAAATGATCTTAAGATAAAAGGTCTGAGTGTAACAAAAGTTTCTTTTTATGTGAATAATGCACCTGATTTAGCTTCGACCGTTGCAGAATATACTGTGAAAATATGGAAAGGAAGCACTCCGGTTCTCGCCTATTCTCAACCTGTGGAAACCTTAGATCTGAATGCATGGAATGAAATAGAGCTTAATACTCCATTCTATATTTCAGGTGAGGAGCCCATATACATAGGCTACAATTGTAACTTAACCGCAGGATATCCGGCAGCAATAGATAAAGGTCCGGCTGTGAATAACAAAGGTAATCTGATCTGTGACAATGATGTTTGGACTAACCTGATAGACTTGACGGGTTATGATTGTAACTGGCTTATCCATGCTTATTGTGCTGATGTAGCGAATGGTAACACGAAAGTGGTTGCATTGCCTGCAAAAGATATATCTTCCGTGCAGAATAAAGGTGAACTTTCTTTGAAGGAAGGTGGTCTCACAAAAACTGTAAATACGGTTTCACATAAGAAGATAAATGCGACTGATGAAAGGTTATATACCGGTTATAAATTGTGGCGTTTTTCTACAGAAGATAAAAATGATGAAGCTAAGTGGACATATATAACCGAAACTCCAACTACTGATACGGTTTATACGGATAATACATGGCAAGGGATTGCTCTTGGAACATATGAATATGCTGTGAAAGCTGTTTATTTCTCCGGTAACTCAGATGCAACTTTTTCCGGAATCATCAGTTCCGATGGTTCGGGTATCGACTATACGGATGCAAATAATGCAGTTGTGATTTATCCGAATCCTAACAATGGACAATTTAGTATCAGAACAGAATCTAAAGCTTCAGCTCAGATATTTAATGTCTTAGGGAAACTGGTCTATTCAGGCATTTTGGAATCAGGAGTCAATAACATTATATTGGATGCGCCTTCCGGAACTTACTTCATAAAAGTGAAATCCGATAGGGGAGAATCTACATTCAAGATCTTGATCCAATAAAGAGTTTAGAGATATTTAATGACAAGAAAAAGTCCCTGCCAATTCTGGCAGGGACTTTTTTGTTTATAGAGGTGCAATTATTTTCGTATGATCTTAGACCGAGAGATTATAAGCTCAGTTTCTTTGCTATGTCTTTTGGAATGGATTCTTTGTTGACAACAAATGAAATGGTTTTGTATTTGACAAAAGTTTCTGAAACATACCAGATTCCTTTATACATACCCGTTTCGCCCCAAGAATTTTTTACGAGATAATATTTGGTTCCATTTTGATCTTTAGCAATGCCGTATATCTGCATTCCGTGATCGTCTGTCGTTTCGTAATTATCAAATGCTGCCTGACGTTTTTCCTGAGTCACTTTGATTTCTTTGACAGGACCCGATTCAATTTTTTTTCTGATAGCAGCTAATTTGTCGGTCGCCGAAAGTCCAAGCCAATGAGCCTGATCGGAGCCGATGTTTTCAGGAGCATCTTCGTCAGGAATCACAGCTAAACCATTTCTGGTGA
Source organism: Dysgonomonas sp. (assembly GCA_047974325.1). Classification (GTDB taxonomy): domain Bacteria; phylum Bacteroidota; class Bacteroidia; order Bacteroidales; family Dysgonomonadaceae; genus QVMP01. The sequence continues at coordinate 22,476 of JBKECE010000248.1, read as the reverse complement.
ATCCCTTTTCGCTCACGTCTGAAGCCCAAGCCACTGTATATCCTTTTTCTATGGCATTGTCTATTATTTGTATCATTTCATCCATCGGAACGTTATATGAATTTGCCCAACGCCAGTTATCCGGCACTTCTATAGGAAATTGAGAATAAAATGGATGGTGTGTGAAGGATGTAACAGACACATAGTTGTCTGAGTTGAGTCCTAGTGATTGAGCCAGACTCTGAGGTGTGTAATTTCTGCCCTGATAGACAAAACTTTGTGGAATGATACCAAGATACGCATCCAGTATGCCTTTGAAACCATTGTACCATGCAGTGGAAAGTCGTTTGTTTTTGTTTTCTGTCACCGCTTTGATGTATGCTGTGAGTACATTAGACATTTCAGCATGTTTGTGAGAGGTTTCACCATAAGTATAACCATTCATCAAAGTATCAGGCAACACACCATAATCGTTGATGGTTTCTATTACATCAGCAAAAGAGCCTCCTTCGCCAAAATTCAGAGAACCCGATAGGCGGACATACTTGAGAGCTTTGTCTTCGTAGTTGCGACGTACGATATACATTTCTGATAAGTCGTGTACACCTTTTCCCATTCGTATGAGTTCCGATTCTAAGAAGCCAGCACCGGAGAAACTCCAGCAAGTGCCGCTGTTTCCCTGATTTTTGACCGATGTGATTGGATTTTCTTTAACTACAGAAAATGTGTATGCATCCGTTTTCGCACTGTCGGCATCGGTTTGCGACCAGACTGCGGATGATGTCAACAGAATGGTCATTGTGAGGGTAAGTAATTTTTTCATCTTTTCATTTATTATATCAGTTCTATTATTGTTTTTCCCAAAAATCAAGGTATTGCTTTGCAACCTTGATATAGTCGTGATGTTTTTCGACAAACATACGGCTGCGTCTTGATAAGTCGGCGATTTGATTTTTGTTTTTAATCAGGTTTTCGAGTTTATTGTACACATCTTCTCTGTCCGGTAGAACATTGATGATTGGTCTGTTTTCATATTCGTTCAGAATTTCGTAACCTTCGGGCTCTCCACCTCCCACAACAACCAATCCTTGCGCCATTGCAGCAAAGGCATTCATGCCGGGTGTATATGAATACAACTGATCGAGCAATACGTCAGAGTTGTTCATCAAATTCACATATTTGTTATATGGCAGAGATTCGGCTTTAGATACGAGACTCTCATCGGGATATTTGGAATGTACTTCCTGCAACATTTCATACAGAATATCTGTACCTTTAAATTGAGATCTGTCTTTTTGCAAGCCAATAAAGAATTTTACTTTGTCAACGTTTTCACACCGTTGTACGAATTTTATTTCTTGGGTGTTTATGGGTTCAGGTATAAAGGTGAGCTTTTCTTTATAGTCTTGTGCATAAGGAACATAATATTCGTATAAACAAGCAATGATGCCATTGCACGTTTCAGCGATTTCCCTGTTTATCTTCTCTTTTTCTGTGCCCATCCATTCATTGATATGGTGTTGAGCCTGAGCACACTGCATTTGTTTGTTGCCGATGCAGAATTCCGAATAACGAAAACTTTTGCCATCGAGGCAAGTTCTGATCCAATAGTAATCTGTAGCGAAGGCTCCGAGGAAAACTTTTTTGTTATGTTTTTTCAGAAATTTATATAACCAAAGGTTCTTAGCGGCTTTCAGGTCTATGAAGATGGGATTCTTGATCTGGACAATATCATAGCCTTTCAATCGGTCGAGATTAGAGAATATATTGTATAGAAATTTTATGCTGTCCAGTTTGCTATAACTCGTTCTTTTAAGGTTTATATTACGGTCATTGTCCATCCATCGGCTGCCATCGGATGCAACGGTTACATTGTGCCCCAATTGGCGCAAACCTTGAGCCAGTGTCCAGTGCAAATTGCTACACTCTCCGAGTAATAAAATATTCATATATAGTGCTAGGCGATAAAAGTTCTCAGACTCTTTTTTTAGTCAGTCAGTTGCAATAAAGCTGTCCATAAAAGAGTGTAATATAGTATTTAAAATTGTTGGAGAACAAAAATACGCCATTTTATTGTCTCAAACCAACATAAAGAGAGGTAAACTATCGAAAAAAATTGACAAGAGAGCCTTTTTGAGTCAAATAAAGAGCTTTTTTATTGAGGATCGACCCAATCACCGTTGTCTTTTATCAGCTGGATCAGCCTGTCAACCGCCAGATCGGATGGTATATTTTTCTCTATGCAATCTTGTTTTTTATAGAGAGATATTTTTCCACGCTCTGCACCTACATAGCCGTAGTCGGCATCAGCCATTTCTCCGGGACCATTTACGATGCAACCCATGATTCCTATTTTAAGATGCTTGAGGTGTGATGTTGCTTCTTTGATTTGGGCAACCGTAGATTGCAAATCAAACAGTGTGCGTCCGCAACTGGGACAGGATATAAATTCGGTCTTGGTGGTGCGGATACGTGCCGCCTGGAGTATCCCGAAAGAGTAAGCATCTATGTTTTTCTGAGGAATAGAGCCTTGATTACAGATCATTACGCCATTGCCGAAACCATCGAGTAGGAGAGTGCCCAGATCTGAACCTGCTTTTATCTGAATATCTTCGGCTTCTGTTTCATTGTAGCTGCGTTTGAAGATAACAGGCGCATCACAACGTGCATTCATCAATTGATGTATGAATGCACGTTGTTCACCGACTCCGTTTTTGTGGATAGTATTCACAATGAGGACTATGTCCTGACTTCTTTGAAGCAGGTCAATAACAATATCTGATAATTCCGGATAATTCAGTTCCAGAAACTTGATGTTGGCAGAACAATTATCTATTTCGTGATAATCAGTGTTTGAGAATAATGGATAGGTTTCTTTTTCGTCTTTCCAGCCTTGAAAGTCTATAATGGCAGGGATTGATTTGGGAGCTTTCGCGGGAAGTTCCTTTCCGACATAGATGTAATCAGGCAAGAAATGTACATTAAATTCAAAATCTCCATTTGTCCGATCCGATATAACAATTGGAAGATGATCTCCTCCGATATTTTCTACTTCATGTGTAACACGTCTTGATATGGAAAAAGGTGAATAATCGATATTTACTTTACCCTCGATAATTGCATGATTTGCTCTAGAATTAATGTAGTCTACAAGTTTTTTCGCTACAGGAACTTCCACTTCTGGATCTTCACTCAGCGAGATGCGAATCGTATCACCTAATCCGTCCGACAATAAAGCTCCTATTCCCACAGCCGATTTAATCCGTCCGTCTTCTCCGTCTCCGGCTTCGGTTACGCCTAGATGCAATGGAAACGCTAAACCTTCCTTGTCCATTTGTTGTACAAGTAGACGCACCGCTTTGGTCATTACAACCGTATTTGATGCTTTCATCGAAATGGCTATGTCTGTGAAATCTTGTTCAATACAGATTCTCAGAAATTCCATACATGATTCTACCATTCCTTCAGGTGTGTCTCCATATTTGGTGAGGATGCGGTCGGAGAGGGAACCATGATTTACTCCGATGCGGATGGCTGTTCCGTGCTCTTTGCAGATGTTGAGGAAAGATGTCAGTTTTTTTCGTATTTTTTCTATTTCCTGATTGTACTCCTCTTGGGTCAGTTCTTTACCATCGAAACGTTTTGCTCCGTCTATAAAATTTCCGGGATTGATGCGTACTTTTTCTACATATTTTGCGGCTGCTTCTGCAGCCCGCGGATTGAAATGGATATCTGCAATAAGTGGAGTGTTGTAGCCTCTTCGACGCATTTCTTCTTTTATATTTTTCAGATTTTCGGCTTCACGCACACCCTGGGCAGTCAGTCTTACATAATCTGCTCCGGCTTCTATGATCCGTATAGATTGTTCGACACTGTTCTCAGTATCATTGGTGTTGGTATTGGTCATGGACTGGACTCTTATCGGATTGTTCCCGCCCAACGGTATGTTTCCTATTCTTGTGACAGACGATATGCGCCTTTTATAATTGAAAAAATCCATATGATAGATAGTTTTTTGCCTTACTTCCATTGATTTAATACACTGACAACTTTTTCTGCATCCTGCTCGTCCATTCCCACATAGAACGGTATGCTGATAACTTCTGCATGGATCTGCTCTGTTATGGGCAGATTCAGATTGTTCCATTCTTTATATGCTTGTTGCTTGTGAGGCGGAATGGGATAATGTATTTGTGTCTGAATTTTATTTTCAGTCAGATATTCTTGTAATCTGTTCCGTTCTTCTGTCCGAATGACGAACATGTGGAACACGTGTCCTTTTGGATCTGTAACTTCGGGTAGGATGATCTTCTTATTATCAATGTTGTTCAGATAATAGTTAGCCAATTCTTGCCTTTTTTTTATGTCGGCGTCCAGTCCTTCAAGCTTCAAGGAAAGCACAGATGCTTGCAACTCGTCTAAACGGGAGTTGATGCCTTTATGTTCAAACACATACTTGATCGATGATCCGTAATTGGCTATTGAACGTATTGTCTGGGCAAGTTGGTTGTCATTGGTTGTGATTGCTCCGGCGTCGCCGATAGCTCCAAGATTTTTTGTCGGATAGAAACTGAAAGCCGTAGCATCACACAGATTGCCCACTTTGTTTCCATTATAGATGCCGCCGTGTGCTTGTGCCGCATCGTCTACAAGCTTTAGGTTGTATCGTTTGGCTATAACGGCCAATTCATTCATCGGACACACTCGACCATAGAGATGAACCGGTAGAATGGCTTTTGTCTTTGATGTTATTTTTTCCTCAATCAGAACGGGATTTATGTTATATGTTTCGATACTGGGCTCGACTAATACAGGAATTAGACCTGCCTGTGATATTGCCAGTATGCTTGCAATGTAAGTGTTGGCAGGGACGATCACTTCATCTCCTTTTTGCATGACACCTAACTCAATGTATGCTTCAAAGATGAGGCGGATGGCATCCAAACCATTTCCTACACCGATGCAATGTTTGCTGTTGCAATAAGCCGCATATCGGGATTCGAAATTTTTGCATTCTTCACCGAGAATATACCAACCGGAAGCAGCAACTCTGTTGATAGCATCTTGTATTTCTTTCTGATATTTTTTATTTACCTTTTGCAGGTCGAGGAATAGAATCATAGAATAAACACGTATTTTTATTTTATATCAATCTCATATGCATCATAAACAGTGCCACGCCCTCCAAAACCTTCTTTCTGAGCAATGAGCCCCTCGTTCAGATACATGCCTCCGTTTTCTGTCGATATGCCGAAATCGAAATATTGTCTGTCCGGATATATTGTGCTATATAAGTAATCGAAAACAATATCGACACCTCCCAAGGCTCTACCTTCTTTGTTGGGCGATATGTATTGGACATGAATGATGTGTCCCATATCAAATACGAGAACACCTCCCAGAATATTATGTTCATCGTTGTAGGAATAAAATAACCGGATGTGATCCGGAAATTTTGATTTCAGATACGTTATTTCGTCTAGCGAATGGACGGGTTTCACCTGATGGCGGTCTTCCAGATTTTCATTTAGTAACTCCCAGAATAGAGAGAAATCGGATGCTTCTTGAACTTTGAGGTTGTATTTGTTGGCTTTGCTGATTGCTCTGCGCCTATCACGGGTATATTTGATCCTGTCTCGTAAAAAAATCGTAGATGAGATGCTACGTGATGTTAGTCTGGCTCCTAATCTGAAAAGTGCGTACAGATCTTCTTCCGCAGCTTGTTTATGATAGATTAATGGGATAGGTTTGTAGATCAGTTTTCTGAATTGATTTTTTTTGAGAAAAGCAATGAGGTTTTCCATTAATTGCAGAACCAAAGCTGCCCCACTCTTCTCTGTCAGGATGAGACCTCCGTAAGTGAGGCCGGAGTGCGAATATAATGTGTCCTCAACCTTGTTTGCCGGAAGAAGTGCAATCAGTTTATCATCAATATAAAATAGCAGTGAATAGTCCTGAAAGCGATGGGAATGGTATTCCATGAAATCCCGTTGGAGGATGAAAGTTCCATTTTTTGATAAAGAAATAAATTCATCCCAATCATTTTTGAGTTCGGAAATATATTGTCTGATTTCAATCATTAGCTCTGAATTTCTTAAAATCTGAGTATGTCCTGATATAGTCTTCTTCATCATACACATCTGAAGCCAATACCAAACAAACCGTTCCGGATGAATAGTTTTTTTCTGTAGCCCAAATGCCGGGAGGAATGTGCAGACCATACATCGGATGGTTGAGGGTCACGGTTCTCAGATTTTGTCCGTCATCGAGTTCTATTTCGAAACTTCCGCTTGCAGCGATGAGCACCTCGTGGCAATATTTATGGGAATGCACTCCGCGTGTTTCTCCGGCAGGAATATCGTAAATATAAAATATGCGTTTTATGCTGAATGGTATATCAACACAATTGTGCACGGGTGTGATGTTGCCGGCTCTGTTTTTGACAACAGGTAATTTTATAAAAGAACAGTCGAACACTGTGTTTTTATTTGCTGTGCTGACAAACAAAGGTTCGCAATTTATTTTATTTTTATTTGGTGGAACGGCAGGAGGAATTGCCTCTTCTCGTACCATTTTTTGAAACTCTTTGTAATTGCGAATATAGTCATCATCGTCATAAGGCAATGATGTGAGGATGAGGCATACCGAATTTGTTGAAAAATTTTCGAGCGTGCGCCACATCATGCGTGGAACATGGATCGCTTTGTATGATCTGTTCAACTGATATGTTCGTTTTTCGTGTCCATCGTCCAAGACTACATCAAAACTACCCGAAAGTGCTATAATCACTTCTTCTTGCGTTTTGAAGGCATGACTTCCTCTTTTTTGTCCGCCCGGAACGTTATATATCCAATATGCCCTGCCAATGTTGAAAGGCAGTTGTCCGCTTTCTTCAAGGAAAGAGAGATTACCACGTCTGTCTTCCTTTTTTGGTAATTCAATTATTTGTTCTTTCTCCATGTGTTTTTATCGTCTTATCCAAGGTTCAGGATTTAACTTCGTGGTTCCTTTCCACAACTGAAAATGCATTTGAGAGGAACCTGTATTAGAATCAAAATATACTTTTCCGAGTGATTGTCCGGTGTTTACTCTTTGGCCTTGTTTCACATACACATTCTGTATATTGCCATAGAATGTATAATAGCTGCCATGACGGACAATGATGCAAACATTGTATCCGGGAATGGCGGCTATGGTGGTCACCTCTCCGTCGAAAACAGAACGGGCTTCCGCGCCTGATTGCGACTGAATGTCTATTCCATTACTGTTGGTGGTGATATACGAGTTGTGTTGATGCGCCCCAAATTTTCCTATTATCAGACTGCTGCCGGTGATAGGCATTGGCAATTTGCCTTTGTTGCTGGCAAAGTTGGAAGATAGGGCAAAACTTTCTCTGGTTTCATTTGCCGGAGTTGCGGGAGCTGTGGTTTCAGCTTTCGAAGTTGACGGTTTTGCCTGCGATGTTTTGGGCGCTTCTGCTTTTTTCTCTTTTTTTGCTGCTGCTGCGGCAATTGCTAACTGTTTTTTTCGTTCTTCTTCGGCCAATCGTTTAGCTTCTTTTTCTTGACGTGCAACTTCGGCAGCTATAAGACTTTCTATCTGAGCATTCAGGGCATTGGCTTGTTTTTGTTTTTCCCGAATGATGTCTTGCAATTCTTTTTGCTTTTTGTTTGCTTCTGACACTTCGTCCTGATGCAACTGTTCTTCTTGTTGCAACTTATTCTGTTCCGATTCACGCAATCCGAGCAGAGCTAGTTTGTCTTTTCTGGATTGCTCCAGTGCTGCTCGTTTTTGGTTCAGGGCATCTCTTTGTTTTTTTATGTCATCGGCTTGCTTGCTTCGCCATTCTGAATAGTCTTTTAGGTACATGAATCTGCGAAAAGATTCGGACAATGATCTTCCAGACAAGATATAGAGCAAACGACTACTTTTCTGCCTCTTTTGTAACAAACCGTCTATAGCTTTGGCATAGCTTTTTTGTTTTTCTTTAAGTTCTGCTTCCAGAGCAGCTATTTCTTTTTCAGTTTCGGATTCTTCGATGGTTAATTGGTCTACTTCTTCGCCCAATAAAGTTAAAACTTGTTGCCGTGCCGAAATCTGAGTTGTGATGATTTTGATACGATTCAGAAGAGTGCTTGTTGTTCTTTTTGTTTCGTTCAGCAATTTGTTATTGTTTTCAATTTCGCGCAATGTTTGTTTTCGCTTGTTTTCTAAATCTTTGATCTTGTTAGATTGAGAAAAAGCAAAAATGCTTATGAACAGAAGTATTACTAATAACCTAAACCGTATCATTTGATGTATGATTTCAGAATCTCTTTAATTGTTGATTTAGTGTATTTTTCGGGTAAAGAATAGTCTATATCCAATGCTTTGTCAAAATCCAATTTGTCATACGAGATGCCGAGATCGAAGCGCTTGTCTTCGGTTTCTACTTTTGCCAGCATTTCGGTTGGGTAGATATATTTACCATCTACAATGAAGTTGTTGTAGTTCCATTGCAAGGTCTGCTTGTCTTCGCTTCTGTAGATGAGCGTGGAAAGTATGCGGTCATTGGCATCGATGGCAAAACTGTATTGCGTTTTTTTATCTTTTGTTGTTGCCATGTAGGTGTCTGCGGATGCACTGATGGTATATAATCCGTAATCGGATTTTGAGATATCTTTCTTTCCGGGCAGGAATATAGCATTGGTGAACAATGCCTGCATGTTGTAATAGTTGAAATTAAAGTTTTGTTGTATCTGTTCGATACTTTCCGCTGCATATTTCTTATTCATCCGGTCTATAACAAAAACACTGTCGGGTGTTATGGTTATTCTGAATCCTTCTATCCCGATCATACGGAACGATACTTGCATCACTTCATCTTTGATAATTTTGATCACGCCTCCCACTTTTTTGGTGTTTTTGGGACCACCCGGCAAAATCAATGCTACGGAAACTTTGCCACTTATGTTTTTGAATTTAAGTTCATGGCTTTGAACGTCATCCAATATATCGTTGTGACCTTTCGCCTTTAGCTCGGTAGATGTGGCAAGCACTGTTTTTTTTGATTTACAAGCCGAAAACAGTACCATAGATATGGATGCGAAGCAGATGAGGCGGATGTATTTTTTTATTGTGATTGATTTCATATTCAAACATGATTTTTTGTTACTCGATATATGTCTTGGTTTCTATTTTTTTATCTAAAGTTTTGGAATCGCTGTCGCCTTTCTCTTTGGCTTTTTTCCAATATTCAAGGGCTTTTTCTTTTTCGTCGGTTTTGTATAGGACATCACCGTAATGTTCATATATTTCGTTACTTGCCGTTCCTTTTTCCTCACTATATTTTACCGCATTTTCCAGATATATTTTTGCCATATTGTAAGCTCCTTGCTCGAAAAGGATCCAACCGTATGTGTCGAGGAAGGTTGAATTCGTGGGCTCGGCTTTTATGGTGATGCTGCTCATCTTTTCGGCACGATCCAAATCCTTTTTCTGTACGGACAAATAATAGCTATAATTGTTCAGAACGCCAAGATTCTGAGGGTTGTATTTGAGCGCTTTCTCGTATTGGACAAAGGCGCTGTCTTCTCGTGCCGTTTGATGATAAATGTCGCCTATCTGACCATAGAATTCAGACTTCATCAACCCTTGTTTTGCTTCATCGACATAATTTAATCCTTGTTTCAGAATGTATATTGCTTTTTCATAATTCTTATCCATGTAATAGCCTACACCGAGGTAGAGATAAAATACCGGATTGGTGGGATTATAGGAGATTGCAGATTCACAGACTTGTATAGATTTTTTTACACTATCGGGGAAGACCGTTTTCAGCATTTGTTCCCAACCGGTAAGGTTTGTCGGGTCAGATTCTGTGTAGATCTGATACTGAAAATAAGCTTCCTGTTTCTTGTTCTGGAGCATGAGCAGGTCGCCATACATCGAGTTTAGGCGTGCTTCCTGAGGATACTCTTCCATCAGTGAGGTGAGTATGGAATTGACACGTTCTGTGGTCTGTTTGCGTTGTTCCAGTGTCCCTACATATTGAGCGAGAATACCTAACTTGGTGTCTATGTCTATCTTGGGGTTGAATAGTGCCGAATGCAGTTCATTGTCGGCAGCTTCTTTGTCTCCTGTTTGCTCGTAATAGTTAGCCATTGCCAATACTAACGACGGGTTTTCAGGGTCTATGGTTTTTGCTTTGTCATAAGCGGCCAATGCCTCTTTCGTCTTATTGTCGAGCATATATAAATTTCCGAGAAAAAGAGGGTATTTGATTTCGTTCGGATATTTATCTATATATTTTTGCATTTCGGCATAAGCTTCTTTTTTCTTGTCTATTGCCGAATAGAGTTGGAATTTCTGAAAACTGATTCTTTCGTTCAGCCCTACAATGTTTTCCAGCGCATTCAGAGTTTTGATTGCATCAGGAATGTTGTTATTTAGTCGGTAAGATTCCGATAAATAGAGATATAAATCTATCTTGTCAGGGTTGTTCTTGACCAGAGTGTTGAATAGATCGACTGCTTCGGGATATTGCTTGAGTTCGAGGCTGAGTGAAGCAAGTGCCATGTCATAGTGATAGTTGTTGGTGACATAACTCACTGCTTTTCGGTAATAGTCGAGTGCTGCTTCCTTGTCCTGAAGAAGAGTCTGATAGTTTCCTAATTCAAACAGTAGATTCGCATTCGTTGAATCGATCTGGTAGCAATAAGACAATAAATCGTAGCTGGAATCGAGCTTTCCTATGGCTTTGGCATTCATGGCCTCATAGAAATAGTAGTCGAATAAACGCTTATTCTCATCAGACAATACTACTTTGGGCGGAGAGTCTGTTGCCTTATTCGCTTTTTTTGAGTCCGCACCAAATGCGTTAATTCCGATCAGCAGAGAAAGGAAGATAGCTAATGTAGGTGATATGTATTTTTGCATTGAGAGCTATTTTTATATTTATTTACCTGTGTGCCCGAAACCACCTGCACCTCGTTCCGTATCTTCTATTAAATCCACAGTTTGCCATTCTACCTGAGCATGTGCTGCTATAACCATCTGACAGATACGTTCTCCGTCTCTAATCACAAATTCACTGTTCGACAGATTGATCAGAATAATTTTTATTTCGCCACGATAGTCAGCATCAATCGTACCCGGTGAGTTGAGAATGGTGATTCCATGCTTGAAAGCTAGTCCACTTCTCGGTCTTATTTGTGCTTCATATCCTTTAGGTAGCTCAAGAAATAAGCCTGTAGGGACGAGAGTCCTTTCTAATGGTTTCAGCACAATTTCCTCTTCTATATTAGCACGCAAATCTAATCCGGCTGAATATGGGGTAGCATATTCGGGTAAAGGGTGATGTGATTTGTTGATGATCTTAACTTTCATATATAAATAGGTTTCTTTTTTGAAAGAATGTATTTAACTTACGAAGTTAAGGTAAATCTTCATACAGAATGAGAATATTGTCAAAAATTTAGTGTAAATTAAAATCTTCCGTTTATTGTCTGCGAATTGAAATTAACATTTTTTACTCTAAAAATGGACTCTCTATATTCTTTTTTTTGACACCTTAGGCTTCATAAACTAATGTTGTGTAATAATAAGAAAAAAAATGAATACAGGAACTAAATTTGTCTGGTTACTTTTATTGCTGTTCACATCGGTGAATGCCGTTGAGTCGCAAAACAGTGGCAAATATTTGAAAGGAGCTGTGCCTCTTGTTGATGGAAAAGTCGTGTTTGCGGATACCATAACATCTAAAAAAAGTAGAGCTGAAATAAAAGCTTTGGTTGAAAAATGGGTTGCAATGAGATTTAATTCTAACGTTCCGACCAATAGGCAGATACTATCAGATACGACTCAGAATCTGTTGGTCTATCAATGTTCCGATAGTTTGATTTTTAAAAAAGCACTCCTCGTATTGGATTATACAACGTTGTCGTACAAGTTATATATTCAGATTGAAGATGGCAGGTGCATAGCTTCGCTTCGGTATCTGCGATATGCTTATCCTGTGAAGGATGAGGTTGAACGATATAATGCGGAAGAACTCATTACGGATGATACAGCTCTTTCTTCCGATGGAAAAAAATTACTGAGGGCGTACAAAAATTTCAGAGTATTCACTATAGATTATAAAGACAATCTTTTCAAATCATTAAGAAAACAGCTCAAGAAAAAACAGCTTGTGGAGGAAGAGGATGAATGGCAGGAATAAATAAAGAACGGACTGAAACTATATATTTTCTCAGTCCGTTCTTAGTTTTCTAAGAAAGAAAGATTAATTGTTTTTTTATTTCATATTCTCTATCCGGAAAGATAAGTTTAGCGGTTGATTTTCGGGAATCATATATTTAGGCAAAGGCATAGGACCACAGGTGGAGTTTCCTAAACCTTGTTGAAGACAATCTATGTTTAGATAAATCTCAGGTTTACGAATCTTCTCCAGATTGAAGTCATGTGTCCCTTTCCAAGCTTCGGCATCAGTGAAATGCAATGCCGAGAAGCTCATTTTGTTTTTTGATGTGATTTTAAGCCCTTTATTGTTCTTGTCTGTGATGGTGAACCAACGGATATCTTCCCTATTACCCATACTTTGCAGACGCACATAATGCTCTTCTTCCATTCCTGTGGCTGTGGTGTTGTAAAGGCCATAAAATGAACCTGTTTTACGGTCAGGATAATTTTCGCGTGGCCCACGTCCATACCACTTAATATTTTCATAGGCTTGTGGCATTACCATTTGCAAGCCCAACCGATGAATGATATTTCCATTGCTTGGTTTGGTGAAAGTTGCATCTACATCAATAATACCATTTCCATAGATAGTATATTTGACGGTGTAGGGAATCTGAGCCTGTTGGTCGTTTTTGATTGTCGCTGTGGTGGTACAAATGACGGTGACCGATTTTTTGTCCTTGCTTAATTGATAGTTGAAAATTGGCTGTTCATATTCTGTCTGATAATAAACTTGACTGGCATATTTATCGTTGTTCACACTTCTGTACCAATTTAACTGAAGACCATTACTGTTATGTATCATCTCCGAACCGCTGTATTGTAATGAATACAGAACTCCTGAAGTTTTATTAAAAGATAAATTGAAATTATTGCCTTTTATGCCGATTTCATTTCCATTTTCAGAGACTGAAATGTTAGGAAGAAAAGCTGTGTTTACAGAAGCTATGGCTGGTCTGTCGGTCAAGGCGAACTGTTCGGATGCGACAACATGACCTTTTTCAGCCCACGCGGTCTTGTTTTTTTGCAAGCAATAGATGTTTAGGAAATATTCTTTTTCCGGTTTACGATTATTACTGAATGGAATTTCTGCAACGGTTTTTTCTCCTGCTGCAGAATGTAATGGCTGGAGCAGTCCGGATTCTATTATTTCTCCGTCTTGTATCACTTCCCATTTGAAATCGAATTCATTTAAATCTGTGAAATTATATTTGTTTTCAATCTCTACCTTGCGACTGGCTAATGCAGGAGCTTTGAATTTTACGTATTGATATACCTTTTTAAGTTCAATCAGTTTGGCTGTTTCCCTACGATCGGGAGTTGTCAATCCATCGCATGAAAAATCTCCATCGTTCGGTTTGTCGCCAAAGTCACCTCCATAATAAAAGCGATTTTTGGGTTCTCCGTGTTTATTTATGCCTTGATCTACCCAATCCCATACGCAGGCACCGATCATGCGTTGTGAATGATTTTCTATATAATCCCAATATTCGGCAAGATTACCGGGTGCATTTCCCATAGAATGGGCATATTCACAAATGAAATAAGGTTTATCTGAATTTGCCTGATCTTGCTTTGTCATGCCTTCGATTGAGGGATACATGTTGGAATCAATATCGACTAATGCGCTTTTTCCTTCGTAGTGTATCGGGCGGGTAGGGTCTAATTCTTTTGCACGCTTATACATATGGTCGAAGTTGTCACCTGCTCCCGATTCATTTCCCAGCGACCAGAATATGACTGATGAATGATTCCTGTCGCGTCCGATTGCCCGTTCTATCCGGTTCACGTAGGCCGGAATCCAACTAGGCTTTTCACTGATCGACATGCTGCCATGGCATTCCAGATCTGCTTCGTCCATGATGTATAATCCATAATAATCATACATTGCATACATCTTGGGGCTGTTAGGATAATGGCTTGTGCGCACAGTGTTGACATTATATTTTTTCATCATCAGAATATCCTGTAGCATAGACTCTGTGGGAACAGCTTTTCCAAATTCAGGGTGTATGTCATGCCTGTTGACACCCTTGAAGAATATTTGCTGATTATTCACATAGACACGTTTATTTTTTATTTCGATTTTTCGGAATCCGAATTTGGATGTCATTGCTTCGGTTTCTTTTCTTTCACCGTCTTTTAGTGATACTATCACACTGTATAAATTAGGCTTTTCGGCAGACCAAAGAAGAGGTTCGTCCACTTTTGCCTGAAAACGGAAATTTTCTTCAATTCCACTTTTTAGTTCATTGATGGGTTTGCTGAGATTCAGAATAGCTTTGCCTGTGGGATCAATCAATGTAACTTCAGCGATATTATTGGCAGCCGATTTTTTGTCATAATTATGCACAATCAGATCGGCACTGAATGTTGCCGAGCGAAGATTATCTTCTTCAAACTCAGATTGCAGATGAAAATCACGAATATGGGTTTTAGGTGTTGCAAAGACATACACATCACGATGTATTCCACTCAGACGGAACATATCCTGATCTTCTATATAACTGGCATCTGTCCATCGATAGACTTCTGCTGCAAGTATATTTTCACCCGTTTTCACGTATTTTGTGATGTTGAATTCCGCATCAGTGTTAGCTCCTTCACTATAACCTACTTTTTGTCCATTCACCCAAATATAAATTCCACTATAAACACCATCGAAATGCAGGAAGACTTCTTTTCCTGTCCAATTTTCGGGTATAGAGAATGTCTTACGATAGGAACCCACCGGATTGGGCTCAATTTCGTTTGTATATCCTTTTTGGGATTGTATCAATGGTGGATTATTTTTGAATGGGTAGGTGATATTTGTATAGATTGGAGTACCGTAACCCAGCATCTCCCAATTGGATGGGACAGGTATTTCTTTCCATGACGATACATCGTAATTGGTTTTATAAAAATCTACGGGTCTTTCTGATGGTTGTTTCACCCAATTAAATTTCCAGTTTCCATTCAAAGAAAGGTAAAAAGATGAATTAGGTTGTAACCATTGTTGGTCGAAATATTTGTCGGCTTTGAGGCTCTTGGTATCAGGATATGGAATGTAGGTGACGTGAGCTGGCTCTTTGTTCACCTCAAATATCAATTCATTTTCCCATTCTGTTTTTCCTCTCTGAATGTGTTCCTTCGGAACTTTTATTGTTGTGGGCACCAATTGCCAGGTGGTTTTTGCATCCGGCATTTGGTATATTATTGTTCCATCAGCTTCTGACTTGTTGTAGGTGAGCTGCATCTTACTGACACGTTGTGTAATATTGAACCGACCATTGTCGCTTGCCGAAAGTTGCCAGAGTTGATGGTGGTTCGATGCATTTGCATCCCATTGACCTAAAGCATTTCCGTTTCCTTCATTGATTCCGGCATTGTCTAGGGCTTTGTTGGCATATGGATTGATAAACATATAGTAACCGTCGGAAAGTTTTCTTATTTTCCATAGTTGTCCTTTACTATTCTTGTTGTTTTTGGACAGGTATATTTTTGCAGCATCCTCAACGTTTGCTTTGTGGTCTATCGCAAGTCCTGAGGGGCTCATTATTTTATACAATATTTCCTGATTGATTTCTTGTGCAATGCTGTGACTCGTGGCAAACAGCAGAAGCAGGATGACGAAAAGACTCTTTTTCTTTGTTTCTCTCATGGTTTAAGATTAGATGATTATAAGTGTATTTATTTTCCTTGGTATCCAAAAATAAATCTTATTTTTTTGTTTCGCTAAAAAAAAGACACTCAGATGAGGCAACCTTCCTAAAATGACACTAATCTGTCATAAAGTGTTACTTTTTTCAAATCAAAAAGATTATGAATTAGTCTAAAACCCTAAAATTTTCAAACTAATTCTTAATTTTGTGACTCATTAATTTTTATATAATCGAAGATGGAAATTGCAAGTAAGTATAACCCCGCAGAGGTTGAAGACAAATGGTATCAATATTGGATGGAAAATCGTTTTTTTCATTCCGAACCCGATGATCGCGAGCCATACACTGTCGTCATACCACCACCTAATGTCACAGGGGTGCTGCATATGGGGCATATGCTTAATAATACCATTCAGGATGTTTTGGTTCGCCGTGCCCGCATGATGGGTAAGAACGCTTGTTGGGTTCCCGGCACAGACCATGCTTCCATTGCCACAGAAGCAAAAGTTGTGGCAAAACTGGCTTCGGAGGGAATTAAGAAAAATGAATTGAGCCGTGAGTTGTTTCTTGAGCATGCATGGGATTGGACTCACACACATGGTGGAATCATCTTGAAGCAATTGCGTAAGCTGGGTGCGTCATGCGATTGGGACAGAACTTGCTTCACGATGGATGAGATTCGTTCTGAGAGTGTTTATAAGGTTTTTGTAGATTTATATAACAAAGGCCTCATCTATAGAGGTGTGCGCATGGTCAATTGGGATCCTCAGGCAAAAACAGCCTTGTCGGACGAAGAGGTGATACACAAAGAAGAGCATGGGAAACTATATTATCTACGCTATAAGATTGAAGGTGAAGATGGTTATGCTGTGATAGCAACTACACGTCCGGAAACGATTTTTGGGGATGTTGCTGTTTGTATCAATCCAAATGACGAAAAGACTGCTTTTCTGAAAGGAAAAAGAGTGATTGTGCCGATTGTCAATCGGGTGATTCCGATCATTGAAGACGACTATGTTGATACTGAATTTGGTACGGGATGTCTCAAAGTGACTCCGGCTCATGATGTAAATGACTATGTGTTAGGCGAAAAATATAATCTTGAAGTAATAGACATATTCAACGATAATGGAACACTGAATGCAAACGGTTTGCAATATGAAGGCTCGGACAGGTTTGATGTGCGTAAACAAATAGAAAAGGATTTGTATGACAGTGGATTACTCGAAAAAACCGAGGCTTATACTAACAAGGTTGGATATTCTGAACGGACGAATGTGCCTATAGAGCCTAAATTGTCCATGCAATGGTTTTTGAAGATGGATCATCTGGCAAGACCTGCGGCCGAGGCTGTAGAAAATGACACAATAAAATTTTATCCATCGAAATATAAAAACACTTATCGGCACTGGATGGAGAATATCAAAGATTGGTGCATTAGCCGTCAACTCTGGTGGGGACACCAGATTCCGGCATATTATCTTCCCGAAGGCGGTTTTGTGGTTGGTGAAACACCAGAAAAAGCCTTGGAAGAAGCACGTAAGAAAACGAATAATCCCAATCTGACAGATACTGACCTCCGCCGTGACGAAGATTGTCTGGACACATGGTTTTCTTCGTGGTTGTGGCCTATTTCTGTGTTTAACGGAATCAATGAACCGGACAATAAAGAGATCGAATATTATTATCCGACCAATGATCTGGTGACAGCTCCCGATATTATTTTCTTCTGGGTGGCTCGTATGATTATGGCTGGATATGAATATCGTAACCAAGCTTGTTTTAGTAATGTATATTTTACAGGTATTGTGCGCGATAAGCTGGGACGTAAGATGTCTAAGCAGTTAGGGAATTCGCCAGATCCTCTCGATTTGATAGGAAAATTCGGAGCGGATGGTGTACGCATGGGACTTTTGTTGACAGCTCCTGCCGGCAATGATATTCCTTTCGATGAAAGCCTTTGCGAACAAGGTCGCAACTTTAATAATAAAATCTGGAATGCTTTTCGTCTGGTGAAAGGATGGGAAGTGGATACAACTGCACAACAACCCGAATCGGCAAAAATTGCGATTAAATGGTTTGACTCTGTTTTGTCAAAGACCATTGAAGAAATGAACGACCTGTTTGATAAATTTCGTTTGTCGGAGGCTTTGATGGGAGCTTACAAACTGTTCTGGGACGAATTTTCTTCATGGTATCTCGAAATGATAAAACCAGCTTATCAAAAACCTATCGATGGAGCCACTTATCAGGCAACCCTTGGTTTCTTCGATTCTTTGTTGCGTATACTTCACCCTTTTATGCCTTTCATCACAGAAGAATTGTGGCAAGCTATAGCGGAACGTGGAAATGCAGAAAGTATTACGGTTTCTTCGATGCCTCATGCATCTTCTCCGGATGAAAACTATTTGACTGCGTTCGATAAGATAAAAGAAGTTATTTCTGGTATCAGAACCGTCCGATTGCAAAAAAACATACCCAATAAAGACGAATTAGAATTAGATATACTTGGTAGTTTCGATCGCGATTTTGCACCTGTCATTCTTAAGATGGGCAATATCTCGGAAGTGAAATCTGTTTCCGAAAAACCTGTTTCAGCAGCTTCTTTTATGGTTGGAACGACGGAGTTTGCCATACCATTGACCGACAACATAAATCGGGAAGAAGACATTGCCAAATTGGAAGAAGAACTGAAATATACACATGGTTTCCTTAATTCTGTTAAGAAAAAACTTGAGAATGAAAAATTTGTAGCAAATGCAAAACCGGAAATTGTGGATATGGAACGCAAAAAACTTGCAGATGCTGAAAGTAAAATAAAGACGTTGGAAGATAGTATTGCAGGATTGAAGAAATAAGTTGATGCTAACGTTTCGATGGGACGTGAAATCTTGGAGATATGAAGCTTTCGATACAAAAGATAAATTTGGTTATTGATTGTACTGATGCTGCGATCATGGCTGATTTTTATAGTAAGTTGCTTGGATGGGAATGGACTCATCCACATTCAAATGGTTGGGCTGCAATCACATCTCCTGAAAATACTGTGATTGCATTTCAAGAGCTTGAGAGTTACAAACCTCCTGTGTGGCCGTGGCAAGAAGGACAGCAGGGGCAAATGTTGCACCTTGATTTTCTTGTGAACAATCTGGATGAAGCTGTTTCGTTTGCAATTGAATGTGGAGCAAAACTTGCAGATATTCAATACTTCAAAACATCGAAAACGATGCTCGATCCGGCGGGACATCCCTTTTGTCTGGATACGGATGGAGCAGAATAATATTTCTTTTATAAAAGTTGTATAGAACAAAAAAGAGAGCCATTTCTTTGTGACTCTCTTCAAAATATTTCGTGATTAAGGCTTTTGTTGTGCTTATTTTTGAGATACGATGTCCATTGTATCAGAGGCAATCATAAATTCTTCATCTGTAGGGATAACAACAACTTTCACCTTAGAATTCGGTGTACTTATTATTGTTTCTTCTCCAAAAGTTTTATTATTGATTTCTTTATCGATTTCGATACCCATAAATTCTAACCCTTGACAGGCTTCTTCGCGGGTCAGTCCCACGTTCTCGCCAATACCACCTGTGAAAACCAATACATCCAAACCGCCCAATGCAGCAGCATAGGAACCGATATATTTTTTGATACGGTAGTTGAATATATCCAAAGCCAATTTGGCTCTTTCGTTTCCATCGGCAATAGCTGCACGAATTTCACGCATATCGGAAGAAACACCGGAAACACCTAACAATCCGCTGAATTTGTTGACAACAGTAGAGATGGATTGAGGTCCGATGTTTTCTTTTTCCATGATGAAAGACAACACTCCAGCATCTACGTCACCGGCACGGGTTCCCATTAAAAGTCCTTCTACAGGAGTCATTCCCATAGATGTATCGATGGATTCTCCATTTTTCACTGCAGCCAATGAACCTCCATTGCCAATGTGTGCCGATATAATTTTTTGCTCTTCATAAGGAATTCCGAGAAATTCGCACACACGTTTGGTCACATAACGGTGACTGGTGCCATGAAAACCATAACGCCTGATAGCATATTTTTCATAAAGAGAATAAGGCGTTCCATACATATAGGCTTTTGCGGGCATGGTCTGATGAAAAGCTGTATCAAACACTCCAACTTGAGGAATATCTCCCATCAAATCTTTCACGGCATCTATTCCTGCTATATTTGGCGGATTGTGCAGAGGTGCGATGTCTATGCAATCAACTACTTTAGCCATCACTTCATCTGTGATTAGCACACTATGATTGAATTTTTCACCACCATGAACAACCCGATGACCAACAGCATCTATTTCGTTTAGAGATTTAATGCAGCCATATTTTTCGCTGGTCAAAACACCCAATATAGATTCTATTCCGGCTTTGTGCTCCAGAATCTCACCTTCAAAAAAGACTTTATCACCATTATCCAGAGTCGCTTTCAGAAAAGAACCGTTAAGTCCGATTTTTTAGATTCCGCCCTGAGCCATTATTTGTTTGCTCGGCATGTCAAAGAGCGTGTATTTTATGGATTAACTTCCGCAGTTCAGAACAAATATATTCAATGTGTCAAAATAAATCGTTTGCTTTTAATTTATTACCTGCGTCATCGTATATATAAAAACCGCGACGAGTTCTCACTCCATATTGTTTTGATCGATAGAGACGTAATAGTATGGGTGGTGCTTTATACTTCTTGTCACCATATTCATTGAACATGTCTTCCATCAGCATCACCATTTTTTCGAGACCTATCAAGTCTGCCAGTTCGAATATTCCGTAACGTTGACCATATATCACCTGAAATTCTTCGTCAATGTTTTCCATAGAGGTCAGATTTTCCATTAGGATGAGGCATGCTTCGTTAAGCATGATCACCATCAGACGGAGGCTTACTAGGCCACTGCTTTCTTGTACTTCAACAGGTATGAATTTTATTAACTTTGCAAAGAGCAAGACTTTTTGCATCACTTCGGGTGATGTGAATGTGCCTTTAACGATTTCGAGCAAGCGTGCGTCGGTGTGAGCAATAGGAAAATGAAGGCTGACACATCTTTCTTTATGTACTAGGTTTGCCGCTAGTTCGCTGATGATAACCGTGGTGGCATTAGTGGCTATAATGGCGTCTGGAGCCAGAATTGATTCCAATTTTTGAAATACTTCCTTGCGCAATTCTGTACTGCGATCTCCGTTTGCCTCATAACGGATGCACTCTATCACAAAATCACAATCTTTGAGATCATTATAGTCTAATGAACCCTTGATGCGGCTCATTGTACTGCGTTTCTCGGATTGTGTCAAACCCCAATTGTCTATTCTTGTATCCAATCTGGATTCTATTTCCCTCAGAGCATCCTGAATTTTCTCTTCAGTGATTTCTATGAAAACAACTTCCAATCCGGCAAGAGCTGTCTGGTTCACAATACTGCGTCCATCACGGCCACAACCGACAACACCGATTTTAGAGAATAGGGATTTTTTTTTGGCTCCTTTGCCCAAACTGAATTTCTCTAATGATTCTTTTATTTCCGCCATATATTAACTTATTTATTTTTTCTTTGCAGCAATAGCCTGATTGGCTGTAATGGAAACCAATTTGTAGATGTCATCGACAGAGCAACCTCTCGATAAATCGTTGACGGGTGCAGCCATACCTTGAAGAATAGGTCCTACGGCTTCTGCGTCACCCAAACGCTGAACCAGCTTATAGGCAATATTACCTGCTTCCAGTGAAGGGAAAACCAAGACATTGGCTTTTCCGGCGACATCACTTCCCGGTGCTTTGCTTGAACCTACTGATGGAACAAGAGCGGCATCTGCCTGAAGTTCACCATCAATAACCATTGTCGGATCCAGTTCTTTTGCCAATTTTGTAGCTTCCATAACCTTGTCAACCATTGGATGTTTGGCACTTCCCTTGGTTGAAAAACTCAACATTGCCACACGAGGCTCTTCTCCGGCAAATGTTCGAGCCGACCATCCTGTACAGACAGCTATTTGGGCTAATTCGGCGGCTGATGGATCGGGTGTTACTGCACAGTCGGCAAAAAGAAGCAGTCCGTTGTTACCATATTCAGGTTTTTTCGTGAACATCAGAAAAACTCCTGATACGACACTGATTCCGGGAGATGTTTTGATGATTTGCAATGCCGGACGCAACACGTTTCCGGTCGCGTTTTTTGCTCCGGCAACTTCTCCGTCTGCATCGCCAGCTTTTATCATCAGGCAACCCAGATATAATGGATCTTCCAATAGTTTGGAAGCTTCTTCGTGTGTCAGCCCTTTCGATTTCCGGATTTCTACGAGTAAATCCACATACTCGTTTTTCTTTGCATGATCTTTCGGATCTATGATTGTTGCTTTACTGATATGTTGAAGTTCTAATGATTGAGCTAACGATTGAACTTCTGCTACATTACCAAGTAAAATAATATCTACGACTCCGTCAGCCAATAATTGATCGGCCGCTTTAATCGTTCTTTCTTCTGTGCCTTCGGGCAAAACAATACGTTGCTTGTTAGCTTTGGCACGAGCAACCATTTCTTGAATCAAATCCATAAAAAAATCTCTTTAAACTATTTAAAAAGAAGAATACTCAATCCCGGATTAACGTTTTGAGGAGA
>JBKECE010000225.1:0-2282 GCA_047974325.1 Dysgonomonas sp. | reverse complement strand
AAAATCTACCTATCGAACGAAAACCCAAACCTTCAAGATACAGATGTAATGCCTGCTTTTTCATTGACTTGGGTTTGGCTGTTGATTTTAACTCTACGGTATAATTGCAACCACATTCCTTGCATTTGTAACGCTGTTTCCCTTTGATAATTCCTGACTTGACACTTTTATCACATAAACCTTTTGGGCAATTCATATTTTTTTCTGCAAAGATACAAATATATATTTAATTAGCAATATCTTAAATACAACTTTGACGAAAGGATATAGTATACCGTATTTTTTCGAAGCAAGAAAGGCTGAAAAACTCTTTACCATTGTTCCTATTAAAAAACAAAATCTATCTCAAAAAATTCTCTATTTTTTTTTGTCTAAAAACATGAGTGTATTAGCTGAATAAACCATGCAATTTAGCCAGTTCTGTCGATTGGGGTCTTCTTTCCATACCGTGTATATTTCTCCGTTTTCCTGCTGTTGCTCGGTAATGCTGTTAGCTAAAGTTTCAGCTTTACGATAATATTCTTTTTCTTTTGTGACTTTATAAACTTCGAGATACGCTTTTATCATCTGACAAGCACTCGCATCTATAACGGCAAAATAACTGTACTGCTCCATTACGCCAGGTGTGTGATAACCGACTTCTGTTTTTCCCCATGTTACAAACTGATCTTCGGAAAAACGAATCAATTCTTTGGCAATAGCGATGTTTTCTTTACTAGACTCATAACGCAACAGGTAAATGGCATAGTCCGTCGGCGTATATTTCGTAAGATTTCTATAGGGTTCATCGTAAGAAGCAATATCTTCAAATTGCCCTTCCCAATCAAAGGTTTTCAAAGGATTACGGCGTATCCATTTCTCCGCCTTATCTATCACATCTTGGTAACCGACGATTCCATATTCTTTTTCAATTTTTTTATAAAACATCAACAAATTGCCCGGAATCAATTTATTGGCGCTTAAAGGCTCCGCTGTCTGGTAATCAATATTCAAATACCACGACCCATCGGATAATTGAAGTTGTTTGTACGATTCGGCAATTGACTTCACAATATGAAGCCATTTAGCGTCTTTTGTACGGTCGTATAGATTCAACAGCATATAAGCATATTCGTAACCATACAGCAACATCATCTTATGGCTATCTTTTTTCATCACTTTGTATACATGGGAAATGTGTTCCACCGGTGGATATTGTACTGTGTCTTTTACGCGTTCATTGTAAAATTCGACATCATAAGTCGGAGCAAAGTATCTTAATAAAGGATGCTTCGATGTCGATATACTTGTTAAATGATGAGCCATATTCAAAGCTATGGTCATTGCTTTGAGGGAATCTGCTTTGTTTGTCCTAGAGTTTTCGGAATACAACAACATACCTTCAATGGCGGCTGATATTATTTTCGCCGGATAAGCATAGAATATATAATCTAAATCAGGTCTTGTACTATTTACCCATTTTTGAATATGGGGCAAGTTAAAAATATAATCCAATGTAAGATAAGCAGCACTTTTGTAGGGGCGTTTTGGGCTATTGGTAATGCCTTGAAAAGGAATAGAACGATAAAAATTCTTACTTCCTGCCAGAGCGATTGAGTCTCCAAATTTATTTAATGCTATGACATGCAAAACAACTCTACCTTCAGGAATTTTTTCCCAAACCGGACTAAGTAGAAGATTAGGTGCTTTTGCTCTGAAAGAAAATACTTTGCCACTCGCCGAAGATAATTTATATTTATATTCAACAGCTTCCTTGACAGAATCGAAGTCAAAAGCAGGTGCATACATAAACATTTTTCCGTATTTTGTCCAAAGTGGTACATCGGGAAGTATAGCTGAATCCGGAATCTGCTTTGCTGTGCCTCGAAATAAAACATCTTCTCGATTCGTTTTTGTTGTACTTGAAGATAATAAAAAAATAATAGAAAAAAATAAAATTGTATAGTAATGACTGTAAGGTTTCATGCTATTGATAATTATTTCTTTGTGTATTGATTTATAGATTTTGTATTATAAAGATATAAGTAATCGAGAGAAATAAGATATCTGAATAAAGGACGAAATTCTTTTGAGCGTATCTCGCCTTTTCTCTCAGTTGGTTAGCCGGCAAACGCCCCAAGAAAAAAGACAAAATCTATCTCAATATAATTCTTTTGGTATTGTTAAATTAATAGAGTCATTTCGTTATTTGGTTTTAGAAAAAGCAATTTTAGCGATTTTTCTACCATATGCTCTGCTTTACTGTAACATTTTCCTTTTCGCTTAAATCTTGCCAAATAATG
>JBKECE010000210.1:0-4245 GCA_047974325.1 Dysgonomonas sp. | reverse complement strand
GAAGCCGTAATCAATAAGTTGGATTATCTTGAATATCTTGGAATCACAGCAATCGAGTTGATGCCCATACAAGAGTTTGACGGCAATTTGAGTTGGGGATACAATCCTAATCACTATTTTGCACCCGATAAAGCATATGGAACCCCTGATATGTATAAAAAATTTATAGATGAATGTCACAAAAGGGGAATTGCCGTAATATTGGATGTTGTTTTCAATCATGCAACCGGGCAACACCCATTTGCAATGCTCTATTGGAACAAAGCAACCAGTAAGACAACACCGGAAAATCCTTGGTTCAATGTAGATGCTCCGCATCCTTATAATGTTTACCATGATTTCAACCATGAATTTGCAGGAACTAGAAATTATTTTAAACGTGTGCTTCAGTACTGGGTCAGTGAATATAAGATTGATGGATATAGGCTTGATTTAACAAAAGGGTTTACTCAGAATTCCAGCACAGAATCTACTGCGGCTAATTATGATCAAAGCCGTATCAATATTCTGACAGATTATTATAATGCAGCCAAAACTGTAAAAAGTGATATAATGTTTATTTTGGAACATTTTGCGGTCAATTCGGAAGAAACAGTTCTGGCTAATGAAGGTATGTATCTATGGAGAAATGCCAATGATGCTTATTCGCAATCTGCGATGGGATACCAAACCAACAGCGATTTTGGAGCTATGAATTCCATTCCTCGCAATTGGGTCGGATTTGCTGAGAGCCATGATGAGGAACGTAATTTTTTCAAAGCAAAAAAATACGGTGCAGGCACAATGCAAACAGATTCTGTTGCACGTATCAACCGCGTACCATTGAATATTGCATTCACAACATTGATACCCGGACCTAAAATGATATGGCAATTTGGCGAAATGGGATATGATATTTCTATTGATAGTTTGGGTGGACGCACCAATGATAAACCTTCGGCCTTGGGTGCGCAATTGAACTATCTGAATGTTCCAGCTCGTAAGGCGGCATACGAAGCAGCTTCTAAGATCATTACCATGCGTAAAAATTATCCGGCAGCATTCAATGATGGAACCGCGGAACTGAATATTTCATACAGTGACTGGAATGCCGGACGGCGCATAGCAATAAAACATGCTGATCTGAACATGGTAGCATTAGGAAATTTCAGTGCAACAACGGCAGCTACGACGAATCCCAACTTTCCTAAAACTGGAGTCTGGTATGAATTGTTGACAGGCGAAGAACTGACTGTTACGAATACGAATATGACCATCAACATACCCTCTGGAGGTGTACGCATATATACAGACCGCAAAGTAGATGGACCGAAGACCGGTATAGAAAATTCGGATCTGTTGCAAGAGCATACTATTTATCCGACTATTACTACAGGATTGGTCTTCATAACATCCAGTAGTCAGAATGATATATCTGTCTATAATATGCAAGGGGCTTTGGTGAAAAATGAGAAAAATGTATCAGAAATAGATATTACCGATTCATCGAATGGTGTTTATATTCTAAAAGTGAGTAACAATACCGGAAATTCAATACACAAAGTCATAAAAAAATAAATATAATATTTTGAATAATCTAAATAAGACTCGAATATTTTGTTCGAGTCTTATTTTTCTTTATTTGCAACCGTTTGCAATATTTTGTAAGGTTGTTTTTCAACCGTTTAGGTTGTTATATTCAAAGAATTTAACTTTCTTTGAATGAGTTAGCTTAATATGGAAGTTCAATTTAATAAAAAATATACGATGAGAAAATTAATTATTATGGCGTGTTTGTGCATAATAACGTCCTCGATGTCGGCTCAGGAAGTGAAATCACCCAATGGGAATATGGTTTTGAAATTCACCATTCAGACAGGTGGAGAGCCAGCATACAGTTTGACATATAAGGGTAGGGAAGTAATAAAACCAAGTAAACTTGGACTGGAACTGAAAAGTGATGAGAAAGTTGCTGAATTTGGCTCTGAAATCAATGTTATATCCACTCCTAAAGATCCCAAAGCATCTCTGTACGACGGATTTGAGATATCTGATACGCAGACATCTACTTTTGATGAAACATGGCAACCTGTTTTGGGTGAAGAAAAAAATATCCGCAACCATTACAATGAATTAGCTGTAACACTAAAGCAAAAATCTACTGATCGGAATATTATAATCCGTTTTCGTGTTTTCGATGATGGATTAGGCTTTCGGTACGAATTTCCACAACAGAAAAATCTGATCTATTTTGTTATCAAAGAAGAACGTACTCAGTTTGCAATGACAGGAGATCATACCGCACTTTGGATTCCCGGTGATTATGACACGCAGGAATATGATTATACAACATCTAAACTATCCGAAATCAGAGGTTTGGTCAGTAAAGCTCGCACAGGAAATGCGTCACAACATTCTGCTTCACCAACAAGTGTTCAGACAGCATTAATGATGAAGACTGCCGATGGATTGTATATCAATTTACATGAAGCGGCTTTGGTAAACTATTCTTGTATGAATCTCGATTTAGACGATAAGAATATGATATTTCAGTCTTGGTTGACACCTGATGCACAGGGTAACAAAGGGTATATGCAGGCTCCATGCCATTCCCCGTGGCGTACGGTCATCGTAAGTGACGATGCTCGTGACATTCTGGCTTCTCGTATAACCTTAAACTTGAATGAACCTTGCAAAATAGAAGACACATCCTGGATCAAACCTGTTAAATATGTAGGCGTGTGGTGGGAAATGATCACAGGAAAAAGCACATGGTCATATACCGACGAGCTGCCGAGCGTACAACTAGGCATCACAGACTATAAAAAAACAAAACCCAATGGTAAACACGGAGCCAACACTGCGCATGTGAAAGAGTACATTGACTTTGCTTCAAAACATGGATTCAATGCAGTTCTGGTGGAAGGTTGGAATATCGGATGGGAAGATTGGTTTGGTCATTCTAAAGATTACGTCTTTGACTTTGTGACCCCATATCCTGATTTTGACGTTAAAGAATTGCATAATTATGCCAAGAGCAAAGGTGTTGAACTTATCATGCATCACGAGACATCGTCATCTGTCAGAAACTATGAACGTCATCTTGATGCAGCATATAAATTTATGGTAGATAATGGATACCACTCCGTGAAAAGCGGTTATGTTGGTGACATCATTCCTAGGGGAGAATACCACTATGGACAATGGATGGTAAATCACTATCAATATGCGATCGAAAAAGCGGTTGATTACAAAATTATGGTCAATGCACATGAGGCCGTTCGCCCAACAGGTATTTGCCGCACCTATCCAAATTTGATTGGTAATGAATCGGCCAGAGGAACAGAATATCAAGCATTTGGAGGAAGCAAACCGAATCATGTCACAGTGTTGCCGTTTACTCGTCTGATTGGTGGCCCTATGGATTACACTCCGGGCATTTTTGAAATGGATGTAGAAAAGTATAATCCAGATAATAAATCACACGTCAATGCTACTATTGCTAATCAGTTGGCTCTTTATGTAACAATGTATAGCCCTTTGCAAATGGCAGCTGATTTTCCGGAGACATACAATAAGTTCTTAGATGCATTTCAGTTCATAAAAGACGTGGCTCTCGATTGGGACGAGACCAAATATCTAGAGGCTGAACCTGGCGAATATTTAACTATTGCGCGCAAGGCTAAGGGTTCTGAAAATTGGTTTATTGGCAACGTTGCCGGAGAAAAAGGCTTTACATCTAAAATAACATTCGACTTTCTCGATCCTGCAAAAACTTATGTGGCAACAATCTATGCTGATGCAAAAGATGCAAATTACAAGACCAATCCTCAGGCATACACAATCAGGAAAGTTCTTGTGAACAATAAATCAAAATTGACACAGGCATCTGCTCCTGGAGGCGGTTATGCTATCAGTGTTTTTGAAGTTACCGACAAAGCCCAAACAAAGGGACTAAAAAAACTATAAAAATAAACTTATATTACTAAGTATAAGTTCTATTCAAAGATTTATGAAGTAAAGGTAGAATCGTTAATCCACGGTTTTGCCTTTATTTTTTATATAAGCCAATGGGCATTCCATATTATTTTATTCAAGTTTGTTCTGTATCACTATTCAAATACATTATATCTTTGTGTATATTTGCATTCCGTAAATTAGGCTTATTAGTCTGTTACGAATAAAATATACGAATTTAAGAGAATGGATAAAATACGAAATTTTTGCATTATTGCACATATCGATCATGGAAAGAGCACTTTAGCC
>JBKECE010000113.1:0-31490 GCA_047974325.1 Dysgonomonas sp. | reverse complement strand
GTATTATCATAAATCAATTGGCGGATACCATGCCGCAAAGATGAAACGCTATCAAGAACTGATAGAATATAGATTACAGATGGAGGTTGATACTATCATTCAATCTTTTAAAACTCAAAATATTGATAGTGTATTAGCTTCATTCAACAATACTCCAAGTTTGAATATGTTGAATGCCAAATATATCATCTATCATCCCGACCAGCCGCCGTTGATTAATCCAAAGGCTTTAGGAACTGCATGGTTTGTAGATGATTATAAGATTGTGGACAATGCAGATGCAGAAATTAAATCTTTGAATACAATTGATCCACAGACTACTGCTGTTGTGGACAAGCGCTATGCAAAAGATTTGTCCGGACTGAATATTGTGCCTGACTCAACTGCGACGATCAAAATGACGGTTTATAAACCTGATAGATTGGTGTATAAATCGAAAGCAAAGAGTGAGCAATTGGCAGTTTTCTCTGAAATCTATTATGCTAATGGCTGGGAGGCATATGTGGATGGAAAATCTGTGCCGCATTTTTGCATTGACTGGACATTGCGAGGCATGCGGATTCCTGCAGGAGAACATGAAATAGAGTTTAAATTCGTTCCTCATACATATAATACATTCCGAGTTGTATCAACTGCTTCTTCAGCTGTTTTGGTCTTATTGCTGATAGGCATAATCGGAGTTGAACTTTGGAATAGAAAAAAGAAGAGAGAAGCAAAATAATGAAACGAATCTCGGTTATTTTCTGTACATACAATAGGGATAAGTATATCTTTAAAGCCATAAAAAGCATTGTCGATCAGGATCTCGATCCCTCTCTGTATGAAATTATTATAGTTAATAACAATAGCACAGACAGAACAGAACGGATTTGCCAGCAGGCGATTATAGATTTCAATCATATTGACATTCGTTTGGTTAATGAACATAACCAAGGTTTGTCTTATGCGCGTAATAGAGGTATTGAAGAGAGCCGGGGTGAGATTGTGGCATTTGTAGACGATGATGCAACAGCTTTTGAGCCGGACTACTTATCTTCCATTGATAAATTTTTTAGAGATTATCCGGATGCCGGAGCATGTGGAGGTCCTATTATACCTGTCTATGAGGGCGACAAGCCGGCATGGTTGTCTCATTTCACAGAAGAGCTGATTGGGGGAGCCTTGTATCGGGGCAAAAAGACTAAACCGTTCGGAAATGGAAAATTTCCGGGTGGAGGAAATTCTGCATATAAGAAAGAAATTTTTGACATATATGGCCTGTTCAATGTTGAGCTTGGACGCAAAGGCACAGGCCTGATTGGGGCGGAGGAGAAAGACCTTTACGATAGGTTGCGTAAAGGGAATGTCACTTTCTACTATCTTCCACAAATGGGAATCTATCATTACATATCAAAAAAGAAACTGACTGTTGAGCATTTCAAAGAGCTAACTTATTCGATAGGTAAAAGTGAAAGAATCCGTACAAAAGGAATGTCTGAAGATGCATACAAAAAAAGGTTAGAAGCAGAAATGAAAAAATGGATTGCATCTATCATCCTGTTCTTTGGCTATACAATCATATTTGCTCCTCACAAAGGGTGGAAGCTGTTGCAATTCCGTTGGTATGTGACTAAAGGATTGCTGGGAAAATGAGATTTCGGTTGTTTTACAGCTATCAATATATCATTAAATATTTTCTTTCACTTAATAACTCAAAAACCATGTATGAGAATAGATTATTCTCAACAGATCAAGGACTATGCTTCTTCTATTGGATTTGATGCCTGTGGAATATGCGAAGCCGGATCTGTAGACAGCAGAACTGTGGAGAATTTATCTGACTGGGTTGATAGAGGATATAATGCTGATATGGCGTATTTGGCGCGAAATCAGGACAAACGTTGTCATCCGGCTCTTTTGGTAGAGAATGCCAGATCGGTGATTTGCGTGGCTCTTAACTATTACCCACAGACAAAACAAAGAGAGGATGTTCCTCAATTCGCATATTATGCATACGGATTGGATTATCACGATGAAATGAAGGCTCGCTTGCAACGCTTATATTCATATATAGAGCAATTGATGCCTCAGGTTTCGGGACGTTTCTTTTGTGATACAGCTCCCGTTCTGGAACGATATTGGGCTGCTAAAGCCGGATTGGGATTTATCGGTAAAAATACATTGCTGATCAGACCGGGCGGAGGGTCTTATTTTTTCTTAGGTGAGATCATAATAGATGCTATTCTGGAATATGATAAACCGTTGGATGTTTCATGTGGCAAGTGTGTGCGCTGCCTTGAAGCTTGCCCGACAAAAGCGTTGGAAAAACCTCATTTGTTGAACTCAAACAAATGTATATCTTATCAGACAATTGAAAATAGAGGTGAAATTGCTGCAAATATAAAGCCTTTGCTTGGTAACTGTTTTTATGGTTGTGACATTTGTCAGCAGGTTTGTCCCTGGAATAGGTTTGCAGCGCCACATACTGTAGAGGCTTTCAACCCGAAGCCGGAATTTCTTTCTCTGGATTTCGATGCATTGAAGTCTTTGAGTGAAGATCAATACAGAGCAATATTTAAAGGATCTGCTGTGAAAAGAGCTAAATATAGCGGACTCAAAAGAAATATATCAGCGTTGGAGAATCCAAAGTAGGAGTGTAGTAATGCTTAATCTTATAATGTCTGTGATCTGGACAAAAAAATAGAGGTTATAATTTTATAGCCTCTATTTTTTTTATGATAAGATATCATCAATATTGATAATCTTTTAATTTTTCCTGTAACCTTTTTCTTGCAAAGAATATACGGCTTTTTACTGTACCGATAGGAAGTGTCAGTGTTTGGGCTATTTCTTCGTATTTATATCCTGATACATGCATCGAAAATGGAACTTTATATTCATCTGTGAAGCTATTGATAGCTTTTGTGATTTCGGCAATTGTGTATGCACCGTCAGGAGTGTCAAAACCGGAGTCTTGAGGTAAATTCAGATGATAAAGGTTTTCGGTCTGGTCTATCACTGTCTGTGTGCGTACTATACGCCTATAGTTATTCACAAAAATATTGTGCATAATAGTGAATACCCAACCTTTGAAATTTACGTTTTCGTAATATTTATCTTTATTGTCTAAAGCCCTGAGGGTAGTTTCTTGCAATAAATCTTTAGCTTCGTCTCTATTCGAAGTAAGTGTTAAAGCAAAATTTAGCATGTTACCTTGTAATTCTAGTAGTTTTCCTTCAAAATTCGCTGTGTCTCTATTAGTTTCCATAACACAAATTATTTAAATATGAAATAGTAAGGTGTCGTTTGTTCATTAATCTTATAAAACAAAGATATAAATTATTTTATCAATAGATACTTAAAAAGCTTTTTATTTAACTACTGAAAGTTAAAATGACTATACGGTTTGAATGTAATTTATTTATTATCAATGGTTATGTGTAAATATATATGACCTTTATTTTCTAAAAATAGACTATAGATAATATCTATGTATGAAAAATGACCATAGAAAATTAATATTAAAATAACTAAAAAAGTATACCTTTTCCAAGGGTGTGAATACCAATAAAATCTGCCAAAATGACAATTGAAAAACTCATGGCATTCTATTTGTTTAGACTCACATAAAAATTAAAAGTTTAATATTATACATAGAAAAATTATGCAAAAGACAGGTCAAATCGGGGTAACAACAGAAAATATATTCCCCATTATCAAGAAGTTTCTGTATAGCGATCATGAAATCTTTCTTCGTGAGTTGGTTTCAAATGCGGTGGATGCAACTCAAAAACTGAAAACATTTTCGTCGTTGGGTGACTTCAAAGGTGAGTTGGGTGATCTTTCAATACATGTGAGTCTCGATTCAGAAAATGGAACTTTGACTATTTCAGACCGAGGCATTGGTATGACTGCCGAGGAGAATGACAAATATATCAATCAGATAGCATTATCGTCAGCAAACGAATTTCTGGATAAATATAAGAATGAAGCAAATTCTATCATTGGACATTTTGGTTTAGGTTTCTACTCTGCTTTTATGGTTTCCAAGAAAGTTGAAATAGTTACAAAATCATATAAAGAAGGTGAATCTGCTGTTAAATGGAGCTGCGACGGCACTCCTCATTATACTCTGGAACCAGCTGAGAAAGAAGATCGGGGAACAAATATTATCCTCTATATTGACGATGAGAATAAAAATTTTCTGGAAAAGGCAGAAGTGGAAAAACTACTGAAAAAATATTGTCGTTTTCTGCCCATACCCATTGTTTTCGGTAAAAAAACAGAATGGAAAGACGGAAAATCAGTCGAAACAGATGAGGATAATGTCATAAATGATACGAATCCTCTCTGGACACGTAAACCATCGGACTTGACGGACGATGATTACAAGAAATTCTATCAAGATTTATATCCGTTTACGGATGAACCCATGTTCTGGATTCACTTGAATGTGGACTATCCATTCAAGCTGACAGGCATCTTGTATTTCCCGAAAGTGAAAACAAATGTGGAACTGCATAAAAATAAAATACAATTATATAGTAATCAGGTTTATGTGACCGATTCGGTAGAGGGTATCGTTCCGGAGTTCCTGACATTGATGCACGGCGTTATAGATTCACCTGACATTCCGTTGAATGTGTCACGTTCTTATCTTCAAAGTGATCAGAATGTGAAAAAAATATCTGGCTACATTACCCGGAAAGTGGCAGACAGGTTGGATGAAATATTCAAAAATGACAGGCCTCAATATGAAGAAAAATGGGACAGTCTGAAATTATTTGTTGAATATGGAATGCTCACTGAAGAGAAATTCTACGAAAAAGCACAGAAATTTTGTTTGTTGAAAAATACAGACGGAAAATATTTTACGTTCGATGAATATAAAACATTGATAACAACGGATCAGACAGATAAAGACGGTAATCTGATATATTTGTATGCCAGTGACAGGAACGAACAATATACCTATATTGGTCATGCGAAAGAAAAAGGATATGATGTGCTGTTGCTGGATGGTCAGTTGGATATTCATCTAACAGGATTATTAGAACAGAAATTTGAGAATAGCCGTTTTGTGAGAGTCGATAGCGATGTGATCGACAATCTCATAAAGAAAAGCGACGATGTAAATGTGGATTTGACTGATAAACAGAAAGAAGAGTTGAAGGATGCTTTCTCGTCACAACTCCCGATCATGGATAAGATTCAATTCGAGGTCGATTATAAGGCATTGGGAGAAAAAACCAAGCCGGTTCAGATCACTCAGAATGAATTCACTAGACGGATGAAAGAAATGTCGTCCATGCAAGCCGGTTTTGGATTCTACGGAGAGATGCCGGATACATACAATCTTGTTCTGAATGTAGACAACCCACTGATAAAAAAAGTGCTGTCGGACGTTGATGGAAAAGATGCCGAAGCAGTTAAGCAATATGCAGCCGAAAGCACAACCGTGAAACAATTAGTAGACTTGGCTCTTCTGTCAAACAATATGCTGAAAGGAGAGGCTTTGAATGACTTTATAAATAGGAGTATGGATCTTATTTAATATAAATAACAGATATATCAGGCAATAAAAATAGCCATGTAGTTGTTTTATACACTATATGGCTATTTTGTTTTTTTAAGTGTATGAGAAATACTTATTTCCGCGAAAACTTAATATCTTTGCATCCGGTTGAAAAGTTAAATTATTAGTATAACATTTTAAAATTATGAACAATAAGTTTTTTGTTTTTCTGGGATTAATTCTATTTTCCTTGGCGACCAAGGCACAAACATTAACCGATCCTACAGTGATGACCATCAACGGCAATCCGGTTTCAAAATCTGAATTTGAGTATGTATATAAAAAAAATAATACAGAAAGCTCAATAGAAAAGAAATCATTGGCCGAATACGTTGATCTGTTTACGGATTTTAAATTAAAAATAGAAGAGGCAAAAGCCTTAGGTTTGGATACTGCCCGCCAGTTTATAAAAGAATTTACAGGATACAAAGACCAGTTGATTCAACCATATTTGTTAGACACTGTCACAGAACAGGCTTTTGCAAAAGGTTTATATGGTAGACTGAATGAAAATATAGAAGTAAGCCACATTCTTTTCAAGTTTGATAAGCCACAGGTTTTTCCTTCCGACACGTTGGAACTGTACAAAAAAGCAATGGCTGTGAGAGCCCGTCTTGTTGGCAAAAAAGCAGAACCTTTCGATAAAGTGGCGAAAGAAGTGTCGGATGATCCGTCAGCTAAAATGGCCAGCAAGGGTGGTTATCTCGGATGGACAACCGGTATGATGTTTATAGCTCCATTTGAAGATGCAATGTATGGTCTGAAAGTGAATGAAATAAGCATGCCTGTTCGCACAGCATATGGATATCATTTGATCAAAGTGGAAAATAAACGTCCCGATCTGGGTATGGTCGATGTGGCTCATATTATGTTTGGATTTTCTCAACAAGAACCTAGTAAAGAAGAAGTAGATAGCATTCAGGCATTAGCAAAAGATGTTTATGCAAAACTCAAAGCTGGTGGTGATTATGCACAATTGTGTACACAATATTCGGCAGATAAACAAAGTGCCGCCAACGGCGGAGACTTGGGGTGGTTTGGCGTTGAAGCTCGCTTACCGGATGAATTTAAAACAGCTTCGTATGCATTGAAAGATACAGGCGATTTTACTCAACCAATCAAAACCGCGTTCGGCTATCATATTATCAAGCTGATCAATAAAAAGCCACGTGCCACATGGGATGAAGCTAAGACAGGCTTTATGAACCAGATAAAGAGAAGTGACCGACAAACCAAACTGACAAAGCTTTATGAAGAAGCGTTGGTTAAACAATTTGATTATAAACTCGATACTGTTGCATATAACAATCTCAATGCGTTGGCAACCACAGCTTTTCCGACAGATTCCTTGTTCTTGGATAAAACCGCAAATGACAATAAAACGTTGTTTACGGTGAACGGATCAGCTTATAAAGTAAGCGATTTCGGTCATTCGATAACAAAGGCTGGGCAGAGCAGCAATTTATCGACAGAATTATTACAGAATGCGTATGTGAATTACCTTTATTCTGTGTTGAAAGAAAAACAAAAAGAGAATCTTGTTGCTTTAAATTCAGATATTAAAAATTTGGTGCAAGAATACCATGACGGAATACTCCTGTTCAATATAATGAACGAACAAGTTTGGGAAAAAGCAACGAATGATACACTAGGTTTGCAAAAATATTTTGCCGAAAACAAAGCTAAATATACATGGAGTGAACCTAAATTCAAAGGCTTTGTCCTGTTTGCAAAAGATGCTGATGCTAAAAAGAAAGCTGAGACAGTGATCAAAAAGAATAAGAAATCGAACGATCTGATTGCAAACCTGAAAGAAGCATTCAGTACAGATTCTATCCCTCCGATCAAAGTGGAACGCGGATTATGGGCAAAAGGCGAAAACGCATATGTTGACTACCAGATTGTGAACAAAGGAAAAGGAACAGCTCCGGCGGCTACAGAAAAGTTCCCATTGTTCGTTGTTAACGGCAAGTTTATCACAGCACCGGAAGATTATACTGATGTGAAAGGTTTGGTTGTGTCAGACTATCAGGATTGGTTGGAAAAGGAATGGTTAGCTTCTTTGAGGGCTAAATATCCAGTAACGGTTAATCAGGACGTGCTGAAAACAATAAGATAAAGCAAACAATACTGAAATGATTATTAAACGAAAGTCTGTTGTACTGATTTTATCTTCATTAGCCGTAGTGGTGGGACTGACCGCTTGCGGTTCAGGGTCGAAAGATGTTGAAGATGTTAGTGAACAGGCTTTGGTTTCTGTAAATGGACAGGTACTCCACAGAGGTGACCTGCAAGATATTGTTCCATCCGGTTTGAGTGTCACTGACAGTGCTGCGGCCGCAGAGGCATATATTAAATTGTGGATCAATGATGAATTGATGTATGAACAAGCGCAGAAAAATGTGTCGGATAAAGAACGTATCGAAGAGCTTGTTCGCAATTACAGACAATCTTTAACTGTATTCTCTTATCAGGAGCAACTCCTCAAAGAGCAATTTTCAAAACAGTTGTCGGACAATGTATTAAAAGAATATTACGAAGCCAATTCGGATAAGTTTAAGTTGGAATCGAACATCATAAAAGGTCTGTTCCTTAAAATCCCGGCAAATTCTCCGCAGTTGGATAATTTCAGAAAATGGTATAAATCCACATCACAGGCATCTCTCGAAGGAATTGAGAAAAACTCTCTGAAGAATGCTATAATTTATGACTATTTCTATGATAAATGGGTCAATTTGGATGATATCATGTCTAAAATACCTTACACGGTCGATAATTCCGAACAATTTCTGAGAACCAACAATACTCTGGAAGTCCAGGATTCGACGAATGTCTATTTGCTCAACATCAAAGAATATAAGCTGATAGGAAGTGTTGCACCATTTGAATATGCCAAATCGCAGGTGATGGAAGTTGTACTCAATCAAAAAAGAGCTGCATATCTGAAACAGATAGAAGATGATTTGTACAAAAAAGCGATCAATGACAAAAAAATAAAATATTACTATAAAAAAGATTCAAAAAATATAGACTCTAAATAAATATGGTTAAAGAATGTTGAATTATGAATTGACCTAAATGCAAGTTCAAAATTCTTATTGCAATATTGCTATATTTACGCAGCAAAATCAGAAATTATAAATCATAACTTAAATGACAAAGATTCTCTCTAAATTTTTTTTAGCACTACTATTCTTCAGCTGCGGCACAAGTTTAATGGCGCAAGACAATGTGATAGATCAAATAATATGGGTAGTAGGTGATGAGGCGATTCTTAAATCGGAGGTAGAAGGCGTTAAGCTGAATATGCTGATGAGTGGAGAGAAATTTGAAGGTGATCCTGATTGTCTCATTCCGGAACAAATTGCAGTGCAAAAATTGTTCTTGCATCAGGCCAAGATAGATAGTATAGAGGTTGGTAATTCGGAAGTGACACGTATGCTTGATTATCAAATAAATAGATATATATCGACATATGGGTCGAAAGAAAAGCTGGAAGAATATAGCGGAAAAACTGTTTCCCAATTGAGAGAAGATTTACGTGAACGTGTGCGCGACAATGCGATTGCCGAACGTGTACGTGACAATATTGTAGGTGATGTGAAGCTCACGCCCTCGGAAGTGAAGAAATATTATATGCAGATACCGCAAGACAGTCTGCCTTTTATACCAACGACAGTAGAAAGCCAGATAATAACTTTGCAACCCGTGATTCCATTGACTGAAATAGATGCGGTGAAAAATCGGCTTAGAGAATTCACAGACCGTATCAATAAAGGAAATGCTTCTTTTGCAGCTTTGGCTCTCCTCTACTCCGAAGATACAGAATCTGCAAAAAAAGGAGGAGAATTGGATTTTATGACTCGGACACAGCTTGTGCCGGAATTTGCAAGTGTTGCGTTTTCTTTGACAGATCCTACCAAAGTGTCTAATATTGTGGAATCGGAATATGGTTATCATATTATTCAACTTGTAGAACGCAGAGGTGACAGGGTGAAGGTTCGCCATATATTGTTGAAACCGAAAGTTCCTCAGGAAGAAATAAATAAAACGATGCTTAAACTGGATTCAATATCTACCGACATTAAAACCGGAAAATTCACATTTGAAGATGCCGCGTTATATCTATCGTCAGACAAAGATACTCGCAACAGCAAAGGTTTGATGGTGAATAAGAATCCGTATAGTTTTAATTCCGGGACAGCCAAGTTTGCAATGTCGGAATTGCCGGCGGAAGCAGCTAAGGTGATTGACACGCTGAAAGTGGATCAGATTTCCAAGCCATTTGTAATGATCAATAACAAGGGAAAGGAAGTTGTGGCGATAGTCAAACTGAAACAAAGAGTGGAGCAGCATAAAGCGAACATAACGGAAGACTATCAGGCTATGAGAAGCCTTGTCGAATCTGAAAAAAAAGAAGAACTATTGAAAAATTGGGTACAGGAAAAAATAAAGAACACATATATAAGAGTCAATTCAGATTGGCTGAATTGTGATTTCCAGTATTCCGGCTGGGTTAAGAATAATAATTAACAAACAACCTCGATTAAAAACTTTCCGAGAATAGTATTATTCTAGAAGTAAATAAATGTTTAAGCAGCAACATAACCTCAAAAATAGTAGGCACAGAATCCATATATTGGGCATTCTGTGCTTCCTTGTTATGTATGTTTCGGCTAGCGTGATGGTACAGCCCCATTTGCAAAAACCGGTTACGCCACCAAAAGCAACTGTCAACAATAAAAAGAAGATAGAAATGAGGAAGGCCGGAATCATGCTCAAGAGAGATAGTCTGGAATACCAGATATTGATAGATTCTGTGGTTCTCTATCACGACGGAGCCATAATGTATTGCGACAGTGCTTACATGGATGATGAAACAAATTCGTTTGATGCATTCGGAAACATAAGTGTAAATCAAGGTGACACACTTTTTATGTACGGCAATTTTATGCATTATAACGGGAATAACAAACTATTGGAGATAAGAAAAAATGTGCGTTTGGAAAACGATAAGGACATGACGCTCTTCACGGATAGCCTTAACTATGACCGTGTAGCCAATCTGGCTTATTATTTTCAAGGAGGAATGTTGGTAGACAAGGAAAATGAATTGACCTCTTATTGGGGACAATATCAGCCCGGATTGAAGTTGGCTACTTTTCGGGACAGTGTGAAACTGGTGAATGATAGGTTTACTATTTATTCTGACGTCCTCAAATATACCACTGACACTAAAATTGCTACGATCGTAGGACCTTCAACGATTGTTTCGGACAGTGGAACCATTTATACATCTAACGGGTGGTACAATACCGTAACGGACGAGGCTCTGTTGTTAGATAGGTCTTTGCTGCTCAATAAAGAGGGAAACCGGACACTTACGGGTGATTCCATTTTTTACAATAAAGTGAGTGGTTATGGAGAGGTTTTTGGCAATATGGTTTTACAAGATACGCTCAAAAAAGTGATCCTGAAAGGGAATTATGGATATTACAATGAACAGACCGATTTTGCACTTGCCACAGATTCGGCTTTTTGCATCGAATATTCTCAGAAAGATACACTGTTTTTGCATGGCGATACATTGAAGCTGCGTACAGATTCGGTGATCAAAAATAACAGGGAAATAGAGGCCGTCTACAATGTCCGATTTTTCAGAACGGATGTACAGGGTGTCTGTGATTCACTGCTATACAGATCGAAAGATTCAGTGCTTTATTTATATAAAGACCCTGTTTTGTGGAATGAGAAATATCAGATTTCGGGTGATACGATAGAGGCATACTTTAATGATAGCACCATCGATATGGCTTATATAAAACAATATAGTTTTGCTATCGAAGATGTCGATTCCTTGCACTACAACCAGTTGAAAGGACGTGACATGAAGATCTACTTTGAAAACAAAGAAATGAATAAGGTTGTGGTTGAAGGCAATGCCGAATCTATATTCTATCCTCTGGAGAACGATGGCTCTATGATTGGTCAGAATCAGACCGAAAGCAGCTATCTCATGATCAATCTGTTGAATAAAAAAATCAACAGAATAAAGATGTGGCCTAAATCGTCAGGGACACTTACGCCCTTACCTGATCTGACGCTCGAAAAAATGAACTTGAGAGATTTCCAATGGTTCGATTATCTTCGCCCGCTAGACAAGGACGATATATTCCGCAGAGTGAGAAAAAAAGCAGGCACAGAATCCCCCAAAAGATCAAACAGATTCAATCAGAATCGATAGAATAATACAATTTACGATGAGTGATATAATACATTTGCTTCCTGATTCCATCGCCAATCAGATAGCGGCAGGCGAAGTGATACAGCGTCCAGCTTCTGTTGTTAAGGAGTTGGTCGAAAACTCATTGGATGCAGGTGCAACTCATATACAGCTGATCATAAAAGATGCAGGGCGGACACTTATACAAGTGATAGACGATGGCAAAGGGATGTCACCGACAGATGCGCGTATGGCTTTCGAACGTCATGCAACATCCAAAATATCATCTGCTCAGGATCTGTTCTCCTTGCGAACAATGGGATTTAGAGGAGAGGCTCTGGCCTCCATTGCTGCAATTGCTCATTTGGAATTGAAGACCAGAAGAGCTGAAGATGAGGTTGGTACAGTTTTGACAATTGCAGGTTCTAGAGTAGAGAAGCAAGAGTCGGCAGCATGTGCAGTGGGAGCTAACTTTTCGGTAAAGAATATTTTTTATAATGTTCCGGCGAGGCGTAAGTTTTTAAAATCAAATGAGGCCGAAAAACGGCATATCTTAACCGAATTGGAGCGTATCGCGTTAGTGAATCCGGAAGTTGAATTTACATTTATAGATAACGAGATAGAGGCATTGAGATTGCCTGCAACTAATTTGAAACAGCGGATTATAAACGTTGTAGGGCGTGGTTTCAATCAGCAATTGTTACCCATAGAGATAGAAACCTCATTGGTGAAAATAGAAGGGTTTGTCGGCAAACCGGAGTCGGCACGCAAGGCCAGAGCTTTGCAGTATTTCTTTGTGAATAATCGTTATATGCGTCATCCTTATTTTGGAAAAGCTGTTTCATCAGCCTTTGAACCTTTAATCGCACCGGGCGAAAATCCGAACTATTTTATATATCTCGATGTAGATCCGGATACGATAGACGTAAACATCCATCCAACAAAGACAGAAATAAAATTTGAGAACGAGCAGCCCATCTGGCAAATCCTGGCAGCAGCAGTGAAAGCGGCTTTGGGCAAGTCGAACGAAGTGCCGACAATCGATTTTGATACACGGGATGCAATTGATATACCGATTCATGATCCGTCTAAGCAAACAGCTCCGCCTCAAGTGAATATCAATCCGTCTTATAATCCGTTCAATTCATCGTCCCGTTCATCTTACCAACGGCCAAGTTTTGATTGGGATAAACTGTATGGGAGTTTTGAGAAAGAGGGGCAAGAAGAAGATAGCATTGTGCAAAATATTTTTGAACAAAAATCTGAAGAGACAACAGAGCATCAGTCACAAGAAAGTTTGGCAGTGCACTATCAGTATAAGAATAAATATATTCTCACATCCATTAAATCGGGATTGATGCTGATTGATCAGCATCGGGCGCATATACGAATTTTGTTTGATCTGTTCCTGTCGAATATAAAACAGAGCAGGGGCATATCGCAACGCATCTTATTCCCTGAAGTTATAGAGTTTTCGGCATCTGAGGCTGCTATGTTACCTTATCTGTCGGACGATTTTGAAGCGATTGGTTTCGATCTGAGTAATCTGGGGAATAACGCTTATGCCATCAATGGCATTCCATCGGAGCTGGACAAAGTGAATCCTGTAGAATTACTGCACAGAATGGTGGAAGGGAGTATTGAAACCGGCAGTGATGTGAAAAGTGAAATACAGGAATCGTTGGCTCTGTCTATGGCTAAAGCCACTGCAATACCTTATGGGCATAAAATGTCTCAGGAGGAAATGTCTGATATCGTGGATCGTCTGTTTGCATCGCCAATTCATAATCATACGCCTGATGGAAAAGCAATAATTGCTACATTAGCAGAAGATTATATTGATAAATTGTTCAAGTAAAGAAAAATGATAGAAATACATAAAGTGCCCTCACCATGTTATGTGATGGACGAAGAATTGTTAAGAAAAAATTTGACTCTCATCAAGTCAGTGAAAGACAGAGCCGGAGTGGACATTATTTTAGCATTCAAGGCTTTTGCGATGTGGAAGTCTTTCCCCATCATTCGGGAATATATTCCACATTCTACCGCCAGTTCGGTTTTTGAGGCACAATTGGCTTATGAAGAAATGGGAAGTTATGCGCATACCTATTCTCCGGCATACACAGATGAGAATTTTGATACTTTCTTGAAATATAGTAGTCATATAACATTCAATTCGTTGACTCAATATGAACGTTTCCGCCATAAAGTAAAAGTTTCGGCGCGGAAAATATCATGCGGATTAAGAATAAACCCTGAATTTTCGATTGTAGAAACCGACTTATATAATCCTTGTGCGCCGGGTTCAAGGATGGGTGTTGTTGCAGATCATTTAGGAGAAGCACTACCCGAAGGAATCGACGGTTTGCATTTTCATACACTTTGTGAATCTACATCTTTCGATCTGGAGAAAACACTTCTGGCTGTGGAGAAAAAATTCGGACACTTGTTGGCTCAAGCTAAATGGTTGAATATGGGCGGTGGTCATTTGATGACAAGGGATGGTTACAATGTAGATCATCTAGTCTTATTGCTCAAATCATTCAGAGCAAAGTATCCTAATCTGAAAATAATAATGGAGCCGGGCAGTGCTTTTGC
The DNA here is from genome assembly GCA_047974325.1 of Dysgonomonas sp. Lineage (GTDB taxonomy): Bacteria > Bacteroidota > Bacteroidia > Bacteroidales > Dysgonomonadaceae > QVMP01. The sequence goes on along the minus strand of JBKECE010000113.1, from coordinate 17,115 downwards.
TTGGGAAACCGGAGTGTTGGTTTCTTCCGTGGTAGATGTAGTGGAAAATAAAGGTATAAAAACTGCAATATTAGATGTTTCGTTTGCTTGCCATATGCCGGACTGTTTGGAAATGCCATACAAACCACGTATAAGAGGAGCTTATCACGAACCGGTTGAAGGATTGCCAACCTACAGGATGGGCGGAAATAGCTGTTTGAGCGGCGATTTTATTGGAGAATGGTCATTTGATGAACCTTTAGAGGTTGGTGATAAAATAGTATTTGAAGATATGATACACTACACGATTGTGAAGACGACAATGTTTAACGGGATTTCGCATCCGGCAATCGCATTATGGACAAAAGATAACCATCTTGAAGTTTTGAGAGAATTTGATTATTCAGATTATAAAGGACGAATGAGTTAAAATTCTTAAAATTATGTGATTGACGTAATATTCTGAACATAGGCTACGTTATTAATAATGAAGAAAATCAAATACAAGCCTATGATTAAAAAATCTACTCAAAAGAAAACACAACATCAAGATCAGAAAGATACGGACAGAAAAGAAGAGCCGTCAGACCAGACGCTCAGATTTTTGAAAAACTTTGCAAGATGTTGTCATGTTGAAAAATCTGTTCCGACATCGCTTAGCCGGATGTGTATGAACTAAAGCTTAAACAAAAGTCTCTCAGTAAATGGGAGCCTTTTGTTCTTTTTATGTATTTTTGTTTACTTAAAATATATAATTATGAGTCACAAAATAGCACCATCTATACTTTCAGCAGATTTCTTGAATATGCAGCGCGACATCGAAATGCTCAATCGGAGTGAAGCGGATTGGATTCATTGTGATGTGATGGACGGTTCGTTTGTACCTAATATTTCATTTGGGTTTCCCATTATTGAACAAATAAGCAAGATTGCACAAAAGCCTCTCGACGTGCATTTAATGATTGTGAATCCCGACAAATATATCCAGCAAGTAAAAAAAGCAGGAGCTTATTTAATGAATGTGCATTACGAGGCTTGCACACATCTACACAGAACCATTGCGGCTATCCACGAAGCGGGGATGAAAGCAGGGGTAACCTTAAATCCGCACACACCTGTGTCGCTGCTTGAGGATATTATACAGGATGTAGATATGGTTTTGCTGATGTCTGTCAATCCCGGATTCGGAGGTCAGAAATTTATAGAACATTCGATCTCCAAGGTCAGAAAATTGAAGGAAATGATAGATCGCCATAATCTGAAAACATGGATAGAAGTAGATGGCGGAATCAATCTGGATACAGGAAAATTATTGCTCGATGCCGGTGCTGATGTATTGGTGGCGGGAAGTTTCGTTTTTGCATCTGCCGATCCGGCAAAAACAATACACGATCTGAAATCATTGGTTTGATGTTGGTATGAAAGACGGGACGATTGTAAAGACACCTTTCTTTCGATTATTAGTTCCTCTCATTATAGGGATAATCTTACAGTATTTTCTCGATTCTAAATATTGGAGTGAAATTTTCTTCCTTTTTGGTGCGGGAATTATGTTCTTCTCTTTTTTTGTTCCGCTTCAAAAAGAATATGCGCTTCGCTGGTTATTTGGAACAGGCTTGTTTCTATTATTGATTTCGATAGGTATTTTTTCAACTCAATTGAGACAGGAGGATGCCAAGTTTGATTTTGGTGAAGGCAATCGTTCATATCTCGGAACAGTGACGGATATTCCCAAAATTAAGGAAAAATCAGTAGCTTGCAATGTGAGCCTCAAAGGCCTAAATTATAATCCGGTTATAAACAAAAATATAGTTTGCTACCTCCAACTGGATGGTGTTAGCCGCGACTTGCAACCCGGCGATATGATTCGCTTCTATGGGCAGATTAAGCCAATCCGAAACTATGGAAATCCCAATGAGTTTGACTATAAACAATATATGTATAATCAAGGCTTTTCGGGCAGCATCTATCTTCCAACCAATCGCTGGGAGCCGGCATTTGACACCGATTACTCTATTGGTGTTTATGCCCTCAGATGTAGGTCACAGATATTGGCATTTTTCAAATCATTAGGATTGAATGACACCGAACATTCCATCGTTGCTGCGCTCATAGTCGGTTATCAGGACACAATTCCCGAGGATGTAAAAGAAGCCTTCCGCACGACGGGAACTGCTCATGTTTTGTCTGTGAGTGGTATGCATGTCGGCATTATTTTCGCGATAATTATGTTTTTGTTGGGGTTTATCCGCAAAAGGTCAAAAATCTATTGGCTGAAATTCGCTATAACCATTATTTTACTTTGGCTTTATGCTTTCATAACGGGTTTTTCTCCTCCGGTTATCAGAGCATGTATCATGTTGTCCGCTTTTTGTATTGCCCAAATATTTGGAAGAAAGGGAATATCATACAATACTATTTTTTTCGCAGCTTTTCTTATTTTGATATACGATCCGTTTAGCCTTTTCGATGTAGGATTCCGATTGAGCTTTATGGCTGTATTTGCTATTTACTATTTGAATCCGAGAATAGAAAAATTATGGAAGGTAGAGAATAAAGCCGGCAGATATTTATGGGGGATGTTTTCACTTTCTGTCTCGGCGCAAATAGGGACTGCTCCATTGTGTTTGTATTATTTTGGCTATTTCCCTGCCTATTTTTTCATAACCAACATCCTTATCACACCTTTGGTGGGGTTGATCACCTATCTGATGTTGTTTGTGTCGGCAATATCCAATTTCCCATTGCTCAAAAATGTATTGGATATCTCATTGCTTGCGCTGAAATTTATGATCGAATTCATGACGAAGTTGATACATTTCTTTGAGACTTTGCCTTATGCACGATTGGAGGATCTTAATATTTCTCTCATAAGCGTGTTTTTATTGATCGGATTAATGTTCTCACTCACGCATCTTCTGGAACATAAGAGAACTTCGGCACTCATACTCACTCTGTCTCTGATCGCTTTGCTTATTATCGTGCCGTTGCCCAATCGTTTGAAAAAGATAGATAACGAACTTTGGGTATATAACTTGAGAGACGAAACTAGATTGACATGGAATAAAGGGTCTGAACAATTTGTCTATATTCCTGATTCTGTAAACAGGTATAAATTTATAAAACTGAATGAGAAAACATTTTTGTCTGTTGCAGGAAAAGAATGGGAGGATATGACCTCAGACTCCAAGTTTGACATAGACTATCTGCATTTGAGTGCCGGTGCGGATGTTTCGCTTATTGAGATGTCACGGCTGTTTAATTTCAAAACCGTAATTCTGGATAATTCACTGCCTTTCAAAAATATAAAACGATTCAAGAATGAAGCAAAGGTGTTAGGTATAGATTGTTACAATATAAAAGAAAAGGGAGCATATCATATAGTATTTTAAGCAAAACTGATATTGTGACCTGATTTTTCAAGAGAAAAGAATTTCCTGATTTTGTAGCTGATGCAAATATTCATAAGTTTGTGAATAAAATTTTAGATAAATGAATAATAATATATCTGTTAGAAACAATAAAAAGGGAATCATTATCCATTTTTGTTTATTAATTGTGGCAGTGCTTTTTGCTCTGTTTTTTTACAGAGGAACTTCTCCTCTGTTCAGTTATTATACATATGATAGCTCTGTATTCATGACTATGGGGACAATGTTGCTCAATGGTAAAATTATGTACGTTGATTGTTTCGATCACAAGGGCATTGTTCTCTATCTGATAGAAGCTCTGGGACAATTGTTAATCCCAGGTCGGTGGGGAATATTTATTTTACAGGTAGTTAATTTATTTTTGATTCTGGTTTTTATATATAAAACGACGAAGATATTTCAAATTTCGATGAATAAGATTGTATTCATTATCATTTCATTCTTATTACTATTCAAACTCTCGTTAGATGAAGGAAACCAAACGGAGGAATATTGCATGTTGTTTTCGAGTATCAGTTTGTACATAACATTCCGGTACTATTATAAGACAAAGACTTTATCTGTAAAAGATATATTTATTCTGGGACTGTGTTTCAGTCTGTCATTTTGGATTCGTCCCAATAATGCGGGTGTGAGCAGCATTTGCATTGCATTTATTTTTCTGGTATTGGCAAGGCAGGGAAATAAGAGATTTTTAATCAAATATTCATCTATCGTATTCATAAGTATCATAGCTTTTTGTGCAGCGATCTGTATTTATTTTGTGGCAAAAGATGCATTTGATGCGATGATTTATTCATTATTTAGCTATAATTTCAAATATATAGATAAAGGATACCAAACGAACTTGAAAGAATTGTCAAAAACAATGATTCTCAATGTTTCGGTAGTCGGAGTCTGGATTTTGGCCACTTATCTTTCGTATAAAAAGAACCCTAAGAAAGACTATAATCTGATTATATTCATAATTTTACTTCTCTTGTTAGGCGTTTTTCCGGTAAATATGAGATTTGGGCATTGCTATTATTTATCACTTCTGACACCTGTATATGCTGTGGGGATGATGCTTCTTTTTAGTATAATGGATTTCTCAAAAAAACAGAATAAAATATTGAATGCATTCTCTGCATTACTCTTTATAGCACTTCTTTGTAGCGGATTTTTCCGATTCAATACATATAGAACAATGGATGATGCTTACATTGAATCGGCAAAGAATGTTGTGTCGATGGTTCCTTCTGCTCAACTAGATAACGTTTATGGTTATCAGACTGAAGCAAAGTTATATGTAGTGACAGATTTGAAACCAACTTTCAGGTATTTCTTTTTACAGGACTTTCTTGCAAAATCAGACAAACGGATAAATGATTCGGTAAAGGAAAATATTGAATCGGATAATACTCTGTGGGTAATTACTCAGAATGACATATTTAAAAAATCGTCAAATGAAGGAGCTTTGGATGCTTTGTCTCATGACTATGAGAAGTATTTTTCAGATAATTACCTGACATTGTTTAAGCGAAAATAGCAAATCATCATAAACTTAAACAATAAGTTAATGTATGTTGTATTTTGGCTATTCTCTACCACAAGAGAGCAAAAAATATTACAGATCGTATATTTTTTTGTATTTTTGGCAATTATAGTGCTTCAATCCTTACTGATTAAGCCTAAGGTAAATAAAGATAAAATACAGATAAGTTAATGATCTCTAAGATAATATCTCAGGAAAAGATTTCGCAAGTAGAAGATCTCTTAGATAAATACGAAAAAATAGTTATTGTAGCACATGTGTCTCCGGATGGGGATGCAATAGGTTCTACGTTAGGATTATATCATTATTTGATAGATTGTGGTAATGATGTGACAGTCATAGTTCCAAACTCATTTCCCGATTTTTTAAGATGGATGAAGGGTGCAAAGGATATTCTTATTTATGAGAAGTATCCCGAATTTGCAAACAAACTGATTTCAGAAGCTGAATTGATTTTCTGTCTCGATTTCAATGTTTTGAAGCGAGTTCATGACATGGCTCCGGCGATAGCTGAATCGAAAGCTAAAAAAGTGCTGTTGGATCATCATCCCGACCCATCAGATTTTTGTGATGTGACCATATCCTATCCACAACTTTCATCAACAAGTGAGATTGTATTTAGACTGATTTGTCGGATGGGCGATTTTGAACAGATGAGTAAAGAATCGGCCGAAGCTATTTATACCGGTATGATGACTGACACCGGAGGTTTTTCATATAATTCAAATGATCCTGAAATATACTACATTATAGGTGAATTGCTGAAAAAAGGAATCAACAAAGATCAGATATATTCCAATGTCTACCATAGTTATACGGAGGATCGTTATCGTATGTTGGGCTACGCATTATCTGAGAAGATGAAAGTGTACCACGAATACAATTCGGCACTGATAACGCTTTCTATAGACGAACAACAACGTTTCAAGGCAAAAAAAGGAGACACGGAAGGTTTTGCAAATCTGCCGTTGAATATCGGAGGAATAGTGTTTGCTGCATTTATGAGGGAAGATGAAGGTATGGTCAAAATTTCTTTCCGATCTCAGGGTGATGTCCCTAGCAATGCTTTTTCTGCCAAGTGCTTCAATGGCGGCGGACATCTGAATGCTGCCGGAGGTGAATTCTTCGGGACATTGACCGAAGCCGTATCTCGCTTTGAAGAAGCACTCCCCGGATTCATGGAAAATCACAAGAATAAATCTCATTAAAAATATTAGACTGAATGAAAAAAACGATTTGGTTTGCATTTTCTGCAATTGTAATTTATGCTGCGATAGCCATATCTTGCGATGATAGCATTTCATACGCTGAAAGGAAAAAAACAGAAAGACAACGCATTTCAAGCCTCATCAATAGGCTTGGACTTACTGTTCACGAAGGCCTTCCTGCCGACAGTGTATTCGATCCTAACATATATTACAAAGATTCGGAAACAGATATTTACATTAATGTATTGGATCCCGGAGACAAAACAAAAATGGCGAAAGTTCCATCTTCCGGAATATCCGGTTCAGATGTGTATTACAGATTTCAATATGCACATTTCTTGTCCGAATATGATACACTTTATTATTCATCTACCCAACCACTCAAGTTGGTTTATGGTGTAACATCAACTTATACAAGTTCATCGACGGACTTTGAAGCCTATTTTTTGTCTTCGGCATGTGTTCTTCCCCTAAAGTATGTTGGAGACAATGCCTTAGTCAATCTTATAGTTCCGTTTAGCTATGGTTCATATGCACAACAGAGTTCATACGAAACCTATTTTGTTGAAAAAGTAAGATATACAATTAAATAGAAAAAAACATGTCACTTATTAAATCAATCTCTGGTATTAGAGGTACTATCGGAGGCCAAATAGGTGAGGGACTGAATCCTCTCGATACAGTTAAGTTTGTATCGGCTTATGCTACCTTTATAAAAAAAACGACAAACATAGGATCCAATAAAATAGTTGTAGGACGGGATGCCCGCATTTCCGGAGCTATGATGGAGCAGGTTGTTGTAGGTACTCTTATGGGTATCGGCTTCGATGTTGTTAATATAGGATTGGCCACAACACCAACCACAGAACTAGCTGTGACTATGGAAAATGCGTGTGGTGGTATCATTCTCACCGCCAGCCACAATCCGAGACAATGGAATGCTTTGAAGTTGTTGAATCAGCATGGCGAATTTCTTGATGCTTCTGAAGGTGAAGAGGTTTTACGATTGGCCGAAGCTGAAGACTTTATTTATGCAGATGTGGACAACCTGGGCAAGGTTACAACAAAAGATTATACAGATAAACATATTCAGGCCGTGTTGGATCTGAATCTGGTTGATGTTGATGCAATCAAAGCTGCAGGATTCAAAATTGCAATAGATTGTGTAAACTCAGTAGGCGGCATAATTATCCCAAAGCTTCTCAAGGCTTTGGGGGTTGAAGAGGTTCTTGAACTTTATTGTGAACCACATGGAGATTTCCCGCACAATCCCGAACCATTACCTGAACATTTATCGGATATTTCATCGTTAATGAAAAAAGCTAGTGCTGATGTCGGGTTCGTTGTAGATCCGGACGTTGACCGTTTAGCCATCATCTGTGAAAATGGAGAAATGTTCGGCGAAGAATACACATTAGTGGCGGTTGCAGACTACATTTTGAAGCATACACCCGGAAGCACGGTTTCTAATCTGAGTTCGAGCAGGGCTTTGAGGGATGTGACACGAAAATACGGACAGACTTATGCTCCGGCAGCTGTTGGTGAAGTGAATGTTACTTCTAAAATGAAAGCAACAAATGCTGTGATTGGAGGAGAGGGCAATGGGGGAATTATCTATCCTGAAAGTCATTATGGACGGGATGCTCTGGTCGGAATAGCACTCTTTCTATCTCATTTGGCGCATGAAAAGAAAAAAGTAAGTGAAATTCGTGCTGCTTTGCCGCAATATTACATTGCCAAACAAAAGATCGAGTTGACACCCGATATTGATGTAGATAGTGTATTGGAAACTATTAAACAACACTATTCACAATATACCGTCACGGATATAGATGGAGTGAAAATAGATTTTCCTGAAAAATGGGTACATTTGAGAAAATCAAACACAGAACCTATCATCCGCATCTATTCTGAAGCTCCCACAATGAAAGAGGCTGAAGAAATAGGAGCTGAAATTATGGACATTATAAAAGAACTTGCTGTCTGATTTTATAGACAACTGAGTTATAAAAAATCAGGCTTATTCATTATATTATGATTAGAGCCTGATTTCGTTTCTACATGAACCTACTGTTGCCAGATACCGGAATTTTTCCGTACTTTGTTTATCTGTAAAAAAAATGTGTGCATGAAAGAAAAACTTTTAAGCAAAGAAGATATCAGAACAATGGTTCCGGCATTCAGAAAAGGATTGCTAAAGGGATGGTTTGGAGACAAAGTCATCAACTTTGCTATGAATCTGACGGGAATGACCAAGGTGAATCGTATATACGATGCTTCGAAGCAGTATGAAGGTGTGGCGTTTTGCACACATCTTTTGCAAGATGTCGGTGTAAATATTAAGGTAGAAAATATAGAGGTACTGGATCAATTTCAGGGAAAAGCTTTCATAACAGTTTCTAATCACGCCTACGGTCATATAGATGGAATTTCTGCCATAAGCGTGATTGGCTCAGTGAGACCGGACTATAAAATGATGGTCAACTTTGTTTTGGGAATGATAGACACCATTTCGCCTAACTTCATCAAAGTGAATCCATATAGCAGTGGAAAATTGGCAAATAAATCGAGTCTGGATGGTGTGAAAGAATGTATACAGCATTTGAAAGATGGGCATCCCCTCGGTTTTTTTCCTGCAGGAGCCGTTTCCAAAACAAAGATACGCAAAGGAAAAATGGAAGTGGAAGACCGAGACTGGCAACCGTCGGTGATTAAACTGATCCGATCTTCGAAAGTGCCTGTCATCCCGGTGTATTTTAGTGGTAAAAATTCTTGGTTCTTTAATTTTCTTGATCTTGTAGACTGGCGGCTACGCTCGTTGCGTCTGGGACACGAGGTGTATAATAAAAAAGGAAAAACCATCCATATTCGTTTTGGAATGCCTATTATGCCTGATGAAATTCAATCACATACCGATATAGAGGAACTTGGCACTTTTTTGAAACGCAAAACATACAGCTTGGCTGGCCCGGAACGAGGAGAAACTAAATAAAACATAATGTTGCTAAATATTTTGTTTTAATTCAGAACATTACCTTCAAAATATGTAATTTTGTCAGTAAGACTGACAGTTGGAAAAGTATGGCAAAAATAGATATACAACAGATAAAACAACGCTTCGGGATCATTGGCAATGCACCATTATTGGACAGAGCCATAGAGATTGCATTACAGGTGGCACCGACGGATATGTCCGTGCTGGTGACCGGCGAAAGTGGTGTGGGTAAAGAAAGTTTTCCTCAAATAATTCATCAGTTCAGTCACCGTAAACATGGTACATATATAGCGGTCAATTGCGGATCAATTCCCGAAGGGACAATCGATTCCGAACTATTTGGTCACGAAAAAGGATCATTTACCGGAGCCACAGGTGAACGGAAAGGCTATTTTGAGGTTGCAAATGGAGGCACTCTGTTTTTGGATGAAGTGGGAGAGTTACCGCTTTCCACTCAGGCGCGTTTGCTACGTGTTCTCGAAACCGGAGAATTCTTGAAAGTCGGATCATCTAAGGTTGAGAAAACAGATGTGCGTGTTGTGGCTGCTACGAATCTGGACATGGTGGATGCTGTGAACAAAGGAAAATTCAGAGAAGATTTGTATTATCGTCTCAATACTGTCCCTGTGCGCATTCCAGCACTAAGGGAACGAAAAGAAGATATTCCTCTCTTGTTCAGAAAATTTGCAAGTGACTGTGCCGAGAAATACAGAATGCCAGCCATAATGCTGACCGATGATGCGAAAGAAGTTCTCCAAAGTTACAGATGGCCGGGTAACATCAGGCAATTGAAAAATATCACGGAACAAATTTCCGTGATTGAACAGGAACGTGAAATTACTTCAACTATTTTGAAAACATATCTTCCTGTGAATGAATTGGGAATTGTGCCTGTGAATACATATCATAACGAAGAACAAAAACTTTTCAATTCGGAACGTGAAATTCTGTACCAAGTTCTTTTCGATATGAGAAAAGATATGAACGACCTCAAAAAAGTGGTTCAGAATCTGCTTGCCGGAAACGTGAATGCCTCAGACCTTGCACAGAAAAAAGACAGTGACACCGTCTATCCACCTATCATGGTTAAAGAGAAAGATGATGCACTGACACCGGCTATCATCAAAATAAGAGAAGATATAGCCAAATCGTTGCCGTCCGACTCGTCTTCCAATGAAGAGGTTTCTGATTATGAAGAAGAAGCATTATCGCTTGAAGAAGTTGAAAAGGAAATGATAAAAAAAGCACTAGACCGACATAATGGAAAGCGAAAAAATGCTGCTGAAGATCTCAAGATATCGGAAAGGACATTGTACCGCAAAATAAAAGAATATAATCTGGAGTAGGCGATGAGAAAATATATATACGTAATTCTTTTATTGACGGTAGTTTTTGCATATTCTTGTAAAATATCATATCAATTCAATGGGGCATCTATTGATTATAATGTGATTAAAACGATCTGGATCACCGATTTTCAAAATCAGGCATTGAATGTGTATCCACCTTTGGCACAGGTTTTCAATGAAAAATTGAAAGATGTTTACACCCGAAACACAAAACTCCAGTTTACAAATACTAATCCGGATGTGGAGCTCGAAGGTGAGATTATAAAGTATGACCTTACACCTTTGGCTATAGGTCAAGATGCTATGGCACGGCAAACACGTCTGACGATGGATGTGAAAATAAGATACAGAAACAACAAAAATCCGGCAGAAGACAAGGAAATGACTATTTCTGCTTACCGGGACTATAACAGTTCTGAAATGTTGAACACTGTGCAAGACGAATTGATAAAACAATTGACTGAGGATATTGTAGACCAGATATTTAATGCAACAATGGCTAACTGGTAATAATAAAAAATGTGTTGATAAATGAACATAAGAGAATTTTACGAACTGATTGACACGCAAAATGCGCCGGATATTTCACTTTTGCCAAAACTAAAATTCTTGGTGAATAAATACTCCTATTTTCAGGCTGGAATATTCACTTATCTGAAATGTTTATATACCAACAACGATGAGGCTTTCATTCCTGAATTGAACCGATTGTCTGTGTCGGTCTTGGATAGAAAAGCTCTGTTTTACTACATATTAAGCGATGAATATTCCCGGTTCTATCAGAAAAGGGGACGGCGTGAATTGAGTAAAGACAGAACTACCATACTGATGGATGCTTTCTTTGAGAGTCTTGGTGATGATAATGAGTCTGCTCAGAAAGAAATAGAGAATGCTATAAACAACACAACATTAGCTACCCTTGATTATTTTTCTTACCTCGATTCGGCAAATGAATTGAGTGACAAATCATCTGTGGAGGAATCTTTAGATGGGGAATCACTGGCTGTGTCCGACGAAGATCAAGAACAAGCCGTTTTGAGCGAAGATGTTGAAAAAGAACAGGAGCAACCACCAATCACCGATCATCCGGAATCAGAAATAGAAGAAAAATCTCAACTGCTGAAACATCACGATATAATAGACTCTTTCATCAACATGGCAGAAGAGGAAACAAGCATGAAAATTGTATTTGATATGGATCAGGATTACGGTGCAAATGAGGATTATGATGATCCAGAAACTGATGAAGAAATGAGCGGTGATGACATTTTCTTTACAGAGACCTTAGCCAACATCTATATTAAGCAAAAGAAATATGAAAGAGCGTATGAAATAATTCAACGACTTAGCTTGAATTATCCGAAAAAAAATATTTACTTTGCAGACCAATTAGCATTTTTGGAAAAATTGATTATAAATACGAAAAATAAAAAATAAATACGATGTATATTCTTTTAACTGTTCTGATCGTTATTGCAGCATTATTACTAATTCTGGTGGTTCTTGTGCAGAACTCAAAAGGAGGAGGCTTGGCTTCCATGTTTTCTTCTTCAAATAATATTATGGGAGTTCAAAAAACAACCGATACAATTGAAAAAGCAACTTGGGGACTAGCTGCTGTGATTGTGGTTCTTAGTTTGGCAAGTGCAAAACTTGTGATAGATGGTTCAAATGCCTCTTCAAACATAAAAACAGATATTGTAGCACCAGCTGCTGCTCCTGCAAGCGGACAACCTGCACCAAATGTGAACACACCTGCTGCACCACAAGGAAATCAGCCTGCTGACGCCAAATAATACGGCAAGAAGATATAACGTAGATCATATAAATGGAACAGTCATCATAAAATTTATGGTGACTGTTTCTTTTTTTTGTAATGGTTGTTTCTATCCTAAAAACGGTTGTGCATAGATAGAAAGTAGGATATTGATATATTTTTGAAAAAAATGTATCTTTGTAAAAAGTACGCAAAAAGAGAAAAAACGAATGGCAGAGGAACTCGACATCAACTTATCACAGGAAGATTATTCCGACGATGACATAAAAACCCTTGATTGGCAGGAGCATATTCGTCGTCGCCCCGGCATGTATATCGGCAAGCTCGGCGACGGGCAGTTTGCCGATGATGGCATTTATGTGTTGTTGAAAGAAGTTTTGGACAACTCCATTGATGAATATATGATGGGACACGGAAAAACAATAGAGGTGACCATCAAAGACGGAGAAGTCAGTGTCAGGGATCATGGACGTGGAGTCCCATTGGGGAAAGTGAAAGATGTTTCTTCAAAAATGAATACCGGAGCCAAGTATGACTCTAAAGCGTTTAAAAAATCTGTGGGATTGAACGGTGTCGGCATCAAAGCCGTCAATGCCCTTTCTTCATATTTTAAGATTCAGGCTTTTCGTGACAAAAAAACAGCATCGGTTGAATACAATACAGCTATTGTGATCAGTGAATCCGACATAGAGTCGACCAGCGAAGACAACGGAACATTAGTTGAATTTATCCCAGACAACACCATCTTTAAAGATTATCTGTATAGGGACGAATTTGTGGAGACATTGCTTAAAAACTATGTTTTCTTGAACACAGGTCTTACAATTGTATATAATGGAAAGAAATTCTTTTCAAAGAATGGGCTTGTTGATCTACTGAACGAGAATATGACATCAGAACCTCTCTATCCGATTATCCATATGAAGGACGAAGATATAGAGATAGCCATTACTCACACCAACCAGTATGGAGAGGAATATTATTCTTTTGTCAATGGACAACATACAACTCAAGGAGGCACGCACCAGTCGGCTTTCAGGGAAACGGTGTCGCGTGTGATCAAAGAGTTTTATAATAAGAACTTCGACTATGCAGACATCAGAAGTGGCATAGTTGCAGCTGTGAGCATAAAAGTGGAAGAACCTGTTTTTGAATCACAGACCAAAACAAAGCTGGGATCGAAAGATATTGGGCCTAATGGTCCTTCGGTGCAGAAATTTATAGGTGATTTTATTAAAAAAGCGTTAGACAACTACTTGCACAAAGATTCTGAAACATCAGAGGCATTGCTGAAAAAGATTCTTGAATCGGAGAAAGAGCGAAAAGCCATTGCCGGAGTCACAAAATTGGCACGGGAAAGGGCAAAAAAAGCAAATATGCACAATCGCAAACTGCGCGATTGCCGCATTCATTATACCGACGCAAAAGGTGATAATCTGGATGAAACTTGTATTTTTATCACAGAGGGAGATTCTGCCAGCGGTTCCATTACCAAGAGCCGTAACCCTAATTTGCAAGCAGTGTTCAGTCTTCGGGGTAAACCGCTGAACAGTTATGGACTGACAAAGAAAATTGTTTATGAAAATGAAGAATTCAATCTGCTTCAGGCTGCCCTGAACATAGAGGATGGATTGGAAGGTTTGCGCTACAATAAGGTGATAATTGCAACTGATGCCGACACTGATGGGATGCATATCCGTCTTTTATTATTGACATTTTTCCTGCAATTTTTCCCCGATCTGGTGAAGAAAAATCATGTGTATATCTTGCAAACACCGCTTTTCAGGGTGCGTAACAAGAAAGAAACCATTTATTGTTATACGGAAGAGGAACGCATAGATGCAATCAGTAAGTTGAATCCGAATCCGGAGATCACACGGTTCAAAGGTTTGGGAGAGATATCTCCTGATGAATTTGTTCACTTCATCGGGAAAGACATCCGATTAGACAGGGTGACGATGAAAAAAGAAGACCTTGTGAAAGACATGCTTAATTTTTATATGGGAAAGAATACGCCCGAAAGACAAGTGTTTATTATTGATAATCTGGTTGCAGATTTGGAAGATTAAATGATCAAAGAGATTGGTTTTGTCCGATTTCTTGATGAAAAAGTAAAGTAATTGCAGTTTTGTGATTACTTTTGTTTTTCTAAATAATGTAATTATAGATTGATGAACGATTCCAGAGCGATTATACTTATCCATTGCCCTGACAGACCCGGTTTGGTGGCAGCTATCACAGATTTTATAAATGTAAACGGTGGAAATATTATTGGTTTGGAACAACACGTCGACAGACAGGAAAATGTGTTCTTTATGCGCATAGAATGGGACTTAAGCAATTTTCTTATACCGAAAGAAAAAATAAGCGAATATTTCCAGACAATGTATGCCAATAAGTTTGACATGATTTTTCGTTTATACTTCAATGATTATAAACCTCGCATGGCTGTTTTTGTATCTAAAATGTCGCATTGTTTGTTTGATATTCTTGCGCGTTACACGGCCGGAGAGTGGAATGTGGAGATTCCTCTTATTATTAGCAATCACGAAGATCTGCGGTGGGTGGCTGACAAGTTTGGTATTGAATATCAGGTGATAAAAATCACGAAAGAGAACAAAGAAGAGATGGAGATCAGGCAAAAGAATTTACTTAAAGAAAACGGTATTGATTTTGTCGTTCTTGCGCGTTATATGCAGATATTGACAGACGAATTCATCAGAGACTATCCGAACAAGATCATCAACATACACCATTCTTTCTTACCTGCCTTTGTGGGAGCAAAACCATATCATGCAGCGTATGAACGAGGCGTTAAGATTATTGGAGCAACAAGCCATTATGTAACCACGGAACTGGATGCCGGTCCCATCATCGAGCAAGACATAACAAGGATTACACATCGGGATAGTATTCAGGATTTGGTGCGCAAAGGGCAAGATCTCGAAAAGATTGTTTTATCGCACGCAATAGAATATCATGTTCGCCGTAGAGTTTTGGTTTACAAAAACAAAACGATATTATTCTCTTAAAAAAAATACGAAATGTTTTGAGCCTGAAAAATTTACAGGTCTTTTAAGCTCCACGACATCAATGGCACACCATAGTCCAAAGCCATGTTGTATTGCTCTTTTATGAACGAGTATAGCAACGGAGATTGTTTAGGCCTGTTGCAAGTATTTTCATCTTCCAACTTGCGGACAAGCCCAACAGATAGTATTTTTCGTTGGAAGTTTCTCCTGTTGAGCGATTTGCCTAATATTGTTTCGTATATGATTCTGAGTTCAGGGATTGTAAATTTTTCAGGCAATAGTTCATACCCCAAAGGAATATGTCCGATATGGAACCTGATCGTTTCAATGGCTTGCATCACAATCTTATAATGATCAGCATATAGGTCTGGAAGATTTTCCAGATCGAACCATTTTATTTTCTCATTTTTGAAAATGGTGGTAGTTTTTGCTTCATGAAAGTTTGCTAATGCATAATATCCGACCGAAATGAAGCGTTTGTTCATCCAATGATTTTGTAAATCACTATCGGTCATGCCTATCTCTTTCAAAAAGACATCAATTTCCTTTTTGCTGTCTCTGTCGGTGTTTCCAAATAGATAAAACTGACGGAAAAACAAGTCAGCCAGACCTGTTCTTTGCATTAAAATTCGTGTTGCGGCATTGTCTACACTTTCGTTGATATGGACAAGGTCTCCCGGCAACATCCAGTTTTTGAAGTGTTCAAATTTATTTAGCAGGATCTTTAATTTTCCGCTATGAAATCCCAATATGACACAATGAATGGAAAATCCCGGGTGATAACTATCTTGAACGCTATCAGTTGTGGTGGCTAAGTGTGTTAAGTCTATTTTTTTCATATCTATGCCTATTTCCGTTCCGGACAAAGGTATTTCATTTTTTATAATTTTTATTATAATAAGAATGGAATATAGCAGCTTTGAAGCACATTTTTACTAATCATTATTTTGTCGGCTCTGAATGCTTTATGCTCTTGCCTTGTATTGGGCGACAGATTTCTTTGACTGGAATAGTCGAAGGTCTTAAAGTGCAATTCCAAATTATTTTGATAAAATAGAGGATGTTAAAAAGAAAAAATGTGAATCTTTTTTTTGCTAATTCAGTCAAAAACAGTAATTTTGCAGACCGATTATTGAAATGTGGATATAAATGTTTGGTAATTAGTGTATTATTTGCTTCACCTTAGCCCGAAGCAAACTTCCTAAATGTCCGAATAGAAAGTCATTAACAAATTAAAAACAATTTAGAAAGTGGATACTTTAAGTTATAAGACCATTTCTGCCAATAAAGCAACAGCTAATAAAGAATGGGTTGTGATAGATGCAACCGGACAAACTTTAGGCCGTTTGGCTTCAAAAGTGGCAAAAATCCTTAGAGGTAAGTACAAACCTAATTATACACCACACGTAGACTGCGGTGATAATGTTATTCTTATCAATGCAGAAAAAGTCGTGTTGACTGGAAACAAATGGACAGACCGTGTTTATCTGAGATATACAGGTTATCCGGGCGGACAGCGTGAAGCCACTCCTGCAGTTCTCCTCGAAAAAGGAGCAGACCGCTTACTCCTCAAAGTTGTAAAAGGTATGTTACCTAAAAACAAATTAGGTGCTGCACTTTTGAAAAATCTTCATGTCTATGAAGGCTCAGAGCATAAACACGAGGCTCAGCAACCGAAATTAATTGATATTAACGCACTTAAATAATAACGATGGAAGTAATAAATGCAATCGGAAGACGTAAAGCTGCGGTAGCACGTGTGTACGTAAGCGAAGGAACCGGGAAAATTATTATCTACAAAAGAGAATTA
>JBKECE010000097.1:0-3424 GCA_047974325.1 Dysgonomonas sp. | reverse complement strand
ATTATAACTTGATTTCATTAATTTGTTTCTTTATTTGCTCAGAATTTTAGGCAGCAGAAAATAATATACAATCCAGATAAATTTACCAAGTTTATGTCACTACAAGTATCAGACCGTATTGCAAATTTGTCAGCATCCGAAACGTTGGCTATGTCCCAGAAAAGTGCCGAACTGAAAGCACAAGGCATTGATGTTATAAACCTGAGTGTGGGTGAACCGGACTTCAACACACCACAACACATCAAAGAAGCAGCAAAAAAAGCGATAGACGAAAACTTTTCTTTCTATTCGCCAGTTCCCGGATTTTTACCTTTGAGAAAGGCAATCTGTGCGAAGCTGAAAGATGAAAATGGGCTTGATTTCACACCGGAGCAGATTGTATGTTCCAACGGTGCCAAACAATCAGTTTGCAATGTTGTGCTGAGTGTAGTAAATAAAGATGACGAGGTGATTATACCTGCTCCTTATTGGGTGAGTTATGTGGAAATGGTGAAGCTGGCTGATGCGAAAAGCGTAGTAGTATATGCCGGAATAGACCAGAATTATAAAATAACACCTGCACAACTGGAAGTAGCTATCACACCTAAAACGAAGGCAATAATATTATGCTCTCCGTCAAATCCTACAGGCAGCATTTACAACCACGAAGAGTTGGAAGCTCTGGCAAATGTATTAGCAAAGCATCCAAATATTGTGATCATTTCAGACGAGATATACGAGCATATCAATTATGTAGGCAAACATGAAAGCATCGCACAATTTGAGAACGTCAGAGAACGTGTGGTCATCGTGAACGGAGTGTCTAAAGGCTATGCCATGACAGGTTGGCGCTTAGGTTGGATCGCTGCTCCTCAATGGATTGCATCGGCATGCAATAAATTGCAGGGACAATACACCTCCGGTCCTTCTTCGATCACACAAAAGGCAGCAGAAGCCGCATATACAGGTAATCAACTATGTGTAGAAGAAATGCGCCACGCATTTGAACGCCGCCGTAATTTGGTTTTTGATCTGGTGTCAAAGATTGAAGGGTTAAAAATCAACAAACCCGATGGTGCATTCTATGTTTTTCCGGAATGCAGTTCTTTTTTCGGAAAATCATATAACGGAAAAACGGTTTCGGACTCTGCCGATCTGGCAATGTTTCTATTGGAAGAAGGTCATGTGGCCTGCGTTGGAGGAAAAGCATTCGGTGCGCCCGACTACATCAGGTTTTCATATGCAACATCAGATGACGTTTTGGTGAAAGCCTTTGAAAGAGTAAAAAACACTTTAGCAAAGCTAAAATAATGATTAGATTGAACAAATATCATTTAATTATTCTTGCCACAATTCTTTTGTTAGCTTCCTGCAAAAGAAATGAGCAGGACAAAAAACACCCTTCTGCTACCGGCAATGAATATACCGTAAAATATGCACAAGGCTTCAGTGTCACAAAATCTGCTGATTATACACAGATAATAGTACATGATCCGTGGGACACAACCAAAATATTGCAAAAATATGTTCTGGTAGATAAATCAAAACAATTGCCCGCAAAGCTGCCTGAAGGAACATTGGTGAGAACGCCCCTGTCCAGAGTTGTTGCTTACACTTCGGTCCATTGTGCCTCGTTGCAGGAATTGCAATCGGTCGATATAATTAAAGGTGTTTGTCAACCCAACTACATCAATTTGCAATCTATCAAAGATGGAGTTGCAAACCAATCGATCCTTGATCTGGGGAGTGAGTTTACGCCAAATGTAGAACGAATCATTGAATTAAATCCCGAAGCAATATTTGTTGCACCTGTCAGCGGATCATCTCCCGGCAAAATAGAAAATCTGAATATCCCGATAATACAAACACCCGACTATATGGAATATACAGCCTTGGGACGGGGCGAATGGATTCGGTTCTATTCTTTGTTCATCGAAAAAGAAGCGCTAGCCGATTCATTATTCAATGTAACCGAAAAAAATTATAACGAAATAAAAAATAAAATTGCAAGCGTGAAAGAACGCCCAGTTGTGTTGACCGATATGATGTATCAAAACGTTTGGTATGTCCCTGGAGGGAAAAGCTTTATTGCCAACATGTTTAATGATGCCGGCGCATCCATACCATGGAACGACAATGAATCTAACGGTTCTTTAAATTTATCTTTTGAAGCGGTTTTGGACAGAGCCGAAAAGGCAAATATCTGGCTCATTAAATACAACAATCCAACAGATCTGACATATCAGGGTCTGGAAAGAGAAAAAAAAGGATATTCATATTTTGACGCATTCAAAAACAAAAACGTATATGGTTGTAATATGGGCAAAATAACCTATTACGAAGATTTACCAATCCATCCAGACTGGATATTAAAGGATCTGGCAGCTCTGTTTCACCCGGATTTATTTTCTGATTATCAATTGAAATATTACAAAAAAATCGATTAAAATTTTTTATAAAAAACACAATCGAGTCTCACCAGATACAGATTTAAAATTCACCATAGATTTGCCTACGGAAAACTTTTTTAGCTTAAAATTACATTTGTATTGAGAAAGTGTTATATCTTTGAGTGTTTTGCATAGAGAATGGCCGAAAATAGATCGAAATTAAAAATAACGGATTGGGCCGAAGAAGACAGACCCAGAGAGAAAATGCTTCTTAGAGGTGCTTCCTCGTTGTCTGATTCAGAGTTATTGGCAATTTTGATCGGATCGGGAAATCGAGACGAAACAGCAGTCGAGTTGGCACAACGAATATTATTTTCCGTCAACAACAACCTGAACTCGCTGGGAAAATTGGAGATCAAAGATCTTGTAAAAAATTTTAGAGGAATCGGTGAGGCAAAAGCGATAACAATCGTTGCTGCCCTAGAAGTGGGAAGACGTAGAAAATTTACGGAAGCCGACATTCTTACACAAATAAGATCAAGTCAAGATATATACACTATATTTCAATCAATGCTTGGTGATCTGAAACATGAAGAAAGTTGGATATTGTTGTTGAACAAGGCAAATAAAATTATAAAGAAACTACAAGTCAGCAAAGGAGGCATCACAGGAACTGTTATTGATATTCGCTTAGTCATAAAAGAGGCATTAGAAAATCTGGCAACGAATATTGTTCTGGTGCATAACCATCCATCCGGAAATGAAAATCCGAGCAGAGAGGACAATGCCATTACCGAAAAGCTGAAAAACGCTTGCTCTCTTTTAGATATTCATCTTGTAGATCATATAATTGTATGCGAAAAAACATACTATAGTTACAGAGATAAAAATGTTTTAACATATTAATGGTTGCATTAATTATTATATATAATCATCGCTACGACGCGAATATTCCGGTTCTGGAAAAAATCTACGGAGAGCGTTTCAGCAACATATTCCATCTCATTCCTTTCTATGAAGGAGAAAAGGATAATGTGATTGCTGTTTACGACAAT
>JBKECE010000034.1:0-2667 GCA_047974325.1 Dysgonomonas sp. | reverse complement strand
TAAATCTTGAAGTAAACTTTGTTCTTGGCATTGCATGGTTTTTATCCTTGTTCACACAGAGAATTGAATCATGCAATGCCACTATTTGCAACACTTTAAACCCTTATCCGAACTTCGGGTTGGTTATTACCAAACAATAATCTAAAAAATAATTATGCATACTAGTCAACAAAACTATTGACATTTTTAACCTAACCGATTACGATTAAATAAAATAACCTAAACGATTAGGTAAGGATTAAACGATGAAACATCGCATAACTTTACGGGAAATTTCAGAATTAACAGGATTATCAACATTTTCTGTATCACAAGCATTAAATGGTGGCAAAGGGGTTTCAAATAAAACGCGCGAGCAGGTTATTCAAGTTGCAGAGCGTGTCGGATATGTACCAAACCAAGCCGCCCAAGAACTTCGATTGTCATCTCGATCGTCCATTGCTGTTATCACTGCAGGAACATCCAATGTTTACTATCTCGACATGGTAAATGGTATTCAACATGTAATTCAAAAAACTGATAATTCTGTGGTGCTAATGGACATAGCCGTGAACGGCATTTATGATGAAGATCTTGAAGACAGAACAATCCAACGCCTGCTTGAAGCGCGTGTTTCAGGTGTAATCTCTACCCTTGCATTGAAATTAAAAAGTATTGAAAGGCTTGAACGTTGGGGTATCCCTATTGTTTTTGTGGATTCATTGCCTCCGGTTGAAAAATCTTACCTGCCAAGCGTAACAACAGATAATTATAATGCAAGTCTATTAGTGGGCGAACATCTTGCCGAACATGGTTATAAAGATTGGTTATTTTTAGTTTATCCGGATATTTGGTCTAGCAGTAAAGATCGTAAACGTGGCTTATGTGAAGCTGCACAGCAAGCGAATGCCAATATTCAAATTATAGAATCTCCTAATGATGCCCAATCTGCAGAAAAAGTTCTTACAATGTTTCTTGAAGAGCGGGGAGATATGGCTCCCGATGCGCTCATAACAGGGAATAGCCCGATTTTACTTGGTGCTTTATCTTGTTTGAAAAAATTAAAAATTTCTATTCCGAATGATATCGCAATTATAAGTTACGATGATTTTCCTTGGGCATCTTTTATTGAGCCTGCTCTTACCGTTCTTGATGAGAGGTCAGAGGAAGTTGGATGTCGGGCGGCGGAAATATTGATGCAGATTATTGATGAAAAGAAACAAATACTTAAAGTTGGTGAGAGCTCAATACCCCAATATTCAAAGGATCTCATTCAACAAGTATCGGTTGATTTAATAGTTCGACAGTCATGTGGGTGTAAACCAAAAACTTAACTGATGAAAATCCGAAACAAAGAATCTGGGATGGAGTATGACCAGCGATCCAAACCAGTAATTAAAGCTAGAAAAAGGAGACATAAAAATGCAATTTAAGGAATTTAAACGCGCAACTTTTGTGAGTATATTGTTTACTTGTAGCTTAATGGCTAGCTCAGCTATGGCACAGTCTATACCTGATAAAATTGAGAAAATCGGTTTGATGGTACAAGATATGTCTAACCCATTCTTTTCCGCAATGGATGGTGGCGGCAAGCGTGCTGCAGAAGAAATTGGAGCTCAAATAAACGTTCAAGATGCTCAATTGGATTTATCTGCACAATATAATCAGATTGATGCATTTATTCAACAAGGTATGGATCTTATTATTGTATCTGCAGTTGATGGCGCAGGTATTGAGCCGGCAATCTTAAAAGCGAAAGAAGCAGGCATTATTGTGATTGCAGTTGATACGCCAGCTAATGGTGCAGATGTTGTTATCATGACCGATGCAGTTCAGGCTGGAATGAGATCTTGTAAATATTTATTTGATCAAATGGGTGGAAAAGGGCAAGTGCTTCTTGTAGATGGTACACCCATCCAAACAATTATTGATCGTATTGATGGTTGTAAAACAGTTGCACAAGAATATCCTGATATTCAAATTGTAGGACAACAAGCATCACAAAATGACCGTGCATCTGGATTAGCGGTAACAACTGATATGCTGACGGCAAACCCTGATGTAACAGGTATTTTTGGAATGAATGATCCATCTGCACTTGGTGCTGTGCTTGCAGTGGAGCAAGCAGGAAAGCAAAATCAAATTATCGTAACAGGTGTTGATGGTAGTCCTGAATCTGTAGACGAGCTTAAGCGTGAAGGCTCGCCATTTGTTGGTACGGCAACCCAAAATCCTGGTAAAATGGTATCTGAAGCCGTAAAAATTGCTCAAGATATCGTTGCAGGAAACTCACCAACTGAGACAACTATTTTAATCCCTAGTGAACTTGTTACACGGGATAATGTAGACGAATATCCTGGTTGGTAATAATAGACTATTACAGAGTGCGAGATTTTTTCTCGCACTCAAATCGGAGGTTTATGATGGCGGTGCCAATTTTACAACTTAACAATATTTCAAAAAGATATGGCAGTACACAGGCTTTAAATGATGTATCTATGGATCTTTATCCGGGTGAAGTTCATGCGCTTATGGGGGAGAATGGTGCGGGAAAATCAACCTTAATGAAGATTTTATCAGGTAATATTGTGTCAGATACAGGTAATATTTTTTTAGATGGGAAACCGATTGAAATTAAAACTCCTGAAGATGCAAGTAAATACAGAATAGCGATAATCCATCAACAGT
>JBKECE010000009.1:0-7095 GCA_047974325.1 Dysgonomonas sp. | reverse complement strand
AGTATATATAAAAAAGAGATTACTTAAAAGTAACACAGTTACCTAAAAGTCACTAATGCTGATAATTTGCAAGTTATGAAATTGGAAAAATAAATATTTAACATTTATTAGTGAATATGTGTGGATTTAGAAAATAATTCGTCCGGATATTATTGATTATGTATAGATATTTTCAATAAAATCAGATGAAAAAATCTTAGCGTCCTAAAAAAATAATTCTATCTATGCAAAAAGATTACGCTTCATGTATTTTACTTTGCATCATAAAACAGAAAAGACTGATGGAATAAGAAATAATACAATATAAAACAAACACATGAAGAACTATTAGAATTCTTATAGATGACATTTCAACACAGGTATTATCGGGAAAAGTAGAACCTTTAAGAGCATTAGGTTTAATAGAACTGCTAGAATAAGCTAGAATACTTGAACAAGGAGAAAAGAAAATATAAAATATTCATAGAGAACTGTCAGCGAATACAAAATGCGGATTACTAGCCTCAGCAAGCAATCCGCATTTGTTTAATAACATTTACCGAAAGACAGATAATTATCTCTTAATAAAGTTCTTCACCACTCGTCCTTCATTAGATATAATTTCTAGAACATAGCTTCCTGCTGCTAATGCAGACACATCAATTTTGCTGTTTCCTGACAAACCTTGTTCATTTTTCATCAATTTGCCTTGGTTTGTATAAACATGCACTGCATAGTTTGTATAAGTTGCCGAAATATTCAGCACATTATAGGCAGGAACAGGATAGATTTGTATCTGATCTGACTCATTCTGTTTAATATCGACTGTTGACATTTCGCTTCCAAAATTATCCATGCATAAATATGCCGGAGTGTTCAGACCATAATCTCCCGTGCGAGAACCGCCTACCGATATGGTCACACTGGTTACATTACCAAGAGAGCTAAGGTCAAACCATTTCCAATCAGTGAGCATATAGCGTTCCGAAGCATCGTTCGAACGATAATCTGCAAGATAGCACTCTACGGTCGATGTACTTCTTGTCGCGGTGGTTCCCGTGAAAATGACTTTATAATAATCTCCTTGCTTGAACGGATCGCCTGCAATGAGATCACCATTTTCCATACTATTCAATGTATAAGCAGCATTGGTTAGATATACACCGGGAATAATAGCTCCGGCAGCATTATTCACTACAGATATTTTAGTTTCTGTACCCATTGCATAAACAATTGAATATGTATCACTATTTTCTGCTCCATGTCCGACTACCGATCTGAATTGTTGAGTCAGGTATTGATCTGGATCAAAACTTGTGGTTGATAAATTCGCGTATCCGAATCCACCCCAATATGACCATTCCGGATAATAAGTGTTAGTGAATGAATAGGATCCGCTATAGAAAACAGATTCTAAATCATCAGAATCAGACCTACCCTGCCAATATGATTCGGGTGCAAGGTAATTATCTTCGAATGTTGCCACGTTGCTTTGTCCAATCACCGGAACATCTGTATACGATGTAGTGGTTTGAGCGTCATAACTTGTGACAATTAGCTTATATTGCTGCACCACAGTCGGTGAAACTATGAGAACAGAATCCACAGAGATAACCTCATTCATCTGATTTTTCCATTGATAAGTGTATGGATATATTCCACCCGAAACTGTCGGATAAAGTCTGACTTCTGTGCCGGATGTTATAGTTGCCCATTTTTCAGGTAATGTCACTGACAACGGAAATATTTGTTTCAATGTTTTTGCAACGCCGCTTGCCACAATATCCGATTTCACGTTCAAAGGACTGACAAACATGAAATAAGCTTTATATTCCATCTCTTCGTCCAAAGAAGTGAAAGTGGAAGAATATTCGACATCCTTGTTCACACTAACACCTGTTGCCGCCAGCAGTTCAACTTCTGTCGGAGCTGTTTCTGTCGCTTTCCGGATGATACTATAGAGAGTACCGGACTGATTCCACTTGGTTTTATAAACAATGGAATTATAGGTAATAGTTCCGATTTTAGGGTAGCCGTCCGATATCTCTGGCTTATTCTCGTTTATCTCTTCATACTCAAATGCACCCAAAGTTGGCGTAGTCAGACTACGTATCTTTTCATTTGCATCTGCAGCTATGAAACCGATCGGTATCGCAACATTCAGTCCGCCTTGTGCCTTCAACCTCAAATCCGAATTGCTCACAAATTGAGCTTGTTCCTCAAAACTGGATGTTTCACCGCTAGTAGTTGCCCAAGCACTGAAAACATCACCCCAGCTATTTGAAAATTTACTTCCAGCTTTGTAATAAGCATTATTCTTAAATGTAAATGCATTCAAATGCGCTTGCTTATTAAAATAATAGATAGGTGATGAAGTATTGTTCTGCACCAGATTATTCTGGAATAGAATGCTTTTGATGGTTTCATATGTTTTTGAAACACCTAGAGCATATCCGGCCGTACCCGATATGTTTATCGTATTATAATATAATGCAATGTATCCGCAATCGCTGCTGATGTCTATTCCATAACTGGAAGTCGAAGGCGAAGCCGTCAAAGCAATACTATTGTTATATACCAAGACCGGAGTTTCAGCAGTTCCCATCAATTCTTGCCTCAAATTGATCCCGCTTGAATAATAAGCTTGATTATTCACAATCTTATTGTTACGAATGACAAGCACACCTCTGTTCCGAAAAATATCCAATCCGATATATCCTGTTTTCTGGGTAGTGGAACTAATAACAGTGTTATTATCGATCAATGCATCTTGTTCGTCGCTCAAATAAATTCCTTTCGACCCAGCATTGCTGATTATATTATTTCTGATAATGGATCCACGTTCTTTTGTTAGTGCTACATAACTGGTTCCACCCATATACAAAGCAATATATCCGCCATTAAATGTATTGTTCTCAACGGTTACATAATCATTATTATTGCCTTCTACATTCCGTGCTTCCATACGGAACAGACTCATTCCCGAATATCCGGTTGTGATAGGATCTGCTGTCACAATACAATTGCGCAGTGTAAAATGACGACTAGTGTTCAGGATGTGCACAGCATAAGGATAAGTTTGAACAGTAGGAACAAAACTTATATTCTCAAATGTGACATATTCTGTACTGTCAATGGCGACCATACCATATTTCGGATCACCATAGGCCGGTTCTGAATAACCTGCTCCTTTGATGATCACATCGTCATTATTACCTGAAACGGACGAAAAAACAATATTGTTGATAGCAGATGTTCCTTGTATGCCTTGCAGTTTGATATTTTCGGCATAAGTGCCGGATTCAACATTAAACCTGACTACACCTTCAATACCACCCTGCATTGCACTGATGGCGGAAGCAAATGTCGAATAATCTGCATTTGCTGATTTTCCGATTGTGTAAGTTCCCTTAAAACCAGCTTTAACAGCACGTGTCGCAACTGATGATTCTGTAATGGACACATTTGCTACACCATTTGCGTAAACCTGATTGAGAGATACAGCAACATTGTTTCCGGCAATGGCATTTGCATCAATATCATAAGTCAGCCAGAAGTAATATGTTCCCGGAGCGGATATTTCAATATCGTTGTCGGCTATCATCACATAAGGTGAATTCGTCGCAGTATTTCCGAATTGATTATCAGCAATGAAACCCGATGACGTTCCTGTATAATACAATCCTGCGGAAGTGATATCTGTGGTGCTCGTGGTTCCGGTGTTGTTGAATGTAAAATTATTCAATTTAAGAATACCTTTGTCTCCACCAACATTCACTTCGATTTTCTGCATAGGAGCTTTAGATGAACCTCTGAGCACATTGGTTGTAGTGTAAGCCGTTGTTGTCACATTGTCTACAAATAAGGCTTGTGGCGTATAAGACTCCACATTGATTTTCCATCCTTCATAAGCATATCCCGTTGTGCTTACAAAACGAACGGTCAATGCTCCATCAGCCGAACCGGAAAGCAAAGATGCAGGAAACGTGGTTGACGAATATTTTCCGACCAAGTTATTTTCATTCATTTCAGTTCCGTTATATACATAGAAATAGTGTGATGAACCTGTCTGAAACGAATCGAAAGTCATTTTTACTACTTTTCCGGTTTCCGATGGTAAGAATGTTACATGACCATCGAAACCTAAGCTATAGTCATTCTCGGCTCCACCGTCATCATAAAACAAAATAGGATTATAAATGGTGATTTGCCCATTATCTCCAGTAGCCAGATTTAATTGGTTCTTAGTCAAACGATATCCCTCCGGATCTCCAACTGAAGGGATGTATGGTGTAGCGTCATCTGTTTTCACAGATACCAATTTTGCATCTACCTGAATGTCGTTATTTACAATATTCTTCACATCATAAGCAATCCAGAAATAAGTCAGACCTTCGGGCAATTCCTGTTCTCCGGTAACCGTAACTTCCTGAGCCGACAAATCGGTCGAAGAGCCAAACAACACAGCCTTGGAAAAATCCTTATCGCCTGCCGAATACAAGATGCTTACTTTATTGATTGCCGATTCAGAATTTTTGACATCTACTTTTATTTCCTTCACGGTCTGTGTGGACAGATCTCCTTCGGTCAACATTGAGAAGCCTACAATTTCCTGATTGGTAGCACTGGGTTTTAACGGATTTGAATTTGTTTGAAAAGCAGTAATGTCCTTCACCGTCATGTCATGGTTCACAAATGGTGTCACTAAGGCTGTCCAACCTTTTCCGGCATAAGCCGATGTTGCTGTTTTTGCATTAAACTTAATGGTCAAAGAGCCATCTTCGGCAGTAGAACGTAATTTTTTACCCGGACCCGTTTTGCTTTGTGCATTATCATTTAGTTTCCACAGCAGATTGTCGCTTGTTGAGGTGGAGCCGTTATAAATTTCAAACGCTGCACGTATTCCATAAGTCGTTGCCGAATAATAGACATCAAAAGAACTGAAATCAATTTCAGTGACAGTTCCCGGTGTTGACGGCTTGAATGTGACAGAACAATCGACATCTTCAAAATTGTAATATGCGGAATTAATTGTACTTTTTGTATCGGTATATGTCCAAGCATCGTGGAATTCGCGAATATATGTACCCGGCAAAGACTTAAATATGTTAGCCACTGTTCTGCTGGCAACCAATATTGTCTGAGGTGTTTTTTCCGCTCCTGAAACATTAACCTTGCTCACAGCAACCGATATGATATCTCCATTTGATGCAGCACTGGTCAGGTCATAGACTAATGCAAAATAGTTATTGCCTTCTTTCAATTCCTGATTTCCATCAACTTGGATACTGTTACCAGAGATCGACGCTTCACCAAACAGTTTAGTTGTTGAAAAAGTGGAAGTTTCGCCCAAGAAATATATTTTAGCTTTGTTCAGATCCTGTAAATTAGTTGTTCCTGTTGCATCCAGATATATATTCTGCAAAACTAGAGGTGTTAATGTATTGGTTGTTTTCAAATTAATCAATACAAAAGGTTCATTTTCAGTGCTTCCGGCAACTGTTGCTGACGAAAGTTGAGAAACTGTCAGAGAATCAAAAGTCATAACACTGGGAACAAACTCCGAAACCATAGCTTCCCATCCATTTGCCGGAACACCTGTCGTGCTTTTAAGTGTCACGGTCAAGGAACCATCATCGGCCGTCGATTTAATTATCTTTGCATCTTTCAACAATGTGGCTATCAGGTTGCTCTCATCAACGGTTTGCCCGTTATAAAATTTCAAAACATCATTATACCCGACTGTCGAGGTATTGAATATTTCCAATTTAGAAAAATCTATCTTTATCTTTTTTCCTGCTATTGCCGGAACAAAGGTTATCGTACCTTGAAAATTTGTTGAGATTTTTCCACCTTTTCCACCATCATCATAGAAATTGGCTGCATCGCCAATAGTGTATGTCAACGCGTCTGGCTGAATAAGAATATCACCAGAAACTTTTGCTGAAGCAGCAGGAGAAGACACATCTGCTATTTTCACATCGTCACCGATCTTTACCGATGCAAGCGAAATCGGAAGATCAGTTCCGACTTGTGCATTCGGATCGATGTTAGCAACAAACCAAAAGTAATTATTCCCGTTTTTCAGAGCTAAGTCCGCAGGAACAGATATAGTAGAATTCAGAACTGATGATTCTCCCAACAGAGCCGCCGAAGATGAGAATGAACTAGAAGACCCTGATGAATACACCTTGTACGATTCTATAACATTTATCGGTATTGTGCTGGTAAAATCCAACGATTTAACACTTAAAGGATTTCCCGATCCGCTTGTTATAATATTAGCTCCCAACAGCACTTGATTCCGTCCACCTCTGTTAACCTCTGTTTTGTCGAGAAATGCTGAGGCGGATTTATATTCCATGTCGGCAGGAGAGATACTCTTAACGGTAATAGTCCATCCTGTGTAAGTAGATGTTTGATTCGGGCTGTGAAATCCAATAGTCATTTTACCGTTGTCGGCAGTCGATGTATAGGTTGCACCCTTTTGAGCAACTCCGATTTGTGCAAAATGAGTGCTTGGCAGCGAAGATCCGATGTAGGCACTATCATTATAGAGTCGCAGATAAAAACTAGTGCCATCGATGTCGATGTCATCCACTGTAATTTGGATAATATCGCCTTTGTTTTTTGGTCTAAAGCAAACTCCCGCATCACGGTATTTTGCCACGGTGCCGTCTTTTGACGCTTTGAACGTGACACTTCCATCGACAACATACGATTCTATTCCATCACTCGTTTTCAGATAAAATACTCCGCTCGAAGAGTCATAACTGCGTGTTTTTTGAGCATTGACAATATTCAGACTGCTCAAAAGCAAGCAAATAAAAATTAGGTAAAGTTTTTTATACCCCATGATTTAATTATAGTTAGTTAAACATAAAAATATTATTTATGCTTTGAGGTATAGGTATGTGTGACAAAACAACAGACAATCAGTTGTGTTTGCATAAAACAAACACGTGGAAATAAATGAACAATTGCGCAAAATGTTATTGTGTTTCAGCTCTATTCCTCGAAAGCTAGAAATCAAATTCATTTGGCAGGTCTTCTGACTTACTCCATCTTTGAACGTCCTTCCCATTCTTATTCAGAACAGTGGTTTAGAGTATTGTT
>JBKECE010000293.1:0-5438 GCA_047974325.1 Dysgonomonas sp. | reverse complement strand
CGTCTTTGGTTAGGAGTTTTAGATCTTTGATTCCGATGAACCCATCTCCGTCTTTGTCATAACCAACCTGTTTCCAGGTAGCGATGGTAACTCCCATATTAGTTGCTCCTCCTGAATCGTCTGGATCATTCACAAATCCACCTTCCCATTTCAGTATGAAAGGGACAAGCAATTCAATTTTTGCCATCTTGGTTTTCTTCTTTTAGATATTTTACTAATTCTGCTATAATTGCTGCCGCATCACCTTTATTCTGGATTACACTTCCGGCTAGTTCTCCCACACGTTCGAATTTTACTTTATCTTCTGCTTTTTCGAGAATGGATTTTATTTCGATGAGGCCTAAACCTATCGCTCCAATTAGAGTCATTATGGGAAATAGAGGAATGTGTATGTCGTGAAATGAGCTGAGATACCAGATAGCTATCATCTGCATTACATCTACCACAGTCAAGGCAAATAATGGTAAGTAATATCGCCCTAGTTTGTCCACTGTTTTACGAAAGCCATATGAGCTTCTTAGTTCGCCCCTTTTCTTTGCCTTACGGCATCCGCTGACTAAGTCGGCTAATACAGTAAGGAAAACAAGCACATATTCTGCGGTGAGTAATACGCAGATGATAAATATTTGTTGAAAGTTAAGATCTATTTTCATTCTAACTATCTTATTTTAAATTGCTCTGACTCTTTTTCGTGAAGGTTGTTTTCTTCTACAAATGCTATCACATCATCCAATATGTCAGATTCAAAACCTTCTGCTCCGATACCAATGTAAGTAGTTCCTGATTGCTCGGTTCTGTAATCGTTTAGGACTTCACTGTCCCGATATACAACTCTGTATTTCTTCGTTAATGTTTTCATGTTCTTTAATTTACTGTTACTGTTACGCCTTTACCT
Organism: Dysgonomonas sp.; assembly: GCA_047974325.1. Classification (GTDB taxonomy): domain Bacteria; phylum Bacteroidota; class Bacteroidia; order Bacteroidales; family Dysgonomonadaceae; genus QVMP01. The sequence goes on along the minus strand of JBKECE010000293.1, from coordinate 4,543 downwards.
ACCAATGTAGCTATGGCGGCATTACTGGCAGATGTATGCGGTTTCTGATTCGATAAGTTGAATGTTTTATTGCCAACCCAGTTCGCAGAGGCATAGTAGTTTAATAGTCTATCTGTATCTGCTGACTGCCAGCCGACGGGTGTATTCAGGTAGACCTCTGAGACTTCATAATCATTTGGAGCTGTTCCTCCCGAAAATACGAGGTTTCCTAATGTTGTGAGTGAAAGGGTTCGAGGATGTTTGTCAGTTATGGATTTCAGATCACCTGCTACGGATATATCAGATATTTCACCTATTGAAAATGTGTAAATCTGCGAAGGTTTAAAATCAGACAGATTACCTGTCACTTTGGATACACCACCCCAACTATAGAAATGATATAAGTCTAGCTGTCTGATACCCTGTGGAAGATCACCTAATCTTACTTCGCCTGTTATGGCAAAACACCCGCCAATAGATAGATAGATTAAATTTGTAGGAAAGAATGCAGAATCTACAATCGGATTAGGGCTGTCATTGGAATTTTGACCTGATATTTCAAGTCTTGTAATAGCGTTAGCTCCATGAAATGTAACATAACATTTTGATTTAGCTTTCAGATAAATGAAAGTATAAGATGTGTCAATTGTCAATTCTTTTGTTTCGCCTTCAGTACCCTCATTATTTGTATAGAAATAAGCATCACCTGCGACGGTCATTCTCACGGGAGTCGTTATATCTATCAGAAATCTTGTTGTGGTCTCATTGTTTCCTCTGGGAAAGAACGGAAGCATAAAATTGCCCATCAGATATTGCTGTTCGATACTAAATAGGTCAAAAGTTTTATTCGTAAGTGTATTGTATTTTGGGATAAATATTCCTTTATCCACAGCGTTTAAGTAATCTTCAATTTCCCAACCATCAATCTTTTCAAAAATCGATAAAACTGAAAAGGATGCATCTATCAACATATCTTGAGTATTGTCTTTCACTAAAAAACCGACACTAACATATGGTAGAGGATAAATTGCCCCAGAGGTATATGTCCTTTCAAAATAACCCGTAAATGTTGTAGATATACCGTCAGATATATCGCTAAGTATATCAATAGAATCCTCAGTATTGCTAATAACAATATGATCTAGATTAGATGCTGTGACGCTTCCTTTGGCAATTACTACATAAGTTTTGCTTTTAGTGGCATAATTGATAGGGTCGATATTAAATCCGATACGGCAATTGTAGGGGTAAACATCTGTTTCTTTCCAAGTGCCTGAAAGATATAATGTCTTATTTTCAACTCTTATGTTCGCAGTAGGATTGTCTCCCAGATTGTCCCATTCAGTTATATTTGAATTGTTGAAAGGCGAGTTAAGTCTGTCGGCTTGCGGTTTTATAATGCTAAAAGACTTTGCCAGGTTGTCTTCTTTAAGTACTGTATTGGGAATGATATTTTCGGTAATGAGCCCATTGATATCAGAATACACAATTTTCTCTCCGCTATCTTTAGTCAGATCGGCTTTATTTTCTAAGTCAGAAGTTAGAGCTATTGATTGCCATGCCGACCATTGCGCATCTATAGTCGGCATGCAATTACGTTGTTCAAGTATCCCTAGTCTGTACCTTATCTGGTAGCGACTAGGCGCATACATAGCTATCCCATACCCACCTGTAATCAGAATATAGTTAATATGATTAGAGCCTATATTTTCTGTTATATTATATATCTTGCCATCTAACAAAGTGTCGAGTTGTGTTATATCTGTGACAGTTAGATTAATAGCATGTATTGAATTATCCGTACGATGTGTATTGAACGATTCCAGTGCAGAATAAATATTGCTGTCTCCTTTTACTTGATATTCCCACTTACTCCATTCACTCACCAGACCATTGCGCATAATGGTGTTAGGCTTGGATGCTGTGACGGTCGGGCTGATTGCTCCGGCTTCGGTCAGAGTCAAACCTCCTACAATGATCTGTACATTATATCCTGCCCTGTTACGCTCTGTAAATACTTTGTATGTTGCACTATCTGCAATGATCTCCCATTGTTTCAAACCTGATACAAAGAAATAGTTAGCAGCCGTATCCAGAGACGAGATAAAGTCTGATAGTGATGTAAATGTCTTTTTGCCGATAAGGTTACCATTCAGATTAGCAGCAGGGACGAAACCATCAGCATCTTTTTGTACAACATTGAAGGGAATAACACTCTGAGGTAGTTTCCCACTGTCTAGGGTGAAAGATGGTTTCTCGCTTATTTCGTTTGACGCTTCTTCCATCCATTTACCTATGCGGTCAGCTGTATTCAGAGCTATTCCACTTTCATTTTTTATTTTTCCGGCTTCATCGTTTAAATTATAATCTGCCATATTCTATTCTCCTATTATTGAAATTCGTAATCTATTTTTCTGTTTTCCACATCCAAAAGCTTTGAACTGATCACTGTTCATTCTTATATATTCGAGGCAATCATTCATGTAAGTGTCGGCTATGCTTCTGGCATCTTTTTCTGAAACTAATCGTTCCTTTAGATCAGATTGTTGCGAATATTGGTCCTCTTTGTTCACAAAACCAAATCTTGTGACAGTATAGTTGTTGTTTTTCACCAAGCGGGCGTATACATAATATTCCAGAGCAGTCCGTAATCCGGCAAATTCTTTATACACGCTTTCCGATTTTTTGTAGATCCCACCTGTGAGCAAAAGATCGTAATCTGGATAATCTGTGCCAAATGTTTTGCCCGATGTACGTTCGGTAGCAGGAACATCGTTTATAAACTCCTTGAGGTCTATGAAAAGACTCTCTCCGAGCTGAGGTTTCAGGTCGAGGCGTTCGGCTTCATCTATGTAAATATTTATCCGGTTATCGTCTAAATGCTTAGATATCGGTCGGATGTTTGTTTTCACATTTTCAATTGTTACTATTGTTTTTAGCATCACTGGATACGTATTTTAGGGGTTCGATTGTGAAGTCTGTAGTTGGTATTTTTTCGTACCAATACTTGAATATCTTATCAAAAGCGCGCTCAATCATGCGACGTTGTACGCTTGTTATCGTAGAGTAGTTTTCGTAGGCCTCGACCAGCACCTCGCTTGAAAATCCGAGGCTTCCTTTGCGTATGCGATGCCATGCTTCCTGACCGAATGCAGAGTAGATTTTCTCACAAGTATCGTTTGATGTTACGCTATAGTCTTGATCGTAATTTGTTCCCTGAAAGGTTACAAATTGAGGAACTTCCTCGTCATACTCGACTTCCACGTGCAGAATTTTATTTGTGTTTATATCTCCCTGTATCTTTGCCACTTCTTCGGCAATGTTCCCTGAATCGAAATTCGTATCCTCATTTTCTGATGCAACGTTCATTCCCTTTTTTGTGATGAGCATACCAGAGGGGTTAAAGTTGTTGCGAGTGTTACGGTAAGCAATATTTCCAAGCCCTTCTTCCGTAGACATTTGGGTGACAACGCAATCGTAAATGGCTTTCGGGTATTCTTGTTTGCCGGCACTCGACACCCATAAGATTTGTCCTTTAAATTTGTCCATTCCGCCGGCATCCGAAATTTGCTTCTGAACAGCATCTTGTTCCGGATTGAAGATGTCTATGTAGTCTATTGTTTCTCTGGTCGGGCGGAGTAATTTTGTGCCCCTACGCTTAGTTCCGCTCCAGTCAGGATGTACGGCTATTTGAGAAACAAAACCCTGCTCATCTTCTTCGCCCAGACGGCAATTTTCGAACGGAACGTGATACACTTCTACGATTTGCCCTAAGGCGTCGTAGTTGATGTGCAGAGAAAAACCATCGAACGAAGCCAGATCGGCTGCAACTTGAGCCAGAATATCATCTGCTGTGTCGCCCATTGCGTTCAATACCGTTTCGGCAAAAGCCACGTCTTTGAAGCCATTGCCTTGAATGAACTGAACATACCGATTGAGGCAACTGGCTCCTGACTCCGAACTAGCCACAATCGCCTTGATATCTTGGGCATACAAGTTGTTTTGGTTATATGCCTGAATGCCAAGATGAGTGATGCTGGGGACATCAATTCTTTTTTCGGGTTCTTTTACTGATTTTACATTCATCGGTCTAATCTTCTTGTTGTTTGTGTTTCTTTATTCTTTTAGCTTTCGGTTCGTCTGTTGTCTGTTCTGAAGTTTCATCATTGCTGCCGGCAATTTGCTGCTCCCAATCTTCGGGATAAGAGGCAAACAAATAGATCCGCGTAGGATTATCCTTGAGCCACAGAAGGGCATTCTCGTCTGTCAGATTGTTGTTTGAAACAACTTCTTTGAAATGTGCCGATTGTAGTACGACTCCATTTTTTAATCTAAATTTTGGCATAGGTCTTAGTCCGTGTTTTTTGAAAGTTGTGTACATTTCTATAAATGCATCATTGTAGCATCTGCTACAGTTTCGCTTTGTGAATGTGCAAAAGGTGATGCGTTCGTAGTATTTTTCTATAAACTGCTTATCAGAAACCGAAAGCTCACCCGACAGCGAGCGAGCTTTCATTTCTTCCAGCAGGTTTTTTATTTCCTGCTCTGACATCTTTTGAAGATT
>JBKECE010000290.1:0-1932 GCA_047974325.1 Dysgonomonas sp. | reverse complement strand
CTACACTAAATTCTTCTGTAACTTGCCAAATATTGTTTTGTGGATTTTTAAAGTCAATATAATTTAGGTCAAAAGATTGTTTAACGGGCATATCTCTATCTATAACGATATTTTCTTCAAGACTTATTCCAAGTGTAAGTAGGTTGTAAATTTCTTTACTTGCAAGTGTTAATCCTTGTAAAATGGAAGTATCTATTGCTCTAACTGCTCTAGAAATAGACTCTCCTGAAAATAAAAGGTCATGTTCTTTAAATTTGTAAGTTTGTTTTTTCAAAAAGCGAATAAGCTCATCTTCAAAAACTACTTTTGAAAACGAACCTCTTTTTTCTTCTGCTTCACTTCTTGAAACGTATTCATATCCCATATTTTCTAGAAACTTTATTAGTCTGTTTTGACATTCTTCTCGCTCGTTAAAAATCTTATGGTCAGGCATTATATTTCCTCCTTAGTTTACTCTAACAATACCTGTTAGTAGTAACTGTTGCATTGATTTTTGTTGTTGTTTTAGTTTTTTTAGTTTTTTTGTTGCTGTAGCAATATTACTTTCTAGTGCATTAAATAATTCCAATATCTTACTGCATTGTTTATCATTAGGTAATTTTATAACAATATTTGATAAGTCATCATAATTTAATGTATCTCTTACACTACCAGTTAAAAAGCTCTTGATGTCATATTTACCTTTGTTAGTATCTAATAGTAATAGTAGTAACTTTGGTGTTATTCCGATACATTCGAAAACTACGTACATAGGACTTATAATGCCAATATCAATATCTTCATAAATGGCAATAGAACCAACATTTATTCGCGAAGGATTATACGCAATATCATTACATTTAACAATTTTATATTTACTCATATCTAAACTTGCAACTTGTTTAGAAAACTGCTCATCTTGGTTTATAAAACCAAACCTATTTGAAACACTTTTAATGTTTTGACATGCGTTATTTTTATTTCTTATTGACAATTCTTTCGTTAAATTTCCTATTTTAACAGTTTGCCAATCTTTTTTAGGTGTTAATAATTTCTGCATAAGAGCTTTTTTCTGCAACTCAAGTTTCTTAATAAGTTCCTCTTGCAAACAAATAGCCTTATCCCAGTTTAAAAGAATATTTGCTATTTTTTCTTGTTCTTCTATATTTTCGGGGTAGGCAACTCCCAACCTACCTAAGCTATTACTGTAAATATGGACGACTGAATTCCCTTGACCATACCTGGCTTTTTGCTTTATTGATGAAAAAATATTTTGCTGATATCCAACAAAGAGACCATTTAAAGTTTTATTCAATTCTAAGATTTCAATATCTCCACCAACGTAAATAGGTTCATTACCTATATAACAAATACACTTACCTATTTCTATTTGTGTTTCGCCAGAAGAGGTAAACAATAAAGAACCTTTTGAAACAGGTACACTTTGATTTGCTATATCTTGTGATACAAAATTATGAGCTTTATCAAAACATAAATTATATTTAGTGTAAATATCTCCATACCCAACACAAGGTACTCCCTGATTTGTCATTTCACTGCCTGGCAACCCTTTACCTTTTGAGAATTTGCCAATATCTTTAAGTTTTTTACTTTCCCACTCCACTGGCACAATTCCAACATCTGTTTTTTTATAACCTTTTGGAACTTCGCCACGACTAATTAATTCTATTCTTTCTTTTATTTCATTTATCATTTTAAATACTCCCTAAGATACAAGTCCAACAATCACACCAGAAATACCAATGATTGTACCAAATGCGAAGGAAACCCAAACAAAAATCTTATTTTGTTTGTCTTTTTTTGCGTTATATTCAGCCATTCGACGAGCTTGCTCTTCGTTTTCAGCTATAAACTTTTTATAATAAGGTGTATCCATTATGCTGCTAATGGGCGAGTTAGTGTTAATTATATCTGACATATCGATTTTCGGTA